>DGXM01000018.1:19162-23716 GCA_002396325.1 Treponema sp. UBA4232
GCAGGAAAAAAGCAAGGAGGGAATATGTTCCGGCACAGATGCAGAGCTCCGCTCCATACCCGTGTTGGTGTTGATTGTATAATTTGCGGAAATTTGTTATACTCTGCCATTATGGTTATTTCTTCTATTGATATGAAAGACGGACACGTGGTCCAGCTGAAGAACGGCAGGGATTTGGTGCTGCAGCGCGATGATGCCGATGATTTGATTTCGGATTTCAACACTTACGGCGAAGTTGCGGTTATTGACCTTGATGCCGCTCTTGGAAATACAGACGAAAAGGGCAATACGAAAAACACGCCGCTTTTGAAGAGTTTGTTGCGCAGGGGCAATGTGCGTGTGGGCGGCGGCATACGCAATGTGAAGAAAGCACGTCAGCTGATTTCCCTGGGTGCGGAAAAAGTGATTATCGGATCCGCCGCCTGGAATGCCGACAGAAAGACCGGGACCGATCCCATTTTGAATACGGCTTTTCTTGAAGAGCTTGTGGCGGCAGTCGGGAAGCAAAGGGTGATTATTTCTGTTGACGCTATCAACGGAAAGATTGCGCTTAAGGGATGGACAGAGACCGCGGACATCAGTTTGATTGAAGGTGCCAAAGAGGCCGAGAAATACGCGAGCGAGCTTTTGTTTACGTGCGTTGAAAAGGAAGGCTGCATGCAGGGTACCGATATGGGCATGGTGAAGTCTTTGCGCGATGCCGTGAAGTGCCGTGTTGTTGCCGCCGGTGGAGTGAATTCCCTTGAGCAGATTGTTGAGCTTGAGAAGATGGGCTGCGACGTTCAGCTTGGAATGGCCCTTTATACCGGAAAGGTGAGCTTGAAGGACAGTTTCATCGGCTGCGTTGACTGGGAGAAGGTCGGCGGAATGGTTCCCGTGATTGCACAGAGCACTGCCGGTGAAGTTTTGATGATGGGATATGCGGACAAAGATGCATTGGCCAAGTCTTTCGAAACGAAGAAACTTACGTTTTTCAGCAGGACACGCAGCACACTTTGGACAAAGGGTGAGACCAGCGGGCATTTCCTCGATGTGAAGAAAATGCGTCTTGACTGCGACAGGGACACTGTTCTTGCCACGGTGGAGCCGAACGGAGGAACATGCCACACCGGAAGCTGGACCTGTTTTGGTGCCGATCCGGATGCGAAGAGCAATATGGAAAGATTGTACCAGACCATTTCCGAAAGATTTGCAAACCCGCGTCCCGGAAGCTATACTGCCACACTGAACGACAAGCGTGTGCGTGAAAAGGTGATGGAAGAAGCCGAGGAGCTTACTGAGGCGGAAGGAAAGGACGAAGTGATTTGGGAAGCCGCTGATTTGTTCTATTTTGCCTCTGTGCTGATGTACAAGGAAGGCGTGACCTGGCAGGATGTTTACGACGAGCTGGACAAACGCCACAAGGAAAAATAAAGGCATTTTCAGAGCTGCCCCGGAGAACTGAAGTATTCCGGGGTTCCATGAAAAAAAAGGATTCAGATGGCTGGAATTGACATTATTGGAAAACTTTATTCAGTGCCGGGGATTGTGGCCGGGTTCACCATTCATGAATACTGCCATGCCCTTGCGGCTTACAAGCTTGGGGATGACGTTGTGAAGGAAGAGGGGAGACTTACACTGAATCCTTTGAGGCACATTGATTTGATGGGCTTCATTTTCATTCTGTTTGCCGGTTTCGGATGGGCCAGGCCTGTTTCGTTCAGACCTGATAAATTGAAGCATCCCCGACGTGATAAAGCCATAATCGCTGCCGCGGGACCTCTGTCGAATCTTGTGCTTGGACTTGTGTGTTTGTTTGCGCTGAAATTTTCGTTTCCGCTTTGGGAGAATTCACAGCTTACCGATTTTGCCCTTGGCGCTCTGAATGTGCTTCTTTATGCCGGAATTATAAACATCGGGCTTTTTGCCTTCAACATCCTGCCTTTGCCGCCGCTTGACGGAAGCCACATTTTTCTTGCCGGTCTTAATCTGAAGCCTGAGACGGAGGCGAAGTGGTATAAGTACGGCACGTGGGTTCTTTTTGCAATCATTATTGCCGAAACCGCCTTTGACATTGACATAATCCCGATAGGTCGGTTCACGGACTGGGTTTGGGGCTTGATTCTAAGAGGATAGGATTTTATTTTTTTATTCGTGCGGAACGGAGTGTGTTGATTCGTCTTTAGAAAGCTGCCGGCTGATTTTTTCAATGCCGTTGAGCATTTTTTCGGCTGAGGGACAGCTTCCGCCGCTGCAGGAAGTTGTACAGGATGCACATCCTTCGGCACAGGAACTTTTTCCCTGCTTTACATTCCTGATTTCGTTTATGAGTATTGCACTTACGATAAGAACCAGAATCAATGATACGATGAATGTTCCCATAGCCACACCTTCCTGCAGTTTATACAGGCCCTTTGCCCGTCCGGGGAATCTTCCTTCGGTAAGTTCGGGGCCTGCGGATGATTTGAATTACTGAACCTTTACACGGGGCTTTCTGAAGAGCATATAGCAGATGAAAGCGAGCAATGCAATGGCTGCGATAAGTCCGACCACGTTCAAGCGGCCTGTGAATGCACAACCTACCTGATAGACAATCAGAGACACTGAATAAGCGAATGCACACTGGTAACCTACTGCGGCCCATGTCCACTTTGCGTTGTTCATTTCCCTCTTGATTGCACCGATTGCCGCGAAACAAGGAGCACAGAGCAGGTTGAACAAGAGGAATGAGTAACCGGCCAGCTGTGAGCCTAGACCCTGGAAGTCCAAGACTCCGAAGACACCGACAACCTCTTCCTTTGCCACAAGACCCATGACTGTAGCCACTGTGGCGGTCGCATCACCGAATCCCAGCGGTGCGAAAATCCACTTCACTCCATTTCCAATCTTTCCGAGGATGCTGTCTGCAAGCTCAAGGTCGGCGTTGAATCCGAACTTTCCGTCTGTCCATCCGAACACGGAACCTGCCCAGATTACGATGGAAGAAATCAAGATGATGGTTCCGGCTTTCTTGATGAATGACCATCCGCGCTCCCACATTGAGCGGAGAATGCTTGAGACTGTGGGCCAGTGGTATGCAGGAAGTTCCATAACGAACGGAGCGACTTCACCTTCAAACGGCTTTGTCTTTTTCAACATGATTCCAGAGATGATGATTGAGGCCATTCCGACGAAGTATGCACTCGGGGCGACCCACCATGCACCGTGGAAAAGAGCGGCTGTAATCAGTGCGATAATCGGAAGCTTGGCGCCGCAGGGGATGAATGTCGTCGTCATGATTGTCATGCGGCGGTCTCTTTCGTTTTCGATTGTGCGGCTTGCCATAACGGCGGGAACTCCACAACCTGTTCCGATAAGAACCGGGATGAATGATTTTCCGGAAAGACCAAAGCGGCGGAAGATGCGGTCAAGGATGAATGCGATGCGAGCCATGTAACCGCAGGACTCAAGGAATGCAAGGAAGATGAACAGAACGAGCATCTGGGGAACGAATCCGAGGACTGCACCCACACCGGCCACGATACCGTCAAGAATCAGACTCTTGAGCCAGTCTGCACAACCAATGGCGTCAAGTCCGTTTTCAATCAGCACCGGAATACCTGGAATCCACCAGCCGCCTTCCTGTTCTGCGGGGTCGGGAAGCTCTTCCATCGCGGCATCGATTTTTTCCGTGATGTCGAATCCGTCTTCAGCCATATCCTCGGCATAGAATCCGTAGGCCTCTTCGAATGCACCGTAGTCCTCGTCCTCGATGGCTCCGAGAACTTCATCTGCACCGATTGCCCCTTTGTCTGCGGCGGCCTTTACAACGGTAATCACATCGTCAGTCCACATTGTGTTCTTTGCGACTTCCGTGACAGCCTCATCATATTCAGCGCGTCCGTGTCCGAACAGATAGAATCCGTCTCCGAAGAGTCCGTCGTTTGTCCAGTCTGTTACCCAGGTTCCCACGGTCGTTATCGAGACAAAATAAACCAGGAACATCACCACCGCGAAAATCGGAAGTGCAAGCCAGCGGTTTGTGACCACCTTATCAATCTTGTCTGAGGTTGTGAGCCTGTTCTTGTCTTTCTTTGTCATGCACTTTTTGATGATTGACTCGATGTACTTGTAGCGTTCCGACGTGATGATTGATTCGCTGTCGTCATCCAGTTCCTTTTCGCAGGATTTGATGTCTTCCTCAATGTGTGCGAGTTTGTCCTGGGAAACACCAAGCTGTTCAATGACTTTTGCATCGCGCTCGAACAGTTTGATTGAATACCATCTGTGCTGCTCGGCGGGCTTGTCGTGAATAATGGCTTCCTCGATGTGGGCAAGTGCGTGTTCAACGGAGCCTTCAAAGCGGTGCTTGTACATCATCGGCTTCTTTGTCTTGGCCTGTGCGACCGCTCCTTCCGCGGCTTCGATGCATCCCGTTCCCTTCAATGCGGAAATCTCGTAAACGGGGCATCCCAGAGTCTCCGACATTTCCTTGATGTGGATTTTGTCGCCGTTCTTTTTCACAACGTCCATCATGTTTACGGCAACCACCATCGGGATTCCCAATTCCGAGAGCTGAGTGGTCAGGTAAAGGTT
>DGXM01000009.1 GCA_002396325.1 Treponema sp. UBA4232
GCGCATCCTTTCTTCCTGAATTGTCCTGATACATGCAGGTACAGGTGGTGCTGATGTATCCTGATTTTGAGGCGTGTTCCTTTATCGTTTCCACATCGGCATAACACAAAGGCCTGATGATTGTGAGAGGATATTTACCGTATTCCAGTCTCGGCGGCATGGTAAAGAGCTTTGCCTTAAAGAGCATGTTCATCAAGAGTGTTTCCAGAATATCGTCCAAATGATGTCCCAGAGCGATTTTGTTGTATCCGTTTTTCAGGGCGTAAGAAATCAGCTCTCCGCGTCTCTGCATGGAGCACCAGTAGCAGTTCATCTTATGCCCCTCTTTTATGCGGTTTTGGACATCGACAAAATAATTCACACTCTCCACATTCCAGCTTTTAAACTGCTCCCTCAGGCGTGGACTCATGGTGCAGCCTTCAAAATCCGTTTCTATGTGGATTGCAGTAAATGAAAAGTCCTCTCCCCGCCGCTTTATCCGGTTTGAAAAATATTCAACCAGGGCAGTGGAATCTTTTCCGCCGGAGGCTCCTATTAATATTTTGTCTCCCTTTTCAATCATTTTATAATCATAAACCGCCTTGTCGATGAGGCTGAATAATTTCGGCTGTCCCATGACTTTAGTTTATATTATTTTCCATTGTTGTGGAAGATTGTGTGTATGAAAATTTTCCGAAGGCCCCCGCAGCCGGCTTTCGCAGTCTCCTGTGGTTCCCGTTTTCCGAGGTTCCGGCGTTTTGCCGCCTCTACTAGGGTGTGGATGGTCAGGTTTATGCTGAAAACTTGCTTTTGCTGAAAAAATCTTCTATTATTATATGTATGCATGACATCATACTCATATCAATTGCCGCAGTTCTTCTTATAATCGCGCTCATCGGATGCATAATCCCGGGAATCCCTGGAACTCCTCTTGCCTGGGCGGCACTGCTTCTGGCGCATTTCACCGACCGTTCGCACATCACCTGGGTTCCAATCATAATAATGGGTGTAATCACGGTGGCGGTCGAGATTCTGAACAATTTCGTGCCGAGTATGTTCACGCAAAAAGCGGGCGGTTCGAAGGCCGGTTCCATCGGTTCCACAATAGGCGTGTTTGCGGGCGTCTTTCTGGGCAGCATCGTCACAATTCTTCTGGGGCCTTTGGTTGGCGCATTCATCGGCGAACTCATCCATGACCACAGTGACTTTAAGCGGGCCTTGAAATCCGCCGTATTCTCGTTTCTTGGATTCCTCTCAGGCAGCGGACTCAGGCTCATTACCAGCGCCGTCATCGTCATCATCTACATAAAATCCTTCTTTTAACTGCGGAACCGGGATTCCATCCTTGTTTTTTGGGAGGTTTCCGTGTTATAATCGAGGACATGAGCAATAAAAATACACCGCCGCGTTGGAACCTCGATGCAATATATCCGGGGCTTGAATCAAGGGAATATGCAGACGACATTGAAAAATATACAACAGCCGTAAACAAAGCCGGCAGACTTCTTGACGCCTTTTCAAAATCACCGGACATCGATTTTCCCGCATGGCTTTCAAATTTCATCGAGACGAGGGAGGAAATCATTTACCTGCTGCGAACCCTGAATGCTTACTCCTACATCATCTACTCAACCGATACGACGAATACAGCATATCTGAACAACATTGCCAGAGTGAAAAAACTCATCCAGAGTTATGACCGGATTGAACTAAAATTTTCGGCGGTGCTTCACGACAACAGCTTCAAACTAGAGGATTTTTACAGGCGCTTTCCGTCTTATGCCGGCTACCGCTATCTGCTTCAGGAAAAGATTGAGGAGACATCGCATCAGATGAGTGCGCAGGAAGAAAATCTTGCTTCCGATATGAGCAGAACCGGCGGCGAGGCATGGGGAATGCTTCACGAGCAGATTATCTCGAATCTCAGGGATGAAAAAGGAACCACATTCAACTCGCTTCGTAACGATGCATACAGTGCAGACCCGGCGCTCAGAAAATCCTCCTGGAAAAAAGAGATTGAACTTCTTTCTCAAAATAGAATCGCTTTTGCGGCGGCACTAAATAATCTCAAGGGAGAAACCGTTACTCTCAATTCACGCCGCAATTACAATGCCGCAATAGACAGGGCTCTTGCATCGAACAGACTCAGCGCAAAAACTCTGGATGCTCTTATTTCCGCTTTGAACGATGCGCTTCCAATGTGGCGAACATATTTCCAGACAAAGGCTTCTCTTTTGCGTGCCACCAATTCCACACAAAGTACGGATGCAGGCACTTCTTCCCAACCGGGTCTTGCCTTTTACGATTTGTTCGCTCCTCTTTCATTTCCCGGCGCGGAAAACACCCCTGACTCTCCGCTTACGAAAGAATGGTCGTTCAGTGAAGCCCGTGACCACGTGTTGAAGGAATACCGTTCCTTCAGTGAGGATATGTACGCCTTTGCAAAAAATGCCTTCGATAACAATTGGATTGATGCGGAAGTGCGACAGGGAAAAGTCGGAGGCGCTTACGACGAGGATTTTCCGAAGGGACATCAGAGCCGTATACTCTCGAATTTCACCGGTGCATTTTCCGACATAATCACGCTTGCTCACGAACTGGGACACGCATATCACTTCAGCTGCATGAAAGGAAAGCCGGCCTCATTCTGCGACTATCCGATGACACTTGCTGAAACTGCAAGCACGTTTGCGGAAACTCTCGTAAAGCAGGATATGATTTCCCGGGTGGCAGGAACGGAAAGACTTCGAATCATCGATCTTGACCTTCAGGATGCGAGTCAGGTTTTGGTAGACATCCTCTGCCGCTATTATTTTGAGCAGGCCGTTTTTGAACGCAGGGAAAAAGTTGAACTCAATGCCGACGATTTCTGCTCGCTTATGAAAGATGCTCAGGAGAAAACTTACGGCTCTGGATTGAATGGAGAGCGTCACGAATATATGTGGGCGGTAAAATCACATTACTACAGCACGGGCCTTGATTTCTACAATTTCCCGTATGCATTCGGTCAGCTTTTCGCCGCAGGGCTGTTTGCGCGTTTCAAAAAGGAAGGCCCAGAATTCGCAGAGACGTACAAAGAACTTTTGAGCCGCACAGGAAATACAAGCTGTGAGGAACTTTGCAAAGGTGCCGGATTTGACATCACCACAAAGGATTTCTGGAACAGCGGAATTGCGATGTACGCAGCCGAAGTGGATCTGTTCAAATCAGAGGCGGAGCAATTCCTGAAAAACAGCGGGGGATTTTAAATGAACGAAAAGAGAATCCTTGCATTCATAATAGATTTTCTTACAGCGTCGATAGTGCAGGCCGTGCTTATGACGGTGCTGCTTATTGTTCCCCTCACGAACGGAACTTCAAGCATTGATGAAATGTTCATGCACACAATTCTGATTACATCCATCTCCGTGTTTTATCTTGTGCTCAGGGATTTGCTGCCGGGTGGAAGCATCGGAAAACACATCACAAAAACAAGAGTTGTAACGGAAGACGGCAGGAAGGCCTCTTTTGTGAAACGGTTTCTGCGTAATATTCCCTGGATTCTTGGACCGGTGGAAATTTTTGTTTATCTTGCCACAAGAAAAAGACTCGGCGACAGGCTTGCAAAAACGATGGTTGTGGATTTGAGCCGTAATTCATAAGTATGAGCGGGGAAAAGAAACCGTATGTAATCAGACTGGACGATTATTTCATTCAAAACGGAATGAGCACATACAGAGCTGTGAGAAAATTCCTCCGCAACAACAATGTTTTGATAAACGGAAATGTTGTGATTGATTCTGGGTATCCGCTCAACACGAAGGAAGACGAACTTTTTGTGAACGGGGAGAAAATCCTCCTGCATTCCCACCTCTATCTGATGATGAACAAAAAGCAGAACACGCTCTGTACTTCGGCACCGACAGAACGCGAGACGGTTTTTTCTACAATCGAAGAAAGCCTGCTGCATCCGGAAGGACTGCCTCCGCTCCACACGGCCGGAAGACTTGACCGTGACACCGAGGGCCTCCTTCTTCTGACTACAGATGGCAAGCTTTCCCACAAACTCACGGATCCTGAAACCCACATAACTAAAACCTATCTTGTGAATCTGCGTGATTCCGTTGATTGTAACCGGCAATTAAAATACAAAGAGATTTTTGCATCGGGCACACTCCATCTTCCACCTGAAAAAAAAGGTGCGGCATTCACAGCAAGGGCTGCGGATCTTGAATGGGATGAATCTTCCGAAGATGGAAAAATCTGCCGCCTTACTCTTACTGAAGGAAAATTTCATCAGGTGAAAAGAATGTTCCGCGCGGTTGGAAATGAAGTGGTTTTTCTAAAGAGGATTGCAATGGGTTCCCTTCATCTGGACGACTCGATTCCATCAGGAGAATTCAGGCCGCTCACAGACGAAGAAATTTCAATTCTTTTGTAAGAGCTGATTACATCAATCCCAGACAGATGCTGAATGTCGCGTGTGTGTTTATGCCGCCTCCAAGATAAAAACTTCCCAGCGGAGTTTTCAGCAGACCGTATGCTCCGAATCCTACGTCGAAGTTTTCAGGTCCCGTCCAGTTTTCCATTTCCACGGATTCCACAATTTTGTCTTCCATCAATTCGTAATCGGAAATGCGGTCTGGATCTTTTCATTCGGAGAAAGCAGGACATCGGCATCCTCATACTAGGCAGATTGTTTGTGAGACCGCCGTCGAGAACGTAATGTCCGTTGTCGTCGATTGCAGGAACCCATACGAAGGGGAGCGACATACTGTTGCGCACGGCCTGAGCGAGAGACCCCTTGTCGTAAACATTTTCTTTGCCTGTTATCAAATCAGAAGCGGGATTTCGGCAAGACCCTTCGCACCGCCTCCGCTCAGAATCACCGCGACCTTAGGACGTTCTTTTTTTCATTCCTTCATTTTATTATAAGTTTTCGCGGATGTCTACACGGGAAGACTCTCCCTGTTTTTCCTCCAGAGCCTTTTTGAGTGCATCATCGTAACCTGCGAGTGCGGAAAACGGAAGGAAGATTTTTGCCCTCTGCTCAAGCGGCATTTTTACACGTGTGGAGTTTTTGAGGGGCCATTCGGTGTTGATTATATCGTCGTAATTCCTCATGCCTTATGTCCTCCAAT
>DGXM01000221.1:0-16398 GCA_002396325.1 Treponema sp. UBA4232
GCCATGCTTGGTAAAAATCTTGAGGATATATCCAAACTGAAGGATTCCAAGAAGGAATATCCGGGGGCAAAGGAAACCGTTTACGAAGCGGAAGGACTTTCCAGTGCCGAAGGTGTAAAGCCGTTTGACTTCAAGATTCAAAAAGGAGAGGTCAATGGATTCACAGGTCTGCTTGGTTCCGGACGAAGTGAAAGTGTGCGTGCGATTTTTGCGGCAGATAGAGTTACCGGTGGAAAAATCAAGGTTGACGGAAAGGATGTGAAAATCACCAAGCCGCATGATGCAATGGAAAACGGAATCGGCTATCTCCCTGAAGACAGAAAGGGCGACGGAATCATTCAGGATCTTTCGGTCCGCGAAAACATCATTCTTGCATTGCAGGTGCTCAAGGGATTCTTCAAGCCGTTCAAGAAAGCAGAGGCGGAAAAATTCGCGGACGATTACATCAGGATGTTGAACATAAAGACGGCCTCTCAGGATACTCCCATAAAATCCCTTTCAGGCGGAAATCAGCAGAAGGCGATTCTTGCACGTTGGCTTTTGACGAATCCTAAGTATTTGATTCTGGATGAACCGACCCGTGGTATTGATGTCGGAACAAAAGTTGAAATACAAAAGCAGGTTCTGAAGCTGTCCGAAGATGGAGTCGCGGTGACATTCATTTCTTCCGAGATTCAGGAAATGCTGAATGTGTGTTCCAAACTTGTCGTTATGCGCGACAGAAAGATTGTCGGTGAGCTTCACGATGAGGAACTTTCTCAGGACAACATTATGAAAACAATTGCGGGAGGAAAAAGTCAGAATGTCTAAATCAACTCCAATTTCAATTAAAATGAAAAAATTCATGCAGTCACAACTTGCGATTCCTATTCTTGCCTTGCTTGTGCTTGTTGTATTCAATCTGATCCGCGACCCCGGTTTCTTTTCAATTGCAATAAAACAGAACAATCTTGGAAACACGGTTCTCACTGGAAACTTGATAAGCATTTTGAACGGAGCCTCGGAACTCGTGATTCTTGCAATCGGAATGACTCTGGTGACTTCTGCAACAAAAGGGCAGGATATTTCGATTGGTGCCGCCGCTGCCATAGCCGGAAGCATTTTCGTGAAGGTTCTTCGTGCAAATACCATCACAATCCCGGTGATTTTTCTTGGATTGATTTGTGCATGCCTTGTTGCGACAATCTTCTGCCTTTTCAACGGTGTGTTGATTGCGAAGTTCAATATTCAGCCGATGATTGCTTCCTTGATTCTGTTTACCGCCGGACGGCCGATTGCGTATTGGATTAACGGCGGCGCAACTCCCAACGTGGAAAGTTCTCTGCTTGGGTATCTTGGAGGATTCATTCCTCACATTGCAATTCCTAGTCCGATTTTGATTGTGATTCTTTTCATTATTCTGATTATGCTTGTGCTTAAAAAGACGAATCTCGGTCTTTACATTCAGGCTGTCGGAATCAACGAAAGGGCTGCAAGACTCAACGGAATAAATCCAATACTGATGAAGATGGTTGTGTTCGTGATTCTCGGAGTTTGTGTTTCCCTTGCCGGATCGATGAATGTGTGTCGCATCGGTTTGATAAATCACGAGACGATTCTTCTCGACATTGAAATGGATGCGATTCTTGCAGTGGCCATCGGAGGAAACTCTCTGGGCGGTGGTAAATTCAAACTTTCAGGTTCTATCATCGGTGCCTACATAATTCAGGCTCTTACCATCACTCTGTATGCGATGAAAGTTTCTTCAACTGCTGTAAAAGCCGTGAAGGCTGTCGTGATTATTGCGCTTGTTGTAATCGGCTCTCCTGTTGTGAAGGAAATGTTCGGAAAATTCAAGAACAGGCTCAATGGAAGTCCGGCAAAAAAAGTTGTGGAGGTAAAATAAATGGCATCTTCAATAAAAGCAAACAAACCGTTGGACAAAAAGTCCAGGCAGCCGCTTTCAAACACTGCCCTTTTGCTCACAATCACAATATGCACTTTCTTTGCGATGTATATTCTTGCAATGATCATCTGGGGCGGAGGATTTTTGAACCCGCAGCAGTTCCTTGACATCTTCAACAACAATGCATATCTGATAATCATTTCCTGTGGGCTCACAATCGTTATGATTACGGGAGGAATCGATATTTCCGTGGGAGGCACGGTAGCCCTTATCACGATGGTTTGTGTCGTGACAATGGAAGACCACGGCGGCGGCGTATTCACCTCGCTTATTCTTTCGCTTGGCATAGGCCTTTTGATCGGCACGGTGCAGGGATTCTGTGTTTCATATCTTAAGATTCAACCTTTCATCGTGACTCTTGCCGGAATGTTCTTTACCCGCGGAATGACTACAATTGTGAGCAAGGTTCCACGCACTGCAACAAATCCGTCTTTCCTTGACTTGCAGAGATTCACACTGGATCTTCCGTTCATTGGAACATACGGACGCAAGGGAAACTTCATTCCATCATACATCGAGTTCGGTGTGATAATCTGTCTGGTTGTTGTTTTGGTTCTTTGGGCACTTCTCAAGTGGACACGTTTCGGACGCAATCTTTACGCTGTGGGCGGAAACAGTGAAAGTGCCCTGATGCTTGGAATCAATGTCAGGCGCACCAAATTCTTTGCGTATGTTTTGTGTGGACTTCTTGCAGGTATTGCAGGATTTACGTATCTCATTCATACGGGAGCCGGAAATGCATCGAATGCGACACAGGCTGAAATGCAGGCCATCGCGTCTTCAATCATAGGCGGTACTCTTCTTTCGGGAGGCGTGGGAAATGTAATCGGCACATTGTTTGGTGTGATGTCTCTCAAGACCATCAACAATATAGTGATTGCATCCGGACTGCGTGAGCCGTACTGGCAAAGCATTACAACAGGCCTTATGCTTTGTTTCTTCATTCTTTTGCAAAGTGTGATTCTTTCGGAAAGAAAAAAGAAACTCGGGACCGCTGCTGCATAGCAAAATACGGATTTAAAAATCATAAACCTCCTTTGTACTCACGGGGCGAAAGTCCCGTGTTTTTTTTGAATATATAACTGAAATAATGAGGATCGCTGAATCCACAGTCGTATGCAATATCGTATCCTTTCATGTCGGTCTCACGCAAAAGACGTTTTGCATTTTCAATCCGAACATTGGTGAGATATTCAATGAAAGTCGTTTTACATTCCTGAGAAAAAACAGCACTGAAGTGATTGGGACTAAGGCATACTTCATTTGCAACAG
This sequence comes from Treponema sp. UBA4232, assembly GCA_002396325.1. Taxonomy (GTDB): domain Bacteria; phylum Spirochaetota; class Spirochaetia; order Treponematales; family Treponemataceae; genus Treponema_D. The sequence goes on from DGXM01000221.1 coordinate 3,218, forward strand.
TGGTAAGTGTGGTATTCGGATCATCGTAATGCTCATCAATGAATTTCTTTGCACGCAGAATGACGTCTCCATATTTTCCTGACATTTTGGAATCGCGGTATTCAAGAACAAATGTCAAAATGCTTTCCAGATTGTGAGTGAATTTATTTTCATTTTGAACTGATTCATCCACGAATGACCGCTGCAGAATCTCCGGCCGGATTTCCTTTAAGTTCCCTCCCAGATTTTCCACAAGCTTTGCAACGGAAAAAATCATATCCGCCATGAGGTATGAGGCAAAGAAATTGAACTGCCCGGGATTGTCATGAATCAGTTTCAAAGACTCTTCGATTATAGCCGAAACATCAGCCTTGCTTGCGTATTTAAGCCTATCCACCATAGGGTCGTTGTCTTTTATGTCCAGAAGACCTGTGTTTTCCATCTGTCCGTCATCGGAATTTACAATGCGGTTTTCTTTTGTCGACTCGTTTTTTTCCATTATTTTTTTTGCATCCACATAGGAATCGGAAATTGAAGACAAGTGCTCTACTGTTTTTCCGATTGCAGTCAATGCGGTGCAGTCAGTGTTTTGTCCGATTATATATTCAATTGCTTCCGCGGTACGGTAAACGGTTTCTTCGAGTTCTGTCTGAGTCATTCCTTTGCAGATACAAACAAACCAGTTCGTGTGATGGAAAAAACTGTTCACCTGTTCCCAGGATGATGAATAGGAATTCAAAAGTGAACAGGCAGTCTGCTGGTTCTGAAGATTTTCAGATTTGCTTTGAATACGGCTGATTGAAATGCGGTAATAGCGTGAGACGAGTTGAATTCCAAGTTCCTGACATTTTTGCATGATGTTGTCCAAATCGGCGGAACCGTGCACAAGGTTCACAAGGAATTCTTTTTGTATGATTTTTTCCTGCGATTTAATTTCCGCCTTCATTTGTGAAATATCTGAAAGCTGTTTGCGTTCACGGTCAATTTCCAATGCTGTTTTCTGTAATGTATCCAAGACATCCTTTGCGGAAAAAGGTTTTAAAAGATATTCTTCAACTCCAATTGAGATTGCTTTTTTTGCATATTCAAATTCGTCATGTCCTGTGAGAATAATTATCTTTATCCACGGTTGATTTTTTTTCACGGCAGCGGCAAGTTCAAGCCCGTCCATGAACGGCATTTTTATATCGGTGATTAAAATGTCAGGTTTTATTTCATGAATCATTGAAAGCGCAATCTCGCCGTCTCCTGCCTCGCCGGCAAAAGTAAATCCGGAGGCTTCCCAGTCAATCTTCGTGCGTATTCCTTCAAGAACTATCGGCTCGTCATCAACAATAAAAACACTGTACATTCTCACCACCTAAATTTTTTCGACATATTTTTTTACAGCAGGAATCACAAAAGAAATTTTACTTCCATTGCCGTGTTCGGATTCTATGATTAATCCTGTTGTCTCTTCTCCGTAATAAAGTCTTAGTTTTTTGTTCACATTGTACAATCCGTACACCGAGGTTAATGATTCGGCACTTTGTTCGCTTTCTTCAATTTCATTTTTTACCTGCTTGAGCCGTTCCACTGTAAAACCTGCACCGTCATCGGTTACTTCAAATTTTATTTTTTTTTGTTTTTCATCGGTAAATGCGGCCTTCACCTTGATGTGGCCTCTTCCCCGTTTGTTTTTTATACCGTGATAAATAGCATTTTCTATCAGTGGTTGTAAAACCAGTTTTATTATGTCATATTCCAGCAGGGCTTCATCGGCATCAATCTCATAATTTAAAATATCAGCATAGCGGATCTTTTGAATTGTAAGATAATTTTTTATGTGTTCAAGTTCATGTTGAATTGTAATCCATTCGTGGCCGCGGCTGAGTGAAATCCGTAGAAATTCAGAAAAGGCTTTGGTGAGATTCACAACCTGCTCCGTCCTCTCTTCTTCCGCAAGCCATATTATCGTGTCCAGAGTATTGTATAAAAAATGCGGCGTGATTTGAGCCTGAAGCGCTTTCATTTCAGCCTTCTGGAAGTTTTTCTGTTCCTCTGTGTTTTTGTTGATAAGCACTTCAATCTGACGGGCCATTTCGTTCATGTTGTCTGCCAGGGGAATCAGTTCTTCGATGTTTGGAAGTTTGGTTCTGGCCGAAAGATTTCCATGGGAGATTTCCGCAGAAAGTTTTTGCATATCATCAATAGGATTTTGGATTGTCTTAAAAAAAAGATGGTATCCGTTTATCGAAATCAAAAGCGCAAGAAAGAAAATCACGAGCTGAAGCATGGAAAGCGTGATGGACATTTTCTTTATTGAATAATTCGTTTCGTTTGCACTTTCAATTTCCGACAAAATGAAATCCTGCATTATGTCGGAAAAAAGATTTGTTATGGTTCTTATTTCTTCCAGCGATTTTTCGTTCTGTTCAACGGTGCCGCCCCCGTTAATCTGCATCTCAAGCATTTCAATATTCCGTTCCAAGGTGGTGCAGGCTCTGAAAGCGACTTCGAGTTTTTCCTTGTTTGCATTATTCTTTGTTCTCTTCTGCATTTCTTCTATGCCGGAAAAAACTCTCTGGATTTCGTCATAAGGATTTGCAGAAATAAAATCATTTTTGCCGCAGACAATTTCCCAGAGTTCATTTGGGACATCGTTTTTTACAATCTGATTGATTCGGTTTGCATTGCCTACGTTTGTGATAATCGTGTCGTATTGCCTGGTGTGGACCTGACTCAATAGAATGGAATACATCGTGGGCACAATCATGATTCCAAGTATGAAAACATATGATACACGTAAAGTTTTTTTGAGACTTTTGTTTTTCGCGGTTTTCTTTTCAGTCAATTAATATCCTCTCGGTGTGTAAAGTGAAAAATCATCGTTTTCCGTAAAGACAGTTTCTTCCGTATAAGTGATTGGATTGATTTTTTTTCCGGCGGCAATATCCAAAACAAGTTTCATCAAGGGTGGACCCAGGTTTGGATTGCATTCAACCACACAATTCAGTTTTCCTTCTTTCAGTGCGTCTATAGATTTCTGCTCGGCATCAATGGAGATGATTATTACCGAAGACGGTGAAATAAAATGCTCCTTCAACGAATCCAAAAGACCGAGTGTCATAGAATCATTGTGAGAATAAATCACGTCTATTGAATCTCCTTTGAAAAACAATGCTCCATCGTTTTCTTCTATTATATTATCCATTATTTCTTTTCCACGGGAACGCAGAAAATCACCGTCCACGGAATGAATGATTGAAAATCTTGAATCATCTTTTATTATCGATCTGAACCCTTCTGCGCGTCCCGTTGCAACTGAAGAATTCACCGTGCCGGAAAGTTCCAGTATGCTGATTTTTTCATCATCTTTGTCTCTGCATTTTTCAACAAGAAATTTTCCTGCCGAACAGCCTTCTTCAAATCCATTTTCTCCAAGGAATCCTGCATAGAGAGATGAAGGCGCGTTTATCTGGCGGTCTACAATTATCACGGGAATGCCGGCTTCTTTTGCTTCCTGAAGGACATTGTCCCATCCGTCTGCAACAATGGGAACGAATGCAATTACATCCACCTGATATACAATAAACGAGCGTATCGCCTTCAGTTGGTTTGACTGCTTTTGCTGCGCGTCATTAAAAATAATCTGAATATCGTTTGCTTCTGCCGCCTCGAAAATTGATTTTGTGTTACGTGTGCGCCATGCACTTTCAGATCCGATTTGAGAAAAACCTAGAATAAGTCTGTCCCGCGTTGTTTCTTCGGAATTTGATTTTACAGAATTCACGGGGGAGTCTTTTAAAACAAATAAAACCGCCAATGCCCCCATGACAAAAAGCGCAGTCCCTAAAATTATAAAGCTTGATTTTTGTTTCATATAATCTCCCGTGATGAATCTGCATTATTCTGCAGACTGAACGTTTTCAAAAAAACGTCTGATTTTTTCAATCCTAGAAATTGCGAACTTTATTTTGCATCACTTATTATAACATACAAATATGGATTTTGCCATAAATACCGCATATTATGTTTCAACACCATTCACAACTTTCTTTAAATTGTGTTATAATGATTTTATGAAAGCAAAAGAAATCTTTTTTAAGTATCATACTCTTTTTTACGGATTGATTTGTCTTCTTGCGAACATTCTTGCCGTATTAACAAGTGATTTCACGAACCTTCCATTGCCCGACAATGAACCTCTCAGACAATGGAATGTGTTTATAAGCTCTCATTCATTTTTGGTTAATATTCTGGGAACATTCAGCTATATAGTACCGGTTGTACTCTGCGTTCTGCATACATTCAAATATGCCAAGTATCCTGACGGAGAAAACAAAATCAAATTCAATGTCCAACTTCCGGGGGCCTTCGCTATACGCGGAATAAGCGGATGGATTTCAAATTTTTTTCTCGAATTTATAATTTTGATATATTTGAAAACAACGCAGAATTTTGATATCACTTTTATTTTCATTTCAACAACCACATCGTATATTTTTCTCTCCATGATTTCTTTCACACTGATTTATTTTTCGCTTGAAACATTAAACCGCAATGTCGTTTTGCCGCATCTTTATCCTGACGGAAATATTTCAGGCACCGCCCGAATGTCATTATCTTCCATCAAAAATATGTTCCTGTTTTATTTTTTCTCGGCAGCGGTCTTTCCGGCTTCATTCCTGGGAATCAGACTTTTCTTTACCAAGCGGTATAATATGCAGCTTCCAAATTATCATGATTTTATTTTCACATTTTTTCTCTTGCTTCTTGGACTTGCGCTGACGATTCTGTTCATCAATTTTTTCCAAAAACCGCTTGAAAAATTGACATACTCGGCGAATGAAATTTCCAAAAGCAATTACGACTGCAAAACAGTCATCTGTTCAAATGATGAGATGGGAATTCTTGGAGACAGTTTCAATGTAATGGCAAAATCTCTCAAAGAAAAAGAATTCATGCGTGACACTTTCGGGAAGATTGTGACTCCGCAGGTGCGCGATTATCTTCTCGGAGGAAATGTTGCCCTCGGAGGAGAGACTCTTGATGTAACGGTTATGTTCTGCGATATCCGGGGGTTCACAAGTATGTCTGAAAATATGGAGCCTCAAAAAATCGTCATGCTGCTGAATGAATATTTTACAGGCCTTGAAAAATGTATAACTGCGCGCAATGGAGTAATCAACAAATATATCGGGGATGCGGTGATGGCGTTATTCGGAGCGCCAATCCGTTCATCGACTCACGCGAATGATGCATTCGAAGCCGCACTGGATATGAGGAAAGCCCTTGTGGATATCAACAGTAAATTTTCCGAGATGGGGTTTCCTCAGGTAAGATTCGGCATAGGACTTCACTCGGGACCTGTCCTCGCTGGAAACATCGGAGCCATAAACCGGATGGAATATACCGTAATTGGAGATACAGTGAATACCGCCAGCAGAATAGAAGGCTTGTGCAAATACTACAAAACCGATCTGCTGATTTCGCAAAGTACGGCATCCATGATTGAAAACAAGAACTTGAGATTTATCGACGATGCGGAAATAAGAGGACGTGTGGAGAAAGTCAAACTCTTCAGCAGGTGATGACAGCTTCTTTTTTCAAAACAATTTCAATCAACTGACGGTCATATTCTCTATATTGCTTTTTAACAGGAAGAATGTTAAAATCGATGGATAGGATTTGTTTTAAGCGATTCATTCCTAAGGGGGACGATATGAAAAAATCATTTCTGTTGACTGGACTGGCATTTGTTCTGTTTGCCGCACTTGTTTTGGTTTCATGCGGAAATGGCGGAAAAAGAAAAATATTTGACGACGGGCTTACACCTGTTGAACGCTATGGAGCACTTCAAGTTGCAGGCTCAAAACTTTGCGACAAGAATGGAAAGCCCGTACAGCTCTGCGGAATGAGTTCACACGGATTGCAGTGGTACGGAAAATTCGCAAATAAAGATGTAATCAAATGGCTTAGAGATGATTGGAATGCAGATTTGTGGAGGGCCGCTCTTTATACAAATCCGTATACCCAGAATAAAAATCTAGGCACCAAAGTCACAGACTCGATTGATGCCGCCATAGAATTGGGAATGTATGTCATTGTTGACTGGCACGTTCTTGATGAGCATGATCCGCTTCTCAAGGCTGATGATGCAGAAATTTTCTTCGATATGATTTCCTCGAAGTATGCAAACGTTCCAAACATCATTTATGAAATTTGCAATGAACCGAATTCGGATTCAGTCACTTGGAACGACAACATCAAACCTTATGCCGAAAGAATAATTCCCGTCATCAGGAAAAACTGCGACAACATCATCGTTGTAGGAACTCCCAATTGGAGCGGCGATTTAATCTCTCCGGCGGAAAATCCAATCACCGGACAGAAAAACATAATGTATACTTTGCATTTCTATGCAGGAACACATGGAGAAGATTATCGAAGGCAGATTACAACTGCAAATAAAAAAGGCCTCGCTGTATTTGTTACTGAATGGGGAACAACAAAGGCAAGCGGCGACGGCGGAGTTTTTGAAAAAGAAACTCTTGAATGGACAAAATTCCTTGCAAAAAAGCAAATCTCATGGGCAAACTGGTCGGTCAACAACAAGGGAGAGGATTCCGGTGTTTTGAAATACAACAAAGACAAACGGGCTGAAGGCGGATGGAAAGACGAGGATTTGCAACCATCCGGAATTCTTGTAAGACAGATTTTGCGCGGCGAAAAATAAATGAGTTACAATAAAAGCGGGTGGAAGAAGGTCATCGAACAGATTACGGGATTGTTTCTTCCAATTATAAATTACCTTACTGCGGCGAGCATTTTGAAAAGCGTTGTCATTCTGCTTGCCCAGTTTCATGTACTTGACGTAAACGGCGGAGTCTACAAAATCTTATTTGCGGCTTCCGATGGTTTTTTCTATTTTCTTCCGTTTTTCCTTGCGGTCACTGCATCAAAACAATGGAAAACCGATTTATTCATTTCTCTTTTGATTCCGGTTGCAATGCTCTACCCCGACATAACCGCAATTCTGGAAAATGGAAAACAGCTTTCATTCATTGGTCTTCCAATTCTTCCGGCAATCTATCACTCAAGTGTGATTCCAGTTCTTATGGCCGTGGGACTTCTGCATTTCGTTGAGATTCCATGTGACAAATGGATTCCTGCATCGATAAGAAGTTTTTTAAAGCCGATAATCTGCTGCCTGATTGTGGTTCCCTGCACATTTCTTTTGTTCGGTCCTATCGGCGGCTGGATTGGAAATGCACTTACAGGAGTGTTCGACGTTCTTTATAATTGGAACCCGGTTGTTGCGGGGGCCTTTATGGGATTTGTGATTCAGCCGATGGTTGTTGTGGGGGCGCAGTGGAGCATTGTACCTGTGAGTATTGCTGCAATCACCAGCACAGGGCACGATGTCATAATGCCGCTTTTGTGCGGTGCTGTTTACGGTCAGTGTGGAACGTGTCTTGCACTGGCTTTGATTACGAAGGAAAAATCAGAGAGGTCTGTGATGTTCCAGGCGAGCCTTTCCTGTGCACTCGGAGTTACGGAGCCTGCTCTTTTCGGTGTGACGGTCGCCAGACCAAGAGCCATGCTTAGTGCCTGTTTTGCAGGGGCAGTAGGTGGTGCGATTGCAGGATTCGGACGTGCACAATGTTCGACTTTCGCATTTCCAAGTCTGGTCACAAGCGTTGCTTTTGCAGGTCCCGGATTTGCAATGTTTCTTTTGTCAATTCCAACTGGTTTTCTTGTTTCTTTTGTCGTCACATTTCTTCAGAGAAGGTATTTTCAGCGGGCGGACAATTCAAAAACAGCGGAACAATAAACTTAAAAAAATCCCTGGACTTGAAAGACATACCGGGGATTTTCTCCAAGGATGCGGTTAAATTATAAAACTTGAAGACTTCAATTCTTGAAGATATTTTTTGTGCTCCTCGGTGACTCGAAAACTTTCGCATGCTTTTTGAATTGTTTTTTTATGAGTCCAGTCATCCAACTGATGATTTTCAATTATGGGGATAGACGCATCCCATTGTTTTGCAAGTGCGGTTGCCATATACCATGCGACTTCCATCCTTACATAATATTCACCGCTGCGTACGGACTTCACTTTTTCCAAATATTCTTGTTTGAAATCCTCATCAAGAAAATGCCGCATCAACATTCCGATTCCAAAACGCACTGTATATGTGTGTTCTGATTTTATCCATTTGTCAATGAAGGGGAGAAGAGCCTTTTTGTTTTTTGAAAAACATTTTGGGGAGGTCTGATCACAGGTCGCCCAGTTGTCAATGAATGGAAGAAATTTTTCCAGTTCCTTTATGCAGGTGTCAAAATCTTTTATTTGCGAAATCAAAAATCCGTGGAGCTGATTCTCATCGAAATATTTATGCGGAAGCTCTGCGAAGAATTTTTCAACACATGGATCATCCTTCAAATCTGCGGCAATTTTTTTTAAAGCGGGAGTTCTCACGCCGATGACGGGAATTTCTTTTTCTGAAGGAATGAGTTTTATCTGAAAAGATGCGTATTGTTTGTCTTCATATTTTTTCAGAATATCAATTATTTTTTTCATTTAATCTCCTGTGTGCGGCTTAAAAATCATCAATGCGAAAACATGATGAACATTTCCTAAAATCATTCAATATCACTTTCAGCACAAGCGCATCAGTTTGCAGTTCTCGATTCCTTCACTCCAGAATTTTTCTATCGGAAGATTTTTTTTCTGACACACTATGCTGGAATTCATTGCACCGTGCCCGACGATTAAAACATCTTTTCCCAATTCCAAAAGAGGGTCTACTTTTTCACGAAGAAATTCTCCCGTGCGTTTGAACAAATCCTCGAAGCTTTCTCCTCCTTCAACCGGTTCTGTATATTTTTCGGGATGAAGAAAAAGATTTTTAATGGGACAGTCCGGAAGCTTGAACACATGGGCAGCACCCTCATAAACTCCGTAGCACATTTCAAGCAGGCGTTCATCATATTCAATCGGAACATTTCTTCCATGCAAAAGGATTTCCGCTGTTTCTCTGGCACGCACAAGTGGAGAACAAAAGCAGATGTCGAAATTGATGTCTTTATAATCCTCTGCGGCTTTGCGGGCCATTCTCCGTCCTTCATCGTTCAGAGGTATGTCCGTTCTTCCCTGAAGTCTGTGGATTGCATTCCAATCTGTTTTTCCGTGCCTGATGATGTAAAGCATTGTTCTTGTCCTTTGTTTTCATTCTTATTGTCTGATCAGACAATTGTTTTTATATTTCCGTTGACTGCAAGCCGCAGTATTCCGAGCAGAATCAAATGTCCCACATAAAAAAGATAGAAGAACCACTTCATTCCTTTCCATTTTCCACGCTGTCCGTTGTAGAAATGCATAAATGGCCAGACGATTATAATTCCATATTGAAGCAAACCGTACACAACGTCAATTGCAAAACACCAGACTGCTGCATACATTGTGATGTAAGCCAGCATGCCGAGCATTTGATTTTTCAAATTTCCACGAAAGCGGAAAAGCATCAGACTGCACAGCACGGGAAAACAGGACCAGTCAGACGGAAAAGAAATCAGGCAGATTAAAATAATTGAGATTGTTTTCTGCCACTCTTTGAGTTTGAAGCCTCTTCGTTCATCGTCCTGAATGTACAATGCTGCCACTGCCCAAAACAAGGCCCACATTACACTAGTCTGATTCAGGAAAGAATTTTTAAATGGAATAAACGAAATCCCGAAGCAGAAATTGTATGCAAAGTGTGAGAGGATGGAAAAAATGAAAAGCCTCAGAAGATATTTTTTTAGATTCCGTGTGTGACAATAACCTTCAACAATCATAAACCACATCATTGGTGCAGTGAGTCTTCCGATCAAATGGATTAAGATAAGCCACCATTCTTTTTGATAACCGGGCCACAGATTCCATGCCAGATGATCAAGGAACATTGCCGAAACAGCAATCAGTTTCAATTGATTGCCTGTGAAGCCTGAAAAGTCCTTTTTTGTGTTTTCAACGGCTGTCTCGTTTCCCGTCATAATAAAGTCTCCAAGTTTCTCATATTATATCGAAATTCTGAATGAATTCAATGGGTGAAAAACTCAAAGAAATCATGTTTTCTGCAAAACTGAACCTGTCAATTAGGAAAAACTCTTTATGCACAAATCCCATAATAGATATATAATGGAAGGGATATTATAATCTGGGGCGATGGATATGATTAAGTTTTTTTCTGAAGACAAAAAAAATTCCGCTGTTTTTTATTGCGACAAAGATGAGTTTGCCGGTGTAAAAAAAATTTCCGCAAAAGTCTGCAATGATATAAAACTTGTGACCGGTTCAATGCCCAGGTTAAACGAAACCGACGTTTCAGACCCGAATTTTGAAAAAGAAGCTGCCTCGGTTCAGGCTGTGGTTTTCGGTACTGTGGGAAAATCAAAGTTGATTGAATCCTTTGCAGATAAAATCGACCTTTCGAAAATAAAAGGGAAGCGTGAGGTTTACGGATTTTCCGTGTCGGACAATCTGCTTGTGATTGCTGGAAGCGATAAACGCGGAACAATCTACGGACTTTTCCACCTTTCTGAACTGCTTGGCGTTTCACCTTTTGTTGACTGGCTTCATTTGCTTCCTTCTCATCAGGATTCAGTCACTCTTACGGAGAAGGACAGCTGCATTTCAAAAGAGCCGAGCGTGCGTTTCCGAGGATTTTTTATCAACGATGAATGGCCGGCTTTCGGAAACTGGTGCAATCACAATTACGGCGGCTTTACTGCGAAAATGTACGAGCATGTTTTCGAACTGCTCCTGCGTCTGAAGGGAAATTACCTGTGGCCTGCGATGTGGTCTTCCCGTTTCAGCGATGACGGTCCGGGGCTTTCGAATGCAGAACTTGCGGATGAACTCGGAGTCGTGATGGGTGCCAGTCACCATGAGCCATGCTGCCGTGCCGGAGAAGAATACAAATATCTGCGCGGACCTGATTCGATTTACGGGGATGCGTGGAATTTCCGTTCAAACGAAAAAGGAATCACCAAGTTCTGGGAAGACGGCCTGAAACGCAACGGTAAATTCGAAAACGTAATCACCGTGGGCATGCGTGGAGAAGCCGATACTGCAATCATGAAAAACGCAGCCCTTGCCGACAACATTGAATTGCTCCGTGATGTCCTGAAGACTCAGAACAAACTGATAAAAAAATATGTGAATGAGGATTTGCAGAAAGTCCCGCGGATGCTTGCACTTTACAAAGAAGTTGAACCGTATTTCTACGGAGACGAAAAGACAAAAGGCCTCATGGGAAGTCCTGAGCTTGACGGTGTGACTCTTATGCTGTGCGATGATAATCACGGGAATCTGCGGACAGTCCCTACTGAAGAGATGAGAAGCCACAACGGCGGCTACGGAATGTATTACCATTTTGATTATCACGGATGGCCCTTCAGTTACGAGTGGATAAACACATCGTATCTTCCGAAAGTAAAGGAGCAGATGACGGCGGCCTATGATTTTGGAATAAGAGATTTGTGGATTGTAAATGTGGGCGACATTCTTACCACGGAATTCCCGCTTTCGTATTTCCTGGATTTGGCTTACGATTATGAAAAATATTCCGCATTGGATTTTACGACTTTTGATTACACAAAAAAATGGATTGCCTTTAACTTTTCACAGATGACCGGTTCTCAAAAAGCTGATGCTGAATTCATTTTGAATGCCTACACCAAACTTGCAAATACACGCAGAACCGAAAGCATACAAAGCGATACATTCCATCCCGTGAATTTCGGCGAATCTGACAATACGCTTTCGCTTGCGGAAAAAATAATTGAATGTGCGGAGAATCTTAAAAAGCAGATACCGGAAGACTCTGGCATCTATGAAGCTTTTTTCACGCAGATTTATTACGCGGCGACCGGCACGATGAATGTCTTGAGAATGCAGCTCCTTTCAGGTAAAAATCATTGGCTTGCTTCTCATAATATATTGGCCGCAAATGATTATGCGGAAAAAGTGAAAGCCTGTGTGGAAAAAGATTCTGCACTTGTTGAGGAACTGGATAACTTGAACGGCGGACGCTGGTACGGCATGGGATGGTCTGAGCACTTTGGATTTAAAAACTGGTGCGAAGCGGAAAACCATTATCCGGTTTATGCCGCGGTTGAGCCGACCCGCAAAAAGAGAGTCGCTGTCTGGGTTGAAGGATGTGATTTTGTTACAAGCGGGCAGGATTGGACTGTGCGGGACTTGCATATAAATGATTTTTGCAATCCCGAAACTGACGAGGCAAAAGTAAATGTCTTTAACTGCGGCATAAATCCTGTTCAATTTTCTGTTGAGGATACTAAGGGCAGGAGCTCGTGGCTCTCAACGCAAATCGTTCCTGTTGATTCAAACAAAAAAGACGGGGATTTTTTCCTGCTCATAAAAATCGACAGAAACAGACTCGCCGCGGATGCAGATAAAACAGATACAATAAAACTCTGCGGAGATGATGGAAAAGGTGCCGTCATGGTTTTGAACATCCATGTAAATGCGGATGTTCCAGACATCGGATATGAGAAAAACACTTTTGTGCAGACAGGCTCTTACATCAGCATCGAAGCCCCGCATTATACTGTGTCAAAAGCAGCAGACGGTGCGGAGTGGAAAGTCCTTGAAGGCTATGGAAAGACTCTTGGAGCTGTAAAATCGTTCCCCGTAACAAAAGTTTATTCTCCAAGCGACGTGAGTTCTTCTCCGTTTGTGGAATACAAGTTCGTTCTTCCTGATGCAAATGATGAGGAAAACCTCAAGGCATTCGACTTTTACTTGAACCCTTCAAACCCGGCATTCAAGGACAACAGGCTTCAGTTTATAATAGGACTTAACGGTGAATTCATCTTGAAAGACGTTGTCGGCAAAAACTTCGCGGTGGGAGACAATCAGGAGCCGTGGGGAAGTGACATCACGAACAACATCAGAGTCTCAACCGTTTACGCCGCCTGCAGAACCGGCATGAACACCCTTCGCGTCTATCCGGTCACTCCGAACATTGTCCTTGAAAAAATCGTGATTCACGATGCTAACGAAAAAATGCCCCCAAGCTATCTCGGTGCTCCTGAGACATTCTATGTAAAGTAGGCCTTGGAATAAAAATCAAAACCCGCTTACAAACGGGAAGGTGCCTGAAACATCTTTCCGTTTTCGGGAGCACATTTTTATTCGTGCGGAGGGTTCA
>DGXM01000221.1:16481-31007 GCA_002396325.1 Treponema sp. UBA4232
TCGAAATAAAGGGTATTGAATCCGACTGCAATACCTTATGAGAACACCATACCTCGACGCTCTGCGTCGAGTGTTGGTGATTGATGGAGACATTGACAGTGGTGTAATCCGCAAAACGCTTTTTGGCGGCAGCTCCAAGACCTGCGGAATATTTCCTCCTGATTTCCACACCTCTTCCGTATGTCAGTCACCAACTAAATACACATCATGGTATCCGACTGAGTTTAGTTTTTGTACGGAGAGTTCGCCGTGGCGGAAAAAATAAAAATCCGATTCATCAGTTTGATTTATAAAAATGCATGGGATTTTTTCAGGATATTTTTCGCGGATCATTTCAAAATCAGATACAAAAATGATTCGGCTTTCATCATTCAAATATGGAATTAAGTCTGAATATCTCCATGTTGATTCGCCTCGTATAAATATAGGCAGGCTTGTTTCGTATATCTCTTTATATCTTTCAATCCCTGCATCATCCAAATGCTCCACAATTGATTTTTTTCCAGAGAACTGGACCAGGGACAAAATCAGCACCAGAGAAATTGAAGATGCTGCAATTTTCTCCAGATTTTTCTTATTCCTGCCGCAGATGAAATTCAATGCAAAAATTGGAAACAAGGGGGCTGCATAACGCAGTGTTTTCATACCAATCGGAACAAAATACATAATCAGAACAACTGAAAGAAAATTGATTGCCACAACAGGGAGCAGGGTATTCTCTCCTTTGTCTTTCAATTTATATACGGCTTGATATAACACGGCAAAAAGAACAAGGACGCAATATATTTCAAAGAAAATGTTTTTGGAGGCAATGCCGATAATGCCGTTTTTTACGGCAATCAAGTTTGCTTTTATTTGTGACGGATCAAGATTTGACGCGGCCTCATCCGCCCTGTATCCCATACTTCCAAATTTAAAATACAGGACTTTGGAAAGCAATAGACTTGACACAAACATCAGAACAAAAAATTTCAGCAGCATCCAGTTCTTTTTTCGGATGCAGAGGATAATGATAAGAAGACCGTACAGTCCGATTATGATCATATTCAGATACGCAGAGAGCATGGTAAGTGAAAGTACAAGAAGTCCCAGTAAAAAAATTTTCTTGGTCGTGATTGTACGGTTTTCTGAATCTGCTTGTAAAACACAGGTGACGTAGTACGTAAGAATTATTACAAAAACCTGCTGCAATTCATAAGGACGGAGGAACACTGTAAGAGAAAGACTTGCCGGATTGATGAATGCAATTAAAAGCAGCGCGGAAAGCACAAATGAGTTTTTAGTAAACCGCCGCAGCAGCAGAAGCATAAAAACAAAAGAAACTGTAAAGAACAAAAGATTTAACAGGCAGCCTCTCCAAAAAATATAAGTCAAATTGCTGGTTCTAACGCCTGTAAACCATAATCTGAAAAGTGAATAATAAAAATTTGTATGAGGCGAATCACGGTTGTCCTGATGCATGTGAAAAATATCACTTAAAGCATCTGATGCACTTGAATTGTCCCAGAGCGATATTTCTTTAAGTTCTTTACCGCTGTATTCATGGTCAAGCTCATAATTCCTGCCCCAAAAACCGTATTCGTTTCTGTTGCAGATTGAAATGCTGAGTCCTTCATCAACCATAAAACTTTTTTTCTGACTGATGTAAAAAAGTCTTATTCCAAATAGAAGCGCGAAAATAATAAATACGGAATAGAATTGTAATTTTGAATTTCTTATATTTTTCAGTTCAGCTCTGGTTCCAAAAATTCCTTCCGTTGAATTGCTGAATATCGGAGTGTCTGAACAAGATAAATACAAAAGAAATCCGCAGGCAGGGAGCGAACAAATCAAAAACAGAAATTCCAGCTTGATAAAACGCCCGTGCCATACTTCATGATTCAAAGACCTTCCAATTTTTTTTTCGCCGAAATGAATTATTGTTTCTCTGATTTGCGGAATGAATATTAAAAGAGATAAAAGTGCAAGGATGCCGGCTGCGATTCCAAATATTCTGAGTATTCTTTTATTTGCCATTTTTTTCTCCTTCGGGATTTTCAATTTCTTCAATGTCACTTTCGCGGCAGATGAATACCGGTCGTTTTTTTACTTCAAGGTAAGTTTTTGCAAGATACTCTCCCAAAATGCCTGTAAAAAACATCTGAAGGCCTCCGATAAAAAGTATGATGCAGATTGTACTTGCCCAGCCCTGCACAGGGTCTCCGAATACGAGACGGCGGACAATAATAAAGAGAAGCGCGGCGACCGCTGCAAAAGTTGAAAGCACACCGGCAACAGCACTTGCGATTAAAGGTTTTTCTGTAAATGCGACTATTCCTTCCACGGCATATTTGAAAAGTTTCCAGAAAGACCATTTTGTTTTGCCTGCGGCGCGCTCAACATTTTCAAAGCTGATCCACTTTGTCTTGAATCCCACCCAGCCGAACAGACCTTTTGAAAATCTATTGTATTCACTCATCGAAAGAATCGCATTCACAAACTTACGGTTCATCAGCCGGTAGTCTCGGGCACCGGAAACAAGTTCTGTCCGGCAGATTTTATTCATCAAACTGTAAAACCGGCGTGCGAAAAATGAACGCAAAACAGGCTCTCCTTTACGGGAACTTCTTCTGGTTGCAACAGAATCGAATCCTTCGTTTTTAATTGCATCAAGCATTTGCGGCAGAAGCGAAGGAGGATCCTGCAGGTCCGCATCCATAATTGTAACGAAAGAACCTTTTGCAGCTTTCAGCCCTGCATACATTGCGGCTTCTTTTCCAAAATTCCTGCTGAACGAAATGTAGTGAACGGTTGAATCTTTTTTCGAAAGTGACTTCACGATTTCAAGAGTCTTGTCCTTTGAACCGTCATCAACAAAAATATATTCCGCGTCTCGAATGATTTTCTGAGTCTTCAACTCGTTTATGACTTTTTGACTTTCTTCATAAAAAAGAGGGATTACTTCTTCTTCGTTAAAACATGGAATCACAAGAGAAAGGTCTGTCATTTTCATACCCGATTACTTTTGTTTGTTTTTATTTTTTCAGAAAGAGTAGAGATATAATTTAACATTTCAATTGATTGTTGGACTGCCGGATCAGTTTTTGATTGAGCGAATAAAGTCCCTGCAAAAACTAAAAGCATAAAGCTCAGTAAAAAAAAAATTTTCATACAAAACTTCCTAATTTATCTTGAAAAAGCGGCGCAGTGTGCCGTCAAGCTGACATAAAATTCATTCTGCGAATTTTAGCACGGCAGCAACTTATTATTGCTGACAGTTATTATAACATTGCCTGTGGATAATTGTCAATTATTGCTGTCGGCAATATTATTGATTCGATGAGCGAGATTGTAGAGATTCTTGGCAGGAACATTCGTAATTTTCGCAAGGAGTCAGGGTGGACGCAGGAGAAGCTGGCGGAGAAGGCCGGAATATCCGTTCCATTTATGACACAGATTGAGCTGGCAAGAAAAACGCCGTCACTGGATGTCATTGAGAATATTGCAAAGGCCCTGAGCGTTTCCTATGCGCAGCTTTTTAAAACCGACGTCTCAGAAAACAAGGACATCGCTTACAGTCTGCGTCTTCTTGAAAATGATTTGGTTCAGGCCGTAAGTGATAAAATTCACGAGAGGTTTGAGTTCATAAGACTGTAAAGGAATCCTTTCTCTTTCACACTGGTCCGAAATGTTTTTCCACAGGCGGCAAAGGTTCCACTTGAAAATCAATTAGTTTTACTCTGGGAAATTTCACAAAAAGTTTTGCATTCATGGGCATGGAATTTCGAGTGCAACTCCAACTGTCATATTTAAATTTGACTAAAATTATTCTCCGTGTTATTCTTGTTACGCAGAAGGATTCCATGGGAGGAACTTCCTTCGAAAGACCGCATTTCTGTACGTGGAAGGCTGGTTCGGAGAGTGATTTTGTCTGTTTGTTTGGCTTGATGCAGAAACCCCGGCACAATAATGTCAATAATTATGGAAGAACAATTTGTATGGAGGATTTTATGAAACTTGCGGAAGCGTTGCAGGAAAGAGCTGATTTGAATACGAAGATTTCTCAGTTAAGGTCAAGGTTGGAAAACAATGCCCTGGTGCAGGAGGGTGAAAAACCTGCTGAAAATCCGGATGAACTTCTTGTGGAACTGGATGATGCTATTCTTCGGCTTGAGACATTGATGACAAAAATCAATCTTACGAACTGCAGGACCGTTTCTGATGGAAAATCAATTACGGAATTGATTGCAAGAAAAGATACTCTGCGGCTGAGGTTGGAAGCCTACAGAAACCTGGTGAACGTTGCAAGCCAGAATACCAGACGGGCCACCCGCACAGAAATAAAAATACTCAGCACGGTCGATGTAAAATCACTCCAGAAAAAATCAGATTTGCTTGCAAAGGAATTGCGCCGGATTGACAATTCGATTCAGGAGTTGAACTGGCAGACTGAACTTTTGTAAAAAAAATGAGGTAGCTGAAAGGGCGAATGCACACTCAGTGACGGAGTTATGCGTCATAACTATGGTCAGCATGTGCGGGGCTTGTGCTTGGGTTCGATTCCCTGTTTCATCGTTATGCCCGGACAACGTACACGCGCATCTAAATCGAGTAAAAGGCATTACCATGCATTGACTTTTGGCGAGGGCGGGTTTGGGGAATTTATTTTATTCGTGGGCCTGTGCACTGTGCGTTGAAAATACGTATGGTGTGCAGGCTTTTTTTATAATCCGAAATTTTAGTCCCTCTTGAAAAATCCGTCTCGCGGTGATTTTTTGGAATGTGTGATGTGAAAGTCAATAACAGGATGTTTAGACTGATAACAAAAGTTTCACGGCGAAAACAAAATATTAGAAAGTAACTTTATTGCATGATAAAAAGTTTGATTTTATAATTGTGGATATGAAGAAGAGCAATTTTTTTAAGACAGTAATCCTTTCGCTCATTTTTTCGGTAGCTGCATCATCGGTGTGTGCCACTGAATCTGTTGAAAATCTGCTTACGGGTTATCTTGGAAATGACCTTACGCTGAAAAATCTTTCGTACGCGATGAGTAAGACAATGCTTGAAAAAAAAGTCTCCGACATCGACAAAGGATTTTCTTTCAAACTTTCCACCGGAACAATCACGTTCAGTACCACAGGAAACGGCAGCGTGAAATTCACACCATCCGCCTCATTCTCTCTTCCTCAGGCATCGAATCTCGGAATTTCCGTTTCTTCAACAATCCTGTTTGACTCGCTGGAGTCAACGGACGTTTTCTCGGGGACATCGTTAAAAGTAAGTGCCGATATTATTTCGTCCACCGCAAAAACACGGCAGGTTTCTTTGCTTAAATCTCAGCGCACTGTGCTGGAGGCTCAAAGAAATCTTCAGAACGGATTCGTGAAGGCGGAAAAGGATTTTTACACTGACCTGAAGACTCTGTATAATCTCTGGTCGCAGGTTGTAAGCGCAGAAAAATCTCTTTATGACAGCAAGCTGGACTTTGAAAAAATAAAGGCCCAGGGATATGCGGTGAAATCGACAAAATACAGGACTGCTCAGATGGAGGTTCTTGACAACGAGCGCAATGTTGAAAAACAAAGGAGGGAACTTGACCGAGCAGTGACTGCGTTTGCCGCAAAGTGCGGGATTGAATACAGCGGCAGTGCCGAGGATTTTCTTCCTGCAACGATTCCCGGTGTCGAGGCTGTTGATGTGAATTCTTTCTCGCCGGATTCATACACGAAAGTCGAGAGTGCGAAATGGACTCAGTACATAAACGATTTGGCCCGTTCTGCGGAAAGTGCCGTTACTCTTACTGGAAATGCCGGGTTCACTTTCAACAATTCTCAGACTTCATCGAATACAGTTGATGTAGGAACAGACTTCACTTGGAATTCGACTGGACTCAAAGTCAGTACTGGGGCAGCTCTCCCGGTTGGCGGCGAAAGTTTCAACCCCGTGTTTACGCTGGGACTTTCTTTTGATCCGAATGCGTTCCGTACAGCGAAAATAAATTCGGAAATAAAAGCCGTGGAGGCAGAGCAGGAAAGCGTTGCGATTCAAAGTGCCTTGGCGGAATACAAAACTCAGCTTGTGTCCAGAAATTCCTCATTGGAAGACATAAAGTGGGAAGCTGAAACGGTCAAAAAATCCTACGAGATGTACGAGAGTCTTGAGGCTGATATGAAATCGTATTACCTTCAGGGGATTGTGACTGAAAGTGAATACAAGAGTGCACAGGTGAACAAGGAGAGCTGCAGACTCAAACTGCTGATCAATTCACTTGACTTGATTATTTACAATGACGAAACCACTCTGTTGTTCTGTCGCGACGAGGAGCTTACGTCGGAACGAAAAAAAATTACGGAGGAATCAGATGAAAAATAAGAAACGGATGCCCAAGGCACTCAAGGCGGTGCTGATTATTATTGCCGTGCTTGCAGTTGTGACTGCCGCTCTTTTTTTAGTGAGGAAATCAGTTGCAAAGGCGAAGACTTCAAACACGACATATACGGTGAAAAAGGAAACGTATGAAAACGTAATCGAGATTTCAGGGGTTGTTTCCGCGGCACAGTCGCAGACATTGAAGGCTCTTTCAAGCGGAACTGTTGTGGGTGTTTACGTGAAGCAGGGAGACAGCGTGAAGGCTGGGGATGTTATAATCCAGCTTGACGACTCAACCGAAAAATACAATCTGGCAAAGCATGATTACGATATGGCGACCACCAGGATTACAGGTTCTGCGCGTCAATATGAATTGATGCAGACTCAGAGGACTGCACTGGTACGCAAGGTTGAAGACAGAAAAGTGACCGCCACATTCGACGGAATTATTGCAGACATTGATGTTGCCGTAGGGGATTATCTTGAGGCTAAAGACACTGTTGGAACTCTGGTTGACAGAAGCTATCTTACCGCCGAAGTGGAAGTGGCTGAAACTGATGTCGGGAAGCTTGAAATAGGGCAGACCGTTGAATTCACTTTTTCCGCAAGTTCCGAGAAGGTCAAGGGCTATGTGGTCGGATGGCCTGCAATCGGTTCCGTTACAAGCCGCGGTGCCACTGTCGTGAATACTACGGTGCGTATTGACGATTATCCCGAAGAGATTCTTCCGAACTTTTCTTTCTCCGGAAAAATCAAAATCTCGCCTGATGAAAATTATGTGATTGTCTCCCGCTACGCAATAGGGCGCGAAAACGGACAGGCCTTTGTGGAACTTGCATCCGGCGGTGAAAGGATTCCGGTGAAGGTGACTCCTTACGATAAGGAATATGTTAAGGTCGAAAGCGGACTTTCAGGCGGCGAAGTGTTGAAGGCTCAGTCTGATTCTGAAAAATCCGGTTCACAGAGAAGAGGCGGTGCTCCCGGTGCTGCTGGCGGTCCTCCTCCGGAAATGCGATAGGAGGTTCGTATGGCAGAGTCGGTTATTACTTTGGAAAATGTACGCCGTGTGTATTCAATGGGAGACTCGGAAGTGTTTGCGCTGCGGGGAGTTTCATTCGACATAAAGCAGGGTGAGTTCGTCACGATAATGGGACCTTCAGGCTCTGGAAAATCAACCTGCATGAATATGATCGGATGCCTGGACCGCCCGTCTGACGGGGTGGTGAAAATCAACGGCAGGGAAACCTCGAAGATGAATGAAAAGGAGCTTGCAGATTTGAGGAACATCACCGTGGGATTCGTATTCCAGCAGTATTTTCTTCTTCCTTCGATGACGGTGCTTGAAAATGTAATGCTTCCGTTGCGTTATGCCGGTGTTGACAGAAGAAGCAGAAAGGAAATGGCGGAGGAGGCCCTTGAAAAAGTGGGACTTTCGGAAAGAATCCATCATCATCCCTTCGAGCTTTCGGGAGGACAGAAGCAGCGTGTTGCGATTGCCCGAGCCACGGTGACGAAACCTAAAATCATCCTTGCGGACGAACCTACGGGCGCATTGGACAGCAAAACCAGCCGCGCGGTGATGGATCTGTTTTGGGAAATAAATGGAAACGGAACCACAGTGGTGATTGTCACTCATGATCCGCGTGTGGGTGCAAGTTCAAAGAGATGCATAAAGATTCTCGACGGCCTCATTCAGAGTGATTCCGAACAGGAGCCTGTGGATTTCACGGTAAAACATCAGGAGGAACATTCGTAATGTGGGAAGATTTCATAACCTCGCTTCAGAATTTCCGTCGCAACAAGATGCGCACGCTTCTCTCGCTTTTGGGAATCATCATCGGTGTGGCTTCAGTCATCGTGATTATGAGCATGGGACAAAGTTCCACAAAGCAGATTCAGGACACATTCGGTTCATCCGGTTTGAATATGGTGAGCATCGGCGGCGGATTCATGCGTAGAAGCAGGGCTGCCGTGTCAATAGATTTCAACGAGACTTTCCGTGAGCTTTTGTTCGGACAGGTGGAAGGAATAAAAAAGATTTGGTACAAGAATTCGATGAACGGAACAATCGCCTATGGAGACACAAGTGCCACGGCTTCCTGCACAGCCGTTGAGACCGACTATCTTCAGACATACGGACTTGCTCTGGAATCCGGGAATTATTTCACCGTGACTGACAACGTGAGCGGAAACCAGAAAATAATCCTTGGAAGCACAATCGCATCATCGCTTTTTCCGAACGGAGACGGTGTTGGAAAATATGTCACCGTGGTTGTGAATTCAGTGTCGTTCAGTTTCGAAGTTATCGGTGTGCTGAAGGAGCAGAGTTCGGGGATGGAGAATTCCACCAACGGATGTTATGTCACCAGGGGATTTTATGCAAAGAAGATTTCTCCGAATCCTTCTGCGGCAACCGTGATGGTTCAGGCGGTTTCCAATTCACGCGCGGCGGAACTTGTTGATGTGCTTGAGGAATACTGTGAAAATCTGACGGGCACTGAAGGCTCGGTGAATGTCACTTCCATGCAGAGTATGATCGAGCAGATGAGTTCCATTACGGGTACGCTTTCGATGATGCTTGCGGCCATTGCTGCCATTTCGCTGTTGGTCGGCGGAATCGGAATAATGAACATAATGATTGTCACTGTCACCGAGCGCAGACAGGAAATCGGAATACGGAAAGCACTGGGGGCAAGTCCTTCCGTCATACGCAGGC
Source organism: Treponema sp. UBA4232 (assembly GCA_002396325.1). Lineage (GTDB taxonomy): Bacteria > Spirochaetota > Spirochaetia > Treponematales > Treponemataceae > Treponema_D. The sequence goes on from DGXM01000221.1 coordinate 25,549, forward strand.
AGTTTCTTATTGAGTCTGCAAGCATCACGATTATGGGAGGAATAGCCGGAATCCTGATGGGAATTGCAATCAGCTTTGCGGTGGAATACGTTCAGGGCCATGGATATGTAATCAGCTGGATGTCCTGTGTCATCGCGTTTATCTTTTCTGTGTTCGTGGGCGTCTTCTTCGGATTCAGTCCTGCTTCCCGTGCTTCGAAACTGGATCCGGTTGTAGCTCTTTCGGGCGAGTAGGAGATTTTCTCTGGAAAGGGGTTGCAATATTAAATTGTATGCTATATAATCCTCACCATAACCTACACCCTTTTCTTGTGAGGATTATATGAAGAAAAAGACTAAGCGTGTGATTTCCATCGCATTTGGTTCCGTCCTTGTTCTTTTGTTCTGCGTTGTTTTTGCCGGCGGTATGTATCTGAACAATTTTGCGATAAAACGCCGCACTTCCGTGGCAGCAGATGTAGTGCCGGAAAAAATAACCACAAGCGAGGCGGATGCGCAGATTGCAGAAAATGGTGAAAGACTTTGGAATGAAACACAGGAATGGCTTTCTTCAGTCGAAAGTTCCGTAAAGCAGATTGAGTCTTCCGACGGACTTCAACTCAAGGCTGTTTTTTTTCCGAATGGAACCTCGGATTTGTATCTGATTGCAGTCCACGGATATTCCGCAAGCCGGCAGAGCATGTATGATGTGGCCCGTGTCTATCATCAGAAGGGATACAATGTGCTTGCCCCCGACAACCGTGCTCATGGTGAAAGCGAAGGAAAATGGGTCGGTATGGGTTGGCTTGATCGAAAGGACATCCTTTTGTGGATTGACCGGATTGTAAGCGAAAATCCTGCTGCGAAGATTGTGCTCCACGGCATCTCGATGGGAGGTGCCGCCGTGATGATGACTTCGGGTGAAAATCTTCCGGTGAATGTGAAGGGTATTGTTGAGGACTGCGGTTATACTTCGGTGTGGGACATTTTCGCAGACGAAATGGACGCTCTTTTCCATCTTCCGTCTTTTCCCCTGCTGAATGTTGCGAACGGAATCGGAAAACTCCAGGCCGGATATTTTTACGGGGAGGCGTCTTCTCTTGAAGCCGTGAAAAAAGCGGCTGTCCCGATTCTTTTTATCCATGGTTCGGAAGACAATTTTGTTCACACGGAAATGGTCCACAAGGTTTACGATGCCTGTCCCACGCAGAAACAGAAACTTGTTGTGGAAGGTGCGGGGCACGGTCAGTCGTATCAGATGGAGCCTGAACTTTACTTCAACACTGTGTTCGATTTTCTTTCTTCGGCCTGCGGAATCTGAAATCCTGCCATGATGATATGTTGCTCCATCTGTTTAAATCGGATATAATCCGGATATGGCGGATTTGAATGGGAATCATAACGTAAAGGCGTTGGTCGTGGCATTGACTGGTGCCACTGGTGCGATGGGCGGTGAAGTGCTGGCTCACCTGCTTGAGTCGAAGGATGTTTCACGCATTGTCCTTTTGGTCAGGAATCCGAAAAAGGGCCGCTCTTTTTTCAAGAGGCTTGTGAGGAAGGGTGGGGAGCGTGTGCAGATTGTGCAGGGAAGCCTTCAGGACAAAGATGCCGTTTCATCTCTTGTGAAAGACGCCGACTATGTGGTTCACTGCGGTGCGGTCATTCCACCGAAGGCCGATCACAATCCTGAAGACACTTGGAAAACAAATCTCGGCGGAACCAGGAATATCGTAGAGGCAATCCGTTCAAGCGGACGCTCGGATGAAATAAAACTCGTGCACATCTCAACGGTGGCGGTCTATGGAAACAGGGACTATCATCATCCGTGGTGCCGCATGGGAGATCCCGTCATGTCCAGCGCATACGATTATTATTCGGCCTCGAAAATCAAAAGCGAAAGATGCGTTGTGGAAAGCGGACTTCCTCACTGGGTTGTTCTGCGGCAGACTGCCGTTTACCACAAGTATTTCCTTGCAAACAATATGAACGACGGGCTTATGTTCCACACCTGTTGGAATGCCCCGTTTGAATGGGTCACTGACCGCGACTCAGGACTGATGATTCAGAATCTTGTTGAAAAAGACATGGCCGGAAAGCTCGATGGATTCTGGCAGAATTGCTACAACATCGGAGGAGGGGCTTCCTGCCGCGAGACCGGGTACGAAACTTTCAATCAGGGATTTGCTCTGATGGGTGCGTCCGCCGAAAAATTCTTCAGTCCCGAATGGAATATTCCGCGTAATTTTCACGGAGTCTGGTACACTGATTCACAGGTGCTCGAAGACTGGCTTTCATACCGCAGGGAGTCATCGGCAGATTTCTGGAAGAGGATGGCAAAGCAGCTCTGGTATTACAAACTCGGACGCATTGTTCCCGCAAAACTCATCCGCAAATTTGCAATCGAACGGCTCCTCGACACTTCCAATGCTCCGATGAACTGGGTGCGCAAAGGAAAGAAGGGACGCGTGGATGCATTCTTCGGCGGAAAGGAGGCTTTCGAAAAAATCCCCCGCGACTGGAAGGAATATCCAGTGCTCGCAAAAGGTCAGACTCCGGAGGGTGCAATCGACTATGCGGATTTGAGGGATGAGTCAAAGGCTGAACGTTACAAGCTGGACCACGGTTACGATGAGACGAAGAAAGACAGCGAACTTGGCCTTGAAGATATGAAGAGTGCCGCCTCATTCCGCGGAGGACAGGTGCTCAGTGAGAATATGAAGACCGGGGATTTGCACACCGCGTTAAAGTGGAAGTGCCACAACGGTCACGAATTCGATTCAACGCCTTTTGCCGTTTTGAAAGCCGGATTCTGGTGCCCTGTTTGCTGCGAGGCGGTTCCGTGGGCATTCGACAAGGCTGCTTCCCATGTTCCGTTTTATGCGCAGGTCTGGTACGACACTCATTCCAAATCCGAGGAAAATAATGTCTACCCTTACGATGAGCATGAGGACGATGATCTTTTATGAGGATTGTGATTTATATTTTTTCGGGAACGGGAAACACCGCATTGGTTGCGGGGCTTTACAAAAAGCATCTTGAAGGATGCGATGTCACGATATGGCGGATCGGAAACGAATCTCCTCCTCCGTCTCCCGAAGAATTCGACCTTGTGGGATTCGGATACCCCGTGCATGGATTCAATGCCCCGAAGGTGATGGTGGATTTCTGCCGTGCTCTGCCTGCGGCGGGCGGGAAGAATGAAAAGGCAAAACGATGCTTTATAATGAAAACGAGTGGGGAAGGTCTTTCGTTCAACAATTACTCTTCGCAGAAGATGATACGGATTCTCGAACGCAAGGGATATTATTTTGCAAGCGAAAGACATTACGTGATGCCTTACAATATGATATTCCGTCACAGTCCCGAGATGGTGAAAAGCGAATACATTTACGCTGATAAGATGGTAAGACTGCACGCCCGCGGGCTCCTTTCTATGAAAGATGAAAACGTGCACACAAATCCGCTGATGGGATGGTTCGTGCCGCTGTTCCGCATTGAGTGGCTCTATGCACAGGCTCAGGGACCTTTCATGCGTGTGGATATGGAAAAATGCGTGAAGTGTATGAAATGCGTGAAGGGCTGTCCTCTGCACAACATCAATTACAATGACGGGAAATTCAAGTTCGGTACAAACTGCGCGCTCTGTGTCTGCTGCTCATTCAATTGTCCCAGGAACGCAATCAGCATAGGACTTTTGAACGGATGGAAAATCAACGGCTCGTACGACATTGAAAAGACCGCCTCCGATTCCTCGATTCCGTTTCCGTACTTCGGTGAAAATCTGCGGGGATTTCACAGGTGGCTTTATTACAAATATTACAGGAATTGTGACCGTGCCCTGTCCGATGCCGGCATCACTCTAGTTTAAAGCCGGAAAATGTGATATAATAGGGGAATGGAACAATACAAGAAAGATTTTATAGATTTTATGGTTGAAAGCGGCGTTCTGAAGTTCGGTGATTTCACACTGAAAAGCGGACGCAAATCTCCTTTTTTTATGAATGCGGGCGGCTATGTGACCGGAACCCAGCTTTCGATGCTTGGCGAATATTATGCAAGGGCTGTCCACGCGGCCTTCGGTGATGACATTGATGTGTTTTTCGGACCGGCATACAAGGGGATTCCTCTTGCCGTGACCACGGCGATTGCGTATTCAAGGCTTTACGGAAAGGATGTGAAGTACTGCTGCGACCGCAAGGAAGAAAAGGACCACGGTGCCGACAAGGGTGCCATCCTGGGATACAAAATCAAAGATGGCGACAAGGTTGTAATCATCGAGGATGTGACAACGTCAGGAAAATCAATCGAGGAAGTGTATCCGAAGATAAAGGCGATGGAAAGTTCAGATGGCGGCATAAGGATTCTGGGAGAGATTGTGAGCCTGAACCGCCTTGAACGTGCCCCCGATTCTGAAAAATCTGCGCTGGAAGTAATCAGCGAAAGATACGGCTTCAAGACGGATGCGATTGTTACAATGCAGGATGTGGTTGATGCCCTTTACACAAACGGCGACAAATCGGTAATCACTGACGAAATAAAACTGCGCCTCGATGCATACTATGCCGAGTGGGGATGCAGGTGAAAACGGGCGGAGAAAATCTGCTTATTAATATAGAAGAAAAAATCATTTTGGAGGGATTATGAAAAAAGTTGCTGCATTTGCGGTCCTGCTTGTTTGTGCGGTCGCGGCGTTCGCGTCTCCATTTAAAAAGGTGTGGCTTGAGGTTGACGGCACCAGCACGTTTACCCTGCCCGAGATTACAAATGATTTCGGATTCGTGTCCATGTTTTACGAAAGCATCTGTTACAATTTCGGACTCATGGATATGGTCCAGCCCGGGGATTTGCTTGACTTAAGTGTTAAAATCAACGCTTGTCTTAAAAACGGACGCAAGGTGCGGATGACTGTGAAAAAATATGACGGCAGGAATGATTTGATTTTCAATTTTGGGACAATGCCCTATCAGGATTCGATTCTGGTGACAAGCAATTATGACATGAAGCTGGAGAAAGTGATTCCGAAGGACGGTTTTTCAGGAAATACTTTTGCCTTGCTCTATTGCATTGTGGACGGCCATGTGATTTCCATAAAAAAAATTCATTCCGAGGCGGTTCTCGGCGATGACAATGTCATTTATGCCAACGATATGATGTTCGACGGCAATGTGGAAAATGACTCAAAGGTTCATGACATTCTTGAAGCGCAGATGGAAAAAGGCTATTCACCAATAATCTACATAATCATGGCACAGTGTCATTTCAACGACGGGCGTGTGGACGAAGGACTTGCCCTGCTTGATGAAAACAGGGAGACTATTTTGTCTTCCGGGCTCCAGGATGATATTGAATCCATCTTTCTGTGCACTTACGAAGAGGGACGCGCCTTGAGCCTCATATACGCGGGGGAAGGGAATTAAAGTGGAAGCCGCTGATGACAGGCGTCCGTTTTATTCCGACGGGCTTCATTTCCAGTGCCAGCGC
>DGXM01000192.1 GCA_002396325.1 Treponema sp. UBA4232
CTCAAGACATTCGATTCCGCTTTCACAGACTGTCACAGAAGCACCGGTCCGCTTCAAAAATCCTTCTGCCACTATAAGATTCAGATTGTTGTCATCAACAACAAGCACTTTCGCTTTCGGGGCACGGTACCGGTTCACAACGGAATCCTCTTCCTTTTTTTCTTCATTCATTTTGTAATCCGCAATTGTTCCACTGCCCACAATCTTCTGCGGAATGGACACGGTGAAAGTGCTTCCCTTCCCATACTCGCTCTGCACATCGACAGTGCCGCCCATAAGTCTTACAAGATGTTTCACGATTGCAAGCCCCAGGCCTGTTCCTTCGATATTGCGGTTCCGTTTTTCGTCCATGCGCTGAAAACTTCCGAACAGATTCGGCAGATCCTCTTTTTTGATTCCAACACCGTTGTCTTCCACGGAGAAAACAAGAGTTTCTGTCTCTCCATTTGCATAACCGCGTACCACCAGCGTCACTTTGCCGAAGGGTTTTGAATACTTCACCGCATTGTTCAAAAGATTTGTGAGAATCTGTCTTATACGAAGGTCATCACCGAAAAGCTCATCAGGAATACTTCTGTCCACGTCCATACGGAAACTCAGATTCTGTTTGCTGGCCTTCATCCGCACTTGAAGAGAGATGTCCTGCAGAATAGCCGCCAGATGATAATTCTCCTCCACAAGTTCCATTCGCCCGGATTCAATCTTTGAAAAATCCAGAATATTGTTGATTATGGAAAGAAGCGCTTTGCCGGAAGCCTGAATGTTACGGGCGTATTTGTCGATTTCGGTCTTATCGCTGCTGTTCAAAATCATTTCATCAAGTCCGAGCACGGCATTCATCGGGGTTCGGATTTCGTGACTCATATTTGCAAGAAACGCTGATTTTGCAAGGCTCGCATCGTATGCTTTCTGCTGGGCGCGTTCAAGGGCTTCGGTCACTTCGACAAGACGGTTGTAGCCCGCATTTTCCATCGCAAAAAACCACAGATAGATTCCCACCGTGGAGGTGAAATTCGTCAAGGTGATTTTTGAATGCATAAAAGGCTGCAGGATTATTCCGCTCAGAATAATCAAAAACGAAATAATTATGCTGCCCTTCATTCTTCTTTGATATTCATTCAGATGCAGCAGGAAGATGATGACGGCTCCGATCATGTAATACAATGGAAGAATTGTGGCAACCAAATAAAGAGGCCCATGAATCCACTGGTACGGACCGGGACCGACATAGCACACCCAGCCGGTGAAAAAATTCACAACCATCAGGGCAATAAAGGCGGCAAAAAGAACCGCGTTTGCAATCTGGAAGGGTTTCGAGGCGCTGAATTTTTTTTTCGAAATAAAACTCAGGTAACAAATCGAGGTAAAAGCAAATCCCGTGTGAGAAACATAGCAGACGGAGTAAAGTATGTTTTTTATCGTTATCCAATAATGAGGCTCTGTGAATCCGCCGAAAATCCCACGCAATACTTCGAAAAGACAGGTACCCGCAAGAAAAACGCTCATCAGGAAAAAACTTTTGGCCTGATCGCTGTAGTTATATTGTAAAATTAAAAAAACGCATAGAAGCACGTCCATGACCAAAGCCGCAAGGTCAAAATACATGCTGGGATGCAAAATCGACTCCATACACAAACTCCCGCTTTCCCCGTATGAAATATTATATACCAAGTTTTTTGCAATAACAAGAAAAAAAATATCCGCTTAAAACAAGGGCCATCTCTAAAAAAGCGATGTTTTCAGAGACTCCCGTAAGAAAAAAGATGGAAACCGCACTTTATTTGAAAATAATCGGCTTATCACTTGAGATTTCGGCACAAGTAGTGTATTATGGTAGAAAGTGGATTGGGCATTTCCAAAAACATCCGACTTTTTGGAATTCCCCGATTGACATCCGCTTGACACATTGGTTTTCAAAGCCGCAAATATAAATATTTATAAGGAAGATAATCTATGAAATCTCCTGCAGAAGTAGCACGTTTATATGTAGATGCCGGTTCCCAGAAAGCACAGCTTCCCGTAGGAAAAATGTTTCTGCTGGCGGTTTTCGCCGGTATGTTCATTGCAATGGGAGGCTTTGCCAGCACGGTGGCCTCATACGGAGTTGTCCCGGTGGCTCTTGGAAGAATGCTCAGCGCGATGATTTTCCCGATAGGCCTGATGATGGTTCTCGTGGGCGGTGCGGAGCTTTTCACCGGAAACAGCCTTATGCTCATGCCCGTCCTTCAGAAAAGAACGACACTCGTAAAGATGCTTCTTAACTGGCTTATCGTTTTCCTTGGAAATTTCGTGGGAAGCGTCTTCATTGCGTGGGTTGTGACAACAGGTTCAGTCCGTGGCGAGTCGGGGCTCTACGGCGGTGCACTTTCACAGGTGCTGATTAATACCGCGGCTTCAAAGATCTCGCTTTCATTCCTTGAAGCAATCCTCCGTGGAATACTCTGCAACTTTATGGTCTGCATGGCGGTCTGGGTTTCATTTGCCGCCGATGAACTTGCCGGAAAAATCGCCGCCCTGTATCTTCCGATTCTGCTCTTCGTTCTCTGCGGATTCGAGCACTGCGTTGCAAATATGTACTTCATCCCCGCCGGACTTTTCGCAGCCCTTTACAGCGGAACTTCAGTCGAAGGACTCAACTGGCTCACATTCATCGTAAGGAATCTTCTGCCGGTGACTTTAGGCAATCTTATTGGAGGTGCCCTGATTACAGGATTCGGCTACTGGCTCGTTTACCTTCAGGGTCACGACGAGTAGATTCCCAAAGCCGCTTTAGAAACACAAAAACCGCCGGATGTGAAATGCAGCCGACGGTCTTTTTTTTTGATTGAAAAATCAATCACACGCCTATTTCAATTTCGTTGCACAGGGCTTCGTAAAGTATGGCCTTATCTTTGTTTGTCTCACGCACTGTGTTTGCAAGTCTTCTGGCAAGAACGGAAAGAACCCTGTATCCGAGGACAGGCTCAGAGTCGCAAATCCTGGTGAATCGTTTTCCTGAAAGCGTAAGTGTGCTGCATTCGGTCTTCGCGGTGACGGTTGCAGAACGCTGGTCGTTGCTGATGATTGCCATTTCACCGAAGAAAATATTCTGTTCTGCGCTGAGTGTGGCCAAAGCAATCACATCGCCTGCGGGGGTGCCTCTGGTAATCAACACCTGTCCCGAATACAAAATGTAAAAGGAATCCCCCACTTCGCCTTCCGTGATTATTGTCTGCCCTGCCTTGAATTTCTGCACGGAAAGACTGTCGTAAACCAGCTTGAGTATGCGCTTGTCATCTTCTTTCTCCGGGTCAAAATCTGAAAAGAGCTGAAGCTTTACGAGTTTCGGTAATACCTGTTCAAATGAATCCATTTTTTCCTGCCTTGACTTTCGGTCTTTGTTAAATGAGCCTACGCCTTTTTTCCGCGCACAAAAATTGCCCTTGCGTTTTTCGGAACAACAAAATCATTAGGCGGAGTCAGCATAGGGTCGTTGCTCACAAGTGTCTTTACCTTCTGAAGACTTCCGATAATCGCGTTGATGTTCGGGTTTTTCTGAGCCTCGCGGATTGCCTCTTTTCTGCGCAGGTGGAAGTTTCCTGAGTTCAGCAGGAGACCCACGAGAATGCCGCTTTTCTCCCTCGAGTTCCAGACAAAATCCTTGAGTTCCTTGTAGGTCTTTCCTATAAACTGGGATGGAACATCACCAATCAAAATGCCTGAGTCGGCATCATCACTCATGAGGGCCCGAATCACATTGCTGTAGCCCTGACCGCTGGATGCAGTGGCCAAAAGACTTCTTTCATATTCCTGCGTAAGGATGATTTCATCACAATGCGCCATGCGAAGATGCTTTTCGAATTTTTCGCTGATTAATTCCGCCGCCACGTAGATTCCACGGCTCATGCTTTCCATTGTAAGTACCGCAAGAACGGTGCGCGAGTCAATTTCAAGAGCAGAATAATCCTTGGACTTGTCGGAGATGACAAGCGCCCTTTCCGCCGTCTGGATATATGCGCGTGCAAGAACGGCTTCGTCAGTAAAATCTCCGGCAACGAAATTCAAATCCTTGAACCTCGGATTCGACCTGAGCTGTTCCATCTGTTCAGGAGCCTCGTTTATGAGCACAATCATATCAGGCGAAAGATCTGGATTTGACACAAGCACGTTGTTGATGATATTCTCAAAACCAGGCCGCCACCCGCACAATAAGAAATGTCCCTGCATAGAGTTCAATTTTTTTAACCCCTTGTCATTTTTCATCTGTATATCAATAAACCATGATGCAATCTTTGCCGTAATACAGCCGAACAGCACCAGTCCCGTCATCAGCATAGTCCAACCGGCCATGCGTCCTGGAAGAGATTCGCAGACGTACTCGAAATAGTTTGCAAAAACCGCCACGCACATGAACCAGAACGTGTCGAACTTGGTCTCAATTCCACTTCCGGTTTTAGTTTCAGTGTGATAAATCACCACGCAGGCAGCCACAATCAGCAGGGCAATGCAAATGCAGATAATCGTCATCGGATCCTGCAGTCCTAACTTTATGCGTCTGAAGATTGAGATTTTCCTGCGTTCCTGTTTCTTTCTTGCCATTCGGAGCGTCCTCTCAGTGGTTTGCGCAAATCAAAATGGACTTGGCATATTTCGGGATGACGTAATCATCGTCCGGCGTAAGAAGAGGTTTGTTGTAGACACAATCTTCCGCAGCAGACTGACTTTCACCTTTTTTTGCGGCAGACATTCTGTTCGTGTTCAGGAGCAGGCCCACAAGCACCTCCCCGTCCGAAGCGGACACGTGATTCAAAAGCTCCCGGTAAGTTTTTCCCACATAGACCGCCGGGATGTCGTCGATTATTATACCGGATTCCGCATCGTCACCAATCAAAGATTTAATCACATTGCTGTAGCCCATTCCACTGGATGCCGTGGCAAGAAGACCGTTCTCATACTCCTGTGTCAGAAGAATCTCGTCGCAGTGTGCAAGCTGAAGGTGCTCGTCAAATTTTTTGTCTATGATTTCAGCGGAGATATATAAGGAAGGATTTTCATTTTTCATTGCAAGAACGGCAAGAACCGTCTGGGAGTCAACCTCAATCTCCGACCTCTTTTTCGATCTGTCCGAAATCACAAGGGCACGCTCGGCAGTCGCAATGGATGCCCTTTTCAAAACAGCCGCATCAGCAAAATCTCCCGAAACGTAATTCACGTCTTTGAACTGAAGCTGGGAGCGCAACTGCTCAATCTGCTCGGATGGAGCCTCATTCACCAGGATAATCATGTCAGAGGAGATGTCCGGATTGGACTTCATAACAGCCTCAAGGATTTTGTCGAAACCGGGACGCCACCCGCAAAGAATAAAATGACCTTTCATATTTCTAAGTTTTTTTAACCCCTTATTTCCTTTCATCAAAAGATTCATGAAACCGGATGTGATTTTACCGGTAATGAAACTGAACACTATCATTCCGAACAGCAGAAGCACCAAAGATGCCATACGCCCGGGAACTGATTTCACATAATAGTCGAAGTATGCCGCGGAAACCGCAACGATTGTATGCCAGATTGTGTCGAACCATCCGACAATTCCACTGTCTGTGCGTCCGTCCGCCTCGGTGAGGTACACGATGTAAGTTGCAGCACAGATTGAGATGACAACGACAATACCCACATAGGTAAACGGATTGGTGAATATGCGCTTGAGTTTTCGCTTCAGGGCACCGGCCCGTCTCCGAGTTCTTTTTTTTGCCATAAAAACGTTTTCCTTATTAAGGAGCTGCCGAATCCAGAAAAACTCCCTTCTATCAATCCTAACATAAAAAATCCCAGCCGTCAACGTGAAGACATGGAAATCAGTTTGTTGAAAGCCGGAACTGTCTAAAAAGAATTGCCACGCCAAATTAAGTTATGTCACACCGAACAAAGCTATGTCATGCTGAACTTGTTTCAGCATCTCTTGCGAAAAGAGAGATTCCGGGTCAGGCCCGGAATGACGGTGGTGGCGGGCCAGGAATGACGGGGGAACCATGCTGAACGAGGCCATGTCATGCTGAACGTGGTTGCAAGCAACCTAATTCAGCATCTCTTGTGCAGGGGAGATTCCGAATCAAGTTCGGAATGACGGTAATTGCAGGTTCGGAATGACGGTAGTTGCAGGTTCTGAATGACGGTAGTTGCAGATTGTGAGTGACGCTATGCAGCGAACTTACAGGACAGAGCCATGAGACAAAAACTGGTTTCCGTGACGTGAATCGCCAAAACTCCGTACAAATAAAAAACCTGCCCCTGTTGGAGGACAGAGACAGGTAAACGGCAAAAGATTTTGCTTGAACCCGGGCAGGCAGATTCATCAGGAGGCACAAAACCTTTCCGAACGAATTTTGAATTTCAAAGGCACCGTTATTTCTTCATATCGTAATAGCCGGCATTCCAGCGAAGCTCGTTGCGCACAGAGTTCACGGTGGAGTCCTTTCCGATTACGACACACTCAATGCCAATCATCTCGCACCATGTCCGCAGCATATCCGAAGTCACGATGTTGCTGAATGCGGTATGATGTCCGCCGCCCGCAAGAATCCATGCTTCTGCAGAAGTCGAAAGACTCGGATACGGCTTCCACAGCATACGCGCCACGGGAAGTTTTGGAAGAGGTGCTTCAGGAGGAATGACATTGATTTCGTTGACCACACAGCGGAAGCGGTTTCCCATATCGACAACGGCAGAAACAAGCCCCTCGCCTTCGATTGTATTGAACACCAACCGTGCAGGAGCCTCTCTTCCGCCGATTCCAAGTTCATGCACTTCGACCTTCGGTTTTGAGACTGCAATTTCCGGATCGACTTCAAGCATGTGGCTTCCCATGTCTGCCTCTTTTCCCGGAACAAGATTGTATGTGTAGTCCTCCATGAAAGCATTTCCTTTTTTTCCGCTCTCAACAAGACCTGAAGTCATCACTTTGAATGTGCGCACCAATGCCGAAGTCTTCCAGTCACCCTCGGCTGCAAATCCGTAACCGTCTGCAAGAAGACGCTGGATCGCAAGACCTGGAAGTTGCTTCATTCCGTGCAGGTCCTGGAAATTCGTGCAGAGTGCATTTGCGTTGTTGTCTTTAAGGAAACGGCGGAGCGCAATCTCTATCCTGGCCTGCTCCTTGATGTGGCTTATGGCAAAGTCCTTATCCGGACCGTAGACAATCTCGTACCTGTTGTCGTATTCATCGAAAAGCGCGTTCACGTCGGAATCGGACACTTCGTTCATATAGGAAACCAAATCACCGACGCCGTAATACGGAACAGACCATCCGAACTTGATCATCGCCTCAACCTTGTCTCCGTCGGTAACGGCAACTTCACGCATATTGTCTCCGAAACGTGCAATGCGGAGTTCCTTTCCGTCTGCAACCGCACGGGCCACACGCATCCAGTCGGCAATTCTCTTCTTTGTGTCAGGATGGTTCCAGTATCCGCAGATTACAGTGCGAGGCAAATCCATGCGGCTTGTAATGAAACCGAATTCGCGGTCACCGTGAGCGCTCTGATTCAGATTCATGAAATCCATGTCCATCGTGGCATACGGAATTTCCTCGTTGAACTGAGTGTTCAGCTGGAGAAGCGGCTTCCTGTACGCTGAAAGACCCGCAATCCACATTTTTGCCGGACTGAAAGTATGCATCCAGCAGATGACGCCGGCACACATATTGTTTGCATTCGCCCTTTCAAGTGTGTCGCGGATTGAAGATGGAGTAAGCAGTGTTTCCTGCCACACCAACCTGCACGGAAGAGTTCCGCTTTCATTCAATTTTTCGACGATGGCCTGTGAATCTCTTTTCACCTGGTCCAAAGTCTCCTGTCCGTAAAGGTCCTGACTTCCTGTCAAAAACCAAAATTCATATTTCTTTATATTCATAAAAATACCTCCTAATTTTTTTTCTTTGCCCTTGCACCGTAGAGCGGGTCGTCGTCTCCCAAAGGCTCTTCCCTTATCACTTTGGAAAATGCTTTATAGAAGAAAAACGACATAACATACGTCAGCACCGCACAACCGATAAAAGCAAGCACAAAAAGCGCAGGGATTTGTGTAAGAATCAGATAAAACACACCGCCCTGAAGAAGCATGCAGACAAGTGTGTACGGAATAAAATATCCGAACGCAAAAGCTGCAGCATTTTTTATCTGTCTTCCCAGAGTGTCATCCATTTTTGCAATCACAGGAAAAAGCCAGGTTGCCACAATCCAACAGATGATTCCCATTGCGAAACTCACGATTATCATCGGTTTTGCAAAAGGGAAATCCTGAATCTGCGCGAAGAACATATAATCCACATAAAGCAGGGCCGCAACCGCAAGCACAATGCCCCATGCCAGAGTCGACTGTTTGAAATTGCGTTTGAACGCCTCGAAATAAGTGCGCACGACATAACCGTCTCCGTAACGAATGGAGCGCAGATTCACCGCATACATTGCAGTAAGAGATGCACCCATTGTCACAATCGGAAGACTCGTAAGGAGGAACAGAAAATTCAGGAGAATCAAATCTGTCATTTTGTTCAGAAAATTTATCACAGGATTGTCCGTCCTCATATCTGCCTCCGATTATTTGATGCCGCTGATTGCAATTGACTGGATGATGACTTTCTGGAACATGAAGAACAGAACCAGAGTCGGTATCATTGCAATTACGGATGCCGCCATAATCAACGCATAGTCGCTTTGAATCGCATAATAAGAATTGAATGAACGGATGACAACCTGCAGCGTCCACAGTTTTTCACTGCGAAGGAAAATCGTTGGTGCAAGGTAGTCGTTCCAGATTCCCATGAACCAAAGCATGAGCTGTGTTCCCAAGGCACCTTTCATAAGCGGAAGGAAGATTCTGGAGTAGATGCCGAAGTATCCAAGTCCGTCGAGTTTTGCGGCCTCCATCAGTTCGGTGGGAATGCTGTAAAGATTCTGCCTCAGGAAGAAAATCATGCTCACGTTTCCAAAACATCCGGGAATAATCAACGGAAGCAATGAATTTGTCCACCGCAGTTTTGTGAACATCACGTACTGCGGAATCATAACAACCGCAAACGGAATCATAATTGTGGCAAGCAGCATCAGGAAGAATGTTGTCTTTCCACGGAAGTTCATTTTTGCAAAAGCGAAAGCCGCAAGGGAAGATGTGAATCCTCCGATGAGCAGAACCGGAATCTCGACTTTAACAGAGTTCAAGATACCGCGCAGGAATTCTCCTTTTTTCAAAACCTCTGAATATTTTCCAAAGACAGGGGGATTCGGAATGACTGTAAGCGAGCCGGAAAGAATCTGGTTCTTCGTCATAAAGGACGTTGCAATCATATAGACAAGAGGAAACACCATTGTGAGTGCTCCAAGAACAAGCAGCACAAACACAACCCAATCCGACGCTCTCATTTCTTTGAAAGCATAAAACCGTGTTTTTTTTGTAGTTTCTGAAACAGCAAGCTGTGTACTCATTGTCGTCCTCCTAGTCGGTATTTACCCATTTGTCCTGATACTTGAAATTGATTGCGGTTATTATGAAAATGATTATTCCAAGAATCACCGCAAGGGCACATCCATAACCAAGCTGCTGATTTTTGAATGCCTTGTCGAACAGATAATAAACGATTGTTGCGGCGCTGTAATTGGTTCCTCCGTTTCCGGTCATAACCTGAACTTCAACGAAAACCTGGAATCCTCCGATCAAACTTGTGATAATTATATAGAAGGAAACCGGTGAAATAAGCGGAAGCGTCACAGATTTGAAAGTCTGCCATGAATTTGCACCGTCGATTGTGGCCGCCTCGTAATAGTCGCGCGGGATGTTCCGCAATCCGGCCAGATAAAGAATCACCGAGGATCCCAATCCCTTCCAAACCATAAAGATTATAAGTGCAACTTTAACGGCTCCTTCGTCACCGAGCCAGTTCGGTCCGTGAAGTCCGGTAAGCACTTTGATGATTGTATTGAAAAGACCGTAGTCGTAGTTGAATACCCAGGTCCAAAGAATTGAAACCGCAACCAGAGATGAAACAACAGGCACGTAATACATTGTTGAAAGAAGACGTGACCCCGGAATCCTGCGGTTCAACCCCATTGCAATGAAAAGTCCCAGAAACATGCCGATTGGAATTCCAATCATATAGATGACGGTAGTCCCGAGCGATTTCCAGAACTTCGGATCCTTTGCAATATTGATATAATTATCCAGTCCGCACATGGATTTTGCAAGCGAGTTGATTCCCGTCCATTTGCTCATACTGGCTATCACTGCAAAGATGATGGGATATGCCATGAACAGCAGAAATCCGATAAATGGAGATGCTATGAACAGCCACGCCCAACGCTCTTCGCTTCTAGCCATTTTTGACAATTTTATGTTACTCTTCATACGCTATATCCTCTTTGAAGAATGGACGGACACCGTGTTTTTTCTGATGCCCGTCTCTTGATGTAAACACAAGAAATTACATATATAATCTCGGTTATTTCTTTGCCGCATTCTGCTGCTCGATTGCAGTATCCAACGCAGCCTGCATCCTGGGCTGAACTTCAGCAAGATAATCATCAACCGAGACTGTTCCGTTCTTGCAATTCACAACGCCTTCAAGGAATGTGCTCCACCACTCGCTGTTGTATGTGTAAGTTGTTTCGGTGAAGATTCCGTTGTACTTGTCGTTGCCCTCAATGTATCCGAAGATGACATCCACGTTGCCGGCATAAGGAATCGCACCCTCTTTTACCTTGTTTTTGAATGTTGTCTTTGCATAGTTCATAATGTTCGGAAGCTGGAGTGACTGACCTGTTGTCTCGCCGCTGACCGCACGCTGTCCGTCAAGGTCGGTTGAAAGACGCTGAATCAACTGTGCGCAAAGTTCAGGATATTTTGTATCTGCTGAAACTGCATATCCTACAGAACCGAGCCATGCTGTTGAGCGTCCGTCGCCGGAAGGTCCTACAGGCCATCCGCAGAGATCCCAGTTGTACGGGAATGTGTTCTTGTCCATGAAGGCCGCAACGTCCCAGGTACCGCAGGCATAGAAAGCAACCTGTCCATCAAGCCACCTCTGATATCCGCCCAAAGCGGTGTCCTGCTCGACTGAAGGAGTCACGTGATACTTGTTTGTAAGATCACAGTAATACTGGAATGCCTCACGGAAAGCCTTGTTCTCGTTCACGACAACCTTTGTGTAATCATCGTTCAGGAACTGTGCACCGTTTCCATAAAGATAAGGCGTCATACCGAAGGCATCTGCATTTGCGACACCCCACTGGTCCACTTCACCGTCGCCGTCCGTATCTTTCGTGAGCTTCTGGCACACGTCAAGGAACTCTGCGAAAGTGTAAGGCTTGTTGGGATCCGGATAAGGAAGACCTGCTTCATCGAAAATGTCCTTATTGTATGCAAAGGCAAAGCAGGACAAATCCTTCGGGAGACAATAGAGAGGGCCCTTTCCGATTTCATTTCCGTCATACATGTAAGCACTCTTGATTGCAGGCCACAAATCGTTCACCTTTGACGCGTCGATGTACTTATCCAAAGCGAGTGCCCTTCCGTTGTCAACATAGCTTCTCACGGCTTCAGGTCCAATGTAAAAAACATCGGGCATGTCGTTTGCCGTCATTGCGGCAATCATCTTTGTGTTGTATTCATCCTGAGTTGTAATCTCAAAATTGATTCCGGCAATCTCGTCTTTGTGCTCCTCAGCAAAATCCGCGACAATCTTCTCATAGATTTTCTTCTCGTGCTCCTGCATATAAAGCAACACGTTAATCTGCTTTTTTGATGCACCGCCGCCGCAGCCCATCATCGAAAATCCCATTGCGGCACCAAGTCCAAGCAAAAGCCCCTTTCTCAGTTTCATACTATTCCTCCTTAGTATCAAAACAAAAAATTTCCTCGTTCAATTTCCTGAAAAACAACTTTTCGTTCACGTTCCTTCCTCAGGATTAATTTCATTGTACAACCGCATTTTCGAGTTGTCAACAAAAATTTGAATTATTTTACAAAAAATTAAAATTATTA
>DGXM01000219.1 GCA_002396325.1 Treponema sp. UBA4232
TGCGTCGAGTGTTGGTGATTTATCTTCAAACTATGGAATGGTTTTGTCTTTAAAAAAAAGAGGTCGTTGCAAATCCGCAGCGGCCTTTTTTATAGGGTATTGTCTGGAATCAAATCGTAAAATCTTATTTTATGCTGAAATTCACGCGGCTTTCAGGATTGATTGAACGGTCGTTTTTGTATACAGTGAAGTGCAGGTGCGGACCTGTGCTCTGCCCGGTGCTTCCGACTTTTCCAATAACGGTTGACTGATACACATACTGTCCTTTTGTACAGGTGATTTTGCTCATGTGTCCGTACAAAGTCTTGTATCCTGAGTGATGTTCGAGAATCACATAGTTTCCGTAGATATTGCTCCAGGCGGCTGTGATTACAGTTCCCTCGGCAGACGGGTAGATTGACGTTCCCTGAGGACAAGCCATATCGATTCCACCGTGGTAAGTGCGTTTTGAAGCATCGAAGGGGCTCACGCGCCAACCGAATCTTGAGGAAACATAATAGCCTGAATGAAGCGGATTCTTAAACAAATCTCCGTTGATTTCCATCTTCGTGTAGGGATCCATCTTTGCGTCGGCCACGAAAATCGTCCGTCCTGCGGTAAGTGCGGCTGCCATGTCAACACCGTTTGCTGCGGAAGTCTTTTCGGCATCCACCTTAAATCGTGTTGCAATCGCATTCACAGTCTCTCCGTCATTCTTTACCGTATAGAGAATTCCCGGCATTGAAGGAATGCGCAGATACTGACCCACCTGAAGCGTGCGGGAGGATTTTATGTTGTTCACACTGATGATTGTATCTTCCGTAACGTTGTATTCCTGAGCGATAAGTCCGATGATGTCGCCCTTTTTCACGCGGTAGGAAAAATAAGAAAGTCCGCTGTCCTGCTGTGTGTCTGCATTGTTTTCTTCTATTATATCTGTGGTTTCAGCCTGCTCAATGACCGTGCCTGCTGCAATATTTTCAACAGGCTCAACCGGCATTACCGGAAGATTCTGCACATCCCCTGCAAATGAAGCTCCCACCGCAAGTCTCTCGCCCTCGGTCACAGGGTACAAATCGGTCTGCGAAAGAACCACAGGCGGCTGAAGACCATCCAATCCGCCCTGTCCGCTGTAATTATTGTGATGAACAACGGCAATGGTCGTTCCCACCACCAAAGCAGCGGTGCAGAAAATTGAGAGAGAACACGCTAGGAAAAATTTAATGTACGATTTCATTTTAATCTTCTTACTGTAGCATATTTCCTTGGAAAAAACAATTTTTTTCATAGCCTTTTTCCTAATTTTCTGTAATATTTTGCGTTTCAGTCTGTCCATCGGAACCTGTAGTTGTGCTTTTTTTACCCAAACCCACAAGATAAGTCTCAAAAGATTCCGAGCGACACGCCTGAGGCTTAAAACCTTTAGCGGAACTGAAAATTTCACGCATTTTACGCAATTCTTTCTGCTGATCTCCGTTTTGGAAAATCTTCACGCAGAAATTCCCATTTGTCTTCAACATGTCGGCGGCATACCAAATCGCCATTTCGACAAGTGCCTGCGACCTTGCTGTATCAATCGTCCTGTTGCCGGTCGTAAGAGGTGCCGCATCGCATACTACCGCATCGTAGGGACCGTTTTTCCTGATTTGCTCACGGATTTCCTCGCTAAGCAGATCTCCCTGAAAAAACACAAGATTGTCTCCCTTCACGGATTTTGCAAGCGGGTTCAAATCAACAGAAACGACCTTTCCCGTACCGTTGAGTTTTCTAAGCAGCCAGGTAGTCCAGCTTCCGGGAGCCGCACCCAAATCAAGAACCGTATAGCCTTTTTTTAACATTCCGAATTTGTCGTCAATCTCCTGCAGTTTGTACACACTTCGAGCAGGGTACCCTTCTTTGAAGGCTTTCTGAGACCAAAAATCCGGTTTGCTGTAACTATTCGACTTAGACGGCATATCCCGAATTTCGGCAAATTTATCTGAAAAGTTTACAGGCGGAAAAAATCAAAAGTTTTAAAAGTTTTTTTGCAGATTTATATACGGTTTTGAAATTCCGCACACATTATAAAGGTGTAGGAACTGATTCTGATTTTCAGAAAAGTTTCCGGGAGTAAAAATGAAGAAAATGTTTTTAAGTGCGGTGTTTGCTTTCTGCACCGTAATCGGATTCTGTCAGCAGCGGTTGGACGGATTTGAATTTTTAAATCGTGACATCGACGAGATTCTTTACACGGTGAGCCTGTACCGCGGAGTTGCCATTGTTGGTGACGACACAATTTCCGGCAAAGCAACATTCCGTTTTGCAGGTCAGGATTTTGATTCGGCGTTTGAAAGTTTCCTTTCGTCCCAGCGTCTTTATGTACAAAAGACTGATGATGTATGGACTGTGAGCCGCGTAAAATTTTCCCCTCGTGAAGACGGTGTGATTTTCCTTGACGCAAGCGATGTGCGTCCCGCTGTCCTCGTTGAAAAAATCAGCAGAGAGTTCGGCACGGAAATCACTTACGATGCATTGGGTGAAATTCCGGTTTCTCTTCACACCGGAGGAAGCAGTGCCGGGGATTTTGTGAAGTCTGTTGTCCGTGTTCTGGGAAAAGAGTATTCAATGGAAGACAACGCAGGCCGCCTCCGCATAAACAGAACTGTTCAGGAAAGAAACAGCTATTCCACTTCGCGTGAAAAAATCCAGGTAAGAAAAGACAAGGAAAACTTTTCTGTTGATGTTCAGGAGGCTTCCGTTGGTGCCGTGCTTGAAGAGCTTTTCAAATCAGCAGGAAAAGAATACATCTTTGCGGCGGATACTTCGGCAAAAATAAAACGTGCAATGTTCAGTTCCCGAAGTTTTGATGAAACCGCATCGTTGGTTTGTGCCGGCGGAGGACTTGAACTCCTTTGTGTTGACGGAATTTTTTATGTCGTGTCATCGGGCAGATCAGGAACATCCCTCGAAGACAGCGGAAAGGTTTGGAAGAAGCACGGCATTTCGTATTGTTCTGCGCAAAAGGCAATGTCGTTGGTTGAAAGCCGTTTCGGTCGTCAGACCTGCATCAGTCTTGAAGATGAGAATGCATTTCTGTGTTTCGCAAAGGAAGACTCCCAGAATCAGATTGCAGATTTCATAAAATCCTTTGATGTGGAAAAAGAAAGTCATGTGGTCAGACTGAAGTATATCCGCACTGATGATTTCATGCAGCGTCTTCCCCCGGGAGTCCAGGCTTCCCAGATTACGCGCGGCACTCAAGACAATGTGTTTTTCTTCAGTGGAAATGAAGCGCAGTTTGCATCTCTCGAAGAGCATCTCAAGGAGATTGATTGCCCTGTGCGCCGTTTGCGTTACGACCTGCTCGTGATTCAGTATCAGTCCACCGAAGGATTCGACTGGGACAGTTCTCTTTCAGTGCGTCGCTTAAAACTCGGAGATATGACAGACGGTTCGGTTGCCCTTGGTTCTGTCCTTGATTTCAATCTTGATGTGGTTACGGCCTTCGGTTTGAAATTCGCATCTTCACTTCAGACTGCAATGAACGAAAACAGGGCACAGGTTTTTGCAGATACAACGCTCCACGGAGTCAGCGGAGGAACAATCAATTTTTCAAACACAAATACATACCGTTACCGCGACAACAATGTGAATCCTGAAACAGGAGTTCCTATTTATTCTGGAGTCACGAGGGAGATTGTTTCAGGTCTTAAGATTGATGTTACAGGCTGGGTGAGTGGAGACGGCATGATTACAAGCAAAGTGACTGCATCGGTTTCACGTCAGGGGGCTGACCTTTCTTCGCGCACAGGAAATCCTCCGCCGACGAGTGAAAAAATCATCACGACGGAAGTGCTGGGAAAAAGCGGTGAGCCGATTATTCTGACCGGACTTGTGCAAAATGAAGAGTCTGTCGTCGAGCAAAGAACTCCCGGCCTTTCAAAAATTCCTGTGCTCGGCTGGATGTTCAAGGCACGCGAGAGTTCAAAAGAAAAAACAGAGCTTGTCATTTATCTTGTGCCGCATTGGGATCGCGAGGATGGAACGGAGACTTCTGAAAAGGAAGAGGATTTCTATGAACACGTATACAGCACTTTGGTGGAGGTTTCGGATGAATGAAAGAGGATTTGAACTGTCGCCGGTTTTTTGCCTGCATAACGGTGCCGTGCTTTTGAACCGGAACAAAAATGCAATTACATTCGGACTGCTTGATTCGTCAAATACAAGAATCCGCCGCAGATTGGAAAATGCCGCCAACATTGAAAAAATAAATCATGGTAAAGTGAATTTTATTCCACTCAGCCGTGAGGAATTCAACCGCCATATTTCGGAAATATTTTCAAAGAATGATGATTGTTCTGAGCAGAAAAAAGAGGAGGAAAAAAATCGTGCGGAAAATGAAGCCGCAGCGTTGCTTGATGCTTTGATTGGAAATGCATGTTCAAGCGGTGCAACGGATATTCATATAGAAGAAAATCTTGTGAGATTCCGTGTGAAAGGAGTTTTGCAGAAAGAAATCGAGCTTTCAGGTGAACGCAAACAGGCTCTTGTGCGAAGAATAAAACTTCTTGCAGGCATGAATGTGGTTGAACAGCGTATTGGTCAGGACGGACATTTTGTGCATAGTGATGAAAATGCAAGAAGAATTTTTGTGCGTGTTTCGTCTATTCCCGTTGTGGGAGCAAAATCTTGTGAAGAGGAATCGGTCGTTTTGCGTTTGCTTGATTCAACAAGAGTGCCGCTTGAAATTGAATCCCTTGGTTTTACGAAAAGTCAGCAGGAAGATTTGAAGGCTTTGTGTACTTTAAAAAACGGACTTGTTTTGATCTGCGGCCCGACAGGAGCGGGTAAGTCCACAACAGCCGGGGCACTGCTTGAGGAAATCAGAAAAAAGTTTTCAGAGGGAAAGAAAATCGTAAGTCTGGAAGATCCTCCTGAATATGTGCTCGATGGTGTGAGTCAGGTAAAAATTGAAAGTGCGCATGGCATGGATTTTTCAAATGTACTGAAATCGGTTTTCCGTCAGGATCCGGATGTGATTTTCATTGGAGAAATACGAGATGAGGAAAGTGCAAAAATCGCAGTGCAGGCGTCTCTTACCGGTCATCTTGTTTTTGCCACTTTGCATACTTCATCTGTGAGCAAGGCTGTTTTGAGACTGAATGATTTGGGGGCAAATCCAAAACTTGTTGCAGAAGTGCTTCGTGCCGTTGTGATTCAAAATTTGAATGAGGGCGTGTTGGATGCTGATGTGAGAATTATCCCGGAGGTCGTTTGTGAGTAAAAAGGAGTTGGTCTTTTTACAGACCATTGATGATTTGCTGCAATCGGATTTGAATATAAAATCTTCTCTCGATGTTATGGCAAAAATGAAAGGTCTCCCAAAAAAGGTATCAAAGGCATCGGTTGAAATCAGAAGTGATTTGGAAGCAGGCTCTTTGTTGTCAAATGCAATGGGGAATTGCACATCTTTGAAATTCAAAGAAAGTCAGATTGCGTTTGTTGAATCGGCTCAAAGAAGCGGAAAACTCTGTGATACATTTTCTTTTTTACGATGCAGGGAGGAAAAATGTTCTGCAAGAAATGAAAAAATCTTTGGTATGTGTGTCTATCCTGTGATTGTGATTTTGATGGCACTCATAGGCGGTATTGTTCTTTCTGTTTATGCGCCGTCATTGGTTCCTGATTTTTCAAGGAATTTTGATTATGACTTGTATCATCGTAATGTGATTGCCGCATGTGTGAAAGCGAATCTACTCCTCTGCATTTTCGGTCTCTCTCTTGTATTGATTGCAAGGAAAAATGCTTTCGAATATCAGCGGCTTGATGTTGCATCTGCGTTGAAATTTCTAACAGAGGCTGGAACGGATATGGATTCTTCTTTGCATATGGCGTTTCTTGTGGCAGGTAAAAATCAATATCTGAAAGAATCGGTTCTTGATGCAATGCTTCAAATGGAAAACGGAGAACCTCTTCCTTCAGTGATGGATATGTTCGGAGGTAACGCAAAAAGTTTTTTTGAAATTGCATTGGTGTCGGGAAATTTAAAAACAGCTTTTTCATCTCTTGTGATTTCAATGGAAAAGAAATTGCAGAAAACGGAATCGCTTTTCATTTCATTAATGGAGCCTGTAACAATATGTTTCGTCGGAGCATATATCCTGATTCTGTTGAAAGATGTGGCAATGCCTGTTTTGTTTAATACCGGTGTTTTTTAAGAATCAAACATAGAGAATAAATAGGAGAAAAAATGAAAATCAATTTGAAGAAAAAGAGAAAGGAAAAAGATGAAGGAAACGGAGGATTCACTTTTGTTGAAACTCTTGCAGTTCTTGCCGTCGGTGCGGTTCTTACAGCAGGTGCAACGGTGTCTGTTTTTAAGACAATGGAAGTTGCTCGAGAATATTCTGCCAGAGAGACAATAGCCCAATACAAGGCGGCGTTGAATTCCTACTACATTGACTGCGGAACATATCCTTCAAGTGAACAAGGGCTTTCGGCTTTGTGGCAGAAACCTGATTTGGTTCCGGTTCCAAGTGGATGGCATGGACCGTATTTGGATAAAGAAGTACAGCAGGATCCGTGGGGCGGTGATTTTGTTTACATCAGAAAAGACAGTGCCCGGTTTCCGAGTGAGTGTCCTGAAAATCTTCCGTATGTGATTTACAGTTATGGACCGGATCATTGCGAGGGAGGTGTGAATGAAAATGCAGATATTGTGTCGTGGCGTTAAGAAATCTTTCTTGAAATACTCGGATGGAAATATCTTTGTTTTTACGCTTGCATTGCTGTTTGCTTTTTCACTTGTTCTTTCTGGAATCGGTGCATTAGTAGGAGCGAAATATGAAACTGTTCTGCGTGAAAGCAACCGCTTTTATATGCAGGAAACTGTACGGAGCGAGGAAATAAGGTGAAGCTTATTCATATTATTGCATCGTGTTTTCTGACATTTGCTTGTGTAAATATGTGGGCCGGAATGATTTCTTCGTGCCATAAAACAATTGTAGAAACACAACGGATTGAAAGAAGTCTGGAGAGGGATTCGTTTTTATATGAAGGATTTAATAAAATCTGTTCATCTAAAACAGGAATCGAATGGCAGTCGGAAATGTTTGAATGGAAAAAACTTAGTTCAGCATTATGGCATTTCGACTCCATCTTTTTTACAGAAAGATTGGACTGCTATGAGGCTTCTTGGAAAACGGAAGATAAAATTGTTCGGGTGTTTTTCCCAAAGAAATAAGGATATCTCTGAAAATTGATGTTTTTCGAGATTCCGCAATTTGAAAAAAAGGAAAGTGAAATGAAAAGTTCAACTGTGCATAAGTCTGATTATGAGCTTTATGCGTTTACTGTACCGCTCGGTTATGTCGGTAAAAAAAGAAAATCGTTCATTACTCGTGAATTGGAAAAAAATCATCCGGGATTTTCAGATTCCTGTTGCTTTGATTCCAAAGTACGGCTCCGCAAAGGAAAAATACAGTCGCTTGTCACTGTGATGAATAAAGTCCGTCTGCAGGAATATAAAAAAAAGTCAAAAGGGAGTCTTTCTCTTGAGGGAATAAAGGGAATGAAAGTGTTCGGAAATAAAAATCTTTCCATTTTAACACTTGCAGTGCTTCTTTTTGTTTCCTCTGTTTTGGTTTTATCTTATTTGTTTCGATCAACGGAAAATCTTCCGGCATTGGATAATGAGACTCAGTTCAATGTAAAGGAGGTGGAGAAAAAAAATAATCTTTTGAGTGCGGATGAAATTCTAAATTCGTTGTTTGAAAATCTTTCTGATAAAAAAAGCAGAATATCGATGTTTTCTTTCAAAGTGGAAAAAGATCTGGGGGAAAGTAAAGCCTGTCTAAATCTCTTGCTGAATAATATTTTTCCTGAAGATATTGTCGGCTTTGCAGATGTGTCTGAAGTAAAAGAGTCAATAGGTGCTGTTTCGTATGATTCCAGAAAAAGCCGTTTTTTATACACGCTTGATTTTCCTGTATATGATTCAGATGAAACGTCATTGCGTATGAATGAGAGTCAACTTAAGGAAGTCAGGAGTCTGATTAATTCTTTTGGAATTATTGAATTTGAAAATCAGCAGTCTGGTGATTATAAATGCACAATTTCAAAAGAAAATATTTCTGATTTTTTTTCTTCAATGAATAATTTCTTGAGCAAAGAAAAACTTGAGTTGACTTTGTGCAATATTGTAAGAAACGACAACGGATTGCAGTGTGATTTGACACTCAGTGAAAGTTCAGCCGGAAATAACATTTTTACTATTTTGAAGGATAAATGCAATCTCTTTTATGATGAAAGAGAAAAAAAATTGCCTGTTGAAAAAGTGAGGGGCTCAAAAGCAATTGCTCCCGAGAAAGTGATCTCTGAGACAACAGGTGAAAAAATCGGGTCTATTCTCACAAAAGATGGACGTCACATAACATATTATCGCGGTCAGGATGGCCGTGTAAAAGGAGTTGAAGAATGAAATTAAAAATTGTTGTTGGAATGTTGTGCGCTGTACTTGCATTGTCTGGATGCGCTTCTGTCGGAAGAACTGCTAAGGCGGACTTTCATGGATTGATAGTCAATGAATTCGGTGTACCGGTAAGTGGTTATGAAATTGAAATTGATGGAAAAAAATCTGCAATCACAAATGACAACGGTTTCTTTTTGATTGAATCCTGCAATGCCGAGAATATGATTTTTACAGCAAGAAAACCAGAATGGGATACAATAAATGCAGCAGAGTCCGTTGTTGATTCGACAAAACTTTATGTGTATCAGGCAAAAAGTCATCGTGCGGTGCTTGCTGAAATTGAAGATGAAATACTTGGCGGTCATTATCAGTCGGCCCTTCAAACAATCTGCGGTTTGGAAGATGAATGGGATGATGATTCCAAATTGAAATTTTTCAGAAGTGTGATTTGTTACCGTCAGGGATATTTTCTGGATGCGCTGAACTGCCTTGATGAATCAGGAATTGATTGTTCGTCTAATACTTATGTTTCAAAGTATCGAATGATTCTCGTGTCAAAAGCGGGAGGGCATAATGAATAAACTCCGTTGTTTGATTCTGTTCACAATATGCCTGTTGTGTGTTGGATGTGAAAATCCATGCGAGAATATTCTTCCGTATTACATAACTGATAAATACATTTCAGTCGGTCAGGAAAAAGATTTATTTGAATTTGCCGGTGCATATATTGAAATCTTCAATAATACTGATTTGGAAGTGGAACAAGTGACAGTAAACTTCATGCTTTATGATGAAAATGGAAAAAGTGCCGGAATCTATGGAAATCAAGTGTCCAGTTCGGTTGATTGTGGAATTATCCCTCATAAAAGAAAAACCGTTGTTGTTTCCTTGGATAATGCGCTTGGCCCGAATCTGGAAAAATCCTATCAGTTGGATTTTGTTTATA
This sequence comes from Treponema sp. UBA4232, assembly GCA_002396325.1. Lineage (GTDB taxonomy): Bacteria > Spirochaetota > Spirochaetia > Treponematales > Treponemataceae > Treponema_D. Next base: position 9,375 of record DGXM01000219.1, read on the forward strand.
TCAGTCGAATTGTCTATACGGATGGAACTGTTTGGCAGAATCCGCTCGGACTTTTTGCAGTTTGATAGGAGGTGAAAAATGAAATGGAAGTTATGTCTTGTATCGGTTTTTGCGATTTTCGTTTCCTGTTCATTTACCCCGGGAACTTCTTTGCATAAATCATCGGCTGTGCAGATAAGAGAAAATAATTTTATTCACGACAAAGCTGATTGGACTGTGATGGTTTATATGCCGGCAGACAATAATCTCGAGGAAGCGGCATTGGAAGACTTGAACGAAATGGAAGCGGCTGAATACGATGAAGAGAAATTGAATGTTGTCGTTCTTCTTGATACTGACGGGTTCAATGATGGAATTGATGATTGGCCTGGAACTCGCTTGTATGAAGTAAAGCATGACAAAAGTGGAATGAATCAATCTCTGTGTTCCATCAGATTGGGCTCCCCGGAACTGGGCTTGAGTTCGCGTACTGATAAAGAGTTGAATATGGCTGATAAAAGAACAATGTGCAATTTCATAAAATATGTGAAAAAGAATTATCCTGCCGAACATTTTGCGCTTGTCGTCTGGGGACATGGAACAGGATATCGCTCACTGAGTAAATCAAATACCCGCGCAGTTGCTATCGATGATACGAGTTCTTCCTTTATGCCAATACCGACTTTGAGGGATGCTCTTGAGCAATCGATTGATGGTGAAAAACTGGATTTCCTTGGTTTTGATACTTGCTTTGCTTCTGAAATTGAGGTTATGTACGAACTCAAAGATACTGCTCATTATTTTGTTGGCGAAGAAGGTACGCAGCCTGTTTCTGGATGGGATTACTGTAAATGGCTTGGCAGTGGTTTCTCTTATGATGACAGCGGCTTGGAGTTGGGAAAAAAGCTGGCTTTGATCAGCAATTCTGATTCTCATCTATGCGTTGCAGATCTTTCAAATTTAGAAAATCTATTTTTATCCTTTGATGAATTTGCCTTGAAGTTTGCTAAAGCCGCTGCTGAAAAAAAATCAGTGGTTACAGAAAAGTTGAAGGGTGTGCAGAGTTTTAAGAGTTATGGAGCTGCATTGAATCCTGTTTATATTGATGTTGTTGGAATGGTTCGTTGCGGAATGGAGTTGTTTCCGTCTTTGAAAGAAAGTGCAGAGGATGTTGAGAGATTGCTGGGTGAAGTTTGTGTTCTTTCTAAGAATGAAAATATCGGTGTTTATTTTGGTTCGGTAAAATCAGACGGAATACCTGCATCGGAATTTTCTCCATATTATGTTCAAGGCTCCGGGGTCTCGGGTCAGTGTGAATTTGTAAAAAAGTCAAAGGGATATGTCCCAAGTTCATCAAAAGAAAATAAATCCTTACTTGACGTTTTGTTTTAGAATTCAACAGTGAAATACTGTAAAAAAAAATGGAGGCAAAATGATAAAAAGAAAATGCAAAAAAATTGTTGCATCGGTTCTGGCCTGCGGCTCTTTGCTTATGGCTATGTCAAATCTTAATGCAGAACATATTCCTGGTTCGGGACTGTGGATTACAGACCACTGGGAAAATCCAGGTTCTGGTGGAGGCTCTTCCTCCGGCTCTGGAAATGGTTCGTCCTCTAGTTCGTCTTCTAGTTCGTCCTCTAGTTCGTCTTCTGGTTCCGGCACCTCTTCCCAAGGTGGTTCTCAGCAATCCGGTACAGGCGGTGGAACTTCTGGAAGCGGGGCAGGCACTGTATCTTCTGGAAATAATACGGGCGGTTCCTCTTCTGGATCTGGAAATTCTTCCGGTGGAAATACTTCGGGAGACAGCGGTGAAAGCGGTAACTCTTCAGGAACACAAAAACCATCTTCCGGCGGTTATACAGCAGGCAGTTCGGGAGGAAGCTCTTATGATTATGAGGCACAGAGACAGAACTCATTGATGCAGAAACTTTCGGATGTGAAGAAATGTGTTTCTGATTTGAAAAATACTTTGACTTCAGAGGGACCCGGTGCTGCTTGGAATAAAACAAAGCAGTATATCAAATCAACTTGGATTTACAATAAGTTATCAGGAAAGAAGCTGGCTGGCGTTTCCGAGTGTGAAGA
>DGXM01000194.1 GCA_002396325.1 Treponema sp. UBA4232
ACTTGCCCTCTACGCCCGATTGAAAGGGCCGCTTTAGCGGTTCGACGCATAGCGGCGAATGGAGGTAGCGAAGCGTACGGAACCCCGGAAAGCGGGAGACGCGGTGGATTGCGCAAGCCGCTGAATTATGCCTGCCGTCCAAGGCTCCCTTCATTTTTTTCAAAACTGTGCTATAATTGCTCTTATGGATTTTTCGGAAATCGGCAGACTTCAGGAGTTTCAATTTCTTTCGCAGCAGACGGGCGCTCCCATAAAAGACGGCGACACTGTTTTTGTAAGGATTCTTTCGACCCAGGGAGACGGGACTGTGCAGGCTTCAATGCGGGGGAAGATTTTTACGGCGAAAACCGAGTTCACATCCGAGCCGGGAAGCACATTCAATGCGAGAGTCCACATTTCAGGCGACGGGAAAATCACTTTGGAGCGGCTTCCGTTTCATGCGGATTCAACGAATCATCAGGCAGGCAGCCTTCTTTCAATGCTTCTTGCCGAGGGACTTCCCGCCGACGACGTGATGGTGCGCATTTTGCAATTCGTGCAGCAGACAGGACTCCGCGCCGACAAGTCGATTATGATGAAAGCCAGACGCATTTCGCAGCGCTTTCCCGGAAAAGAAAAACAGGCCGCTGAAATTGCCGCACTTCTTCTTGAAAAGGGGATAGATGCTCCAGACGAAAAGATTCAGGAAATTTTAAATCTGATGGAAAACGGGGATTTCGGACATTCCTCGGGCTGGGAGCAGAATCCGCGGGGAGATGAAGATGAAAAAGAGCATGGAAGCAGAGGAAAAGACGGGGAAAACTTCCTTGACATTCTTTTTTGCGAAAAGATTCCTGATAAAACAGGCCTTCTCACGCTGATGAACCACGTTTCCACGGGACGCATGCACTGGATTATCCTGCCATACCGGTGGGATTCTCCTAACGGCCTTGGTTCCGGCATAATCCGCATTTTGATTGACACGGAGGCCCGGTCCACCGAAAAAGTTGAAATAAATTGCAAAATTAACTCGACAAATTATTTTTTTGTGTTATACTGTAATAAGAGCAAGGAGAAGGAAGTACGGTTCTTTACATTACCGCCGCTTTTGCCTTCAGCAGCTAAAGCAGAAGAATTGCGGCTTGGAGGTTTCCTGAGTTCCGGCATGAGCTCAGAACCTGTGACTGTAACCTATTCCGACTCTGCTTGTTCAGACGGCCTGTGTACGGTTCGGGAAATGCCCGTGACTATAGAAGAAAATGTATGACTGAACTTAAAAATCTGGCTGCCGTGGCCTTGAGATACCCCGAAAATTCTGTAGCCCCGATGATTGCTGCGAAAGAACGCGGATTTCTGGCTAAACGTATGATTGAAATTGCCGAAGAAAACGACATTCCCGTTGTGGAAGACGATATTTTGGAAAACATTCTGTCAATTCAGGATGTGGGACAGTGCGTGCCTGAAGAAACCTGGTTTGCAGTGGCCGGTATATTTGCATTTATAAAGACTTTGGAGAGCAACAAATGCCATTGAATAGAATAAAATGCGAGGAAATCGCGGAAGGAGTGAGTTTTTCCGCACCAGTCTTTTTTGAAGACGGTAAAAATATGTTTCTGGCTGCAAATCATCCGGTAAAAAAATATCACCTTTCTGCGCTTAAAAGATGGAATGTGCCGTTCCTGGTGACCGCAGGCAAAAAAAATCCGGAAGGAATCATCCCGAAAAAAGACGCAAATGCAATGGAAGAGATTTCCGTCGATGAATTCGACTCGCTTGAAGAGATTGAAGAGGTAGAGGAAGTCTGATTTCCGCCGAAACACAGGCTCTTTCCACCAGGGAAAAAGGCATATCAGGGGAAGACAGGGCCGCCGCATATCTTCTGAAAAACGGATACTCAATAGTCGAAAGAAATTTCCGCATACGGGAAGGTGAGATAGACATTATCGCCGAAAAAGGAGATCTGCTCGTCTTTGCGGAAGTGAAGGCATTGCCCCACGGAAATGCGGAAATACTTGCACATGAACTTGGAATACGCAAACAGCAAAAGATAATCAAAACAGCTAAATGTTACTTGGAAAAATATCGACAATATAAATGCAGGGCAATCAGATTTGATGTTCTTGCAATAGATGTTCCGGGACTGGAGCCGGTTCACCACATTGAAAACGCTTTTTCGGAGTAAATTCAGTATGCCGGTTTCTAGAAAAACCTTATCCCAAACAACCGTTAGCCCACGTATAAGGGACCTGCAGAAAAAAATCCAAGACTCTAGCTATGTAGATTACGCCGTGGAAAGAATTGCACTCATTGTAAGCCGCCAGATTGTGGAAAAACACAATTCTGGACGCACCCCCGAAAAAACTTACTGAGCGCAAAATGTCTCTGGTTCAGTCTTCCGGGGACTCATCTTACGTGAGAAAAAAGTTCCGCCATATCGTTGCGCCACACGGGTTTTTCGTTTCTGTCTTCCCATTCGATTATCTTTTTTATTGAAAAAGTGCGCACATCCCTGATATTGGGATAATTGAGAACTGCAAAACGTCCCTGACCGATGTAGGCGATTTTGTCGCCGTCGTCAAGTTTTTCGCTGGAAGAAAGCTGCTCCATTGCACACTCGAAGTGAATCGGATCCCCTCCCCCGCGTTCCTGCATTGCACTCGCAAGATCTGTTATGGGTTTTCCGCAAAGGGCGCAGACAGGCTGATTTTCCGCTTTGAATGTACGGATTGCGGCTTCCTCCTCATGAATCTGTTCGAGAGAAACAACAGGGGTCGGCTTGAAATTCTGACGACGGCCTTTATTGTTTTCATCCCGCCGCCTGCCTTGAGAATTGTTTTGAGAAGATTGATTTGATGTATTTCTTTTTTTTGAGCGTCTGTCTCTGTTCATAAGCCCAAGTATAGCGCAAAACAGAGGATTATTCTAGTGGGATTTCAATGCAAGTGAAAAGCCGTCATTCCACGGGGTAACAATCGAAACCCGCAGCCCTGATTTTCTTTCCCATCGTGAAGTCTTCGTTTTCATCAACCACGACAATATAGTACGTTGTGCCGGAAGCCCTTGTTTCCGTGAAATAATACGCATTGAAGCCTTTTGCCTTGGCGCTGTTAATGAGGGCCTCCGCATTGGACCTGCTTCTGAAAAGTCCCAGCTGCTGCCTTGAAAGCTTCGGTGCAGAGCCGGAAGGAGCCTTTGGTGCGGTTTCAACAACTGTGGGGGTCGATGAGGAGTCAGTCTGCGACGGTTTTGAAGTTTGAGCGGGCTGAGAGCTTTGAGATGTCTGAGTCGAAGACTTCGGTGCGGAAGATGTTACGGAAGGCTTTTCCACCTGAAGCGGAGAACTGTAAATGGCTCTGGGAACAAAATACCAGAACGGCGCACTCATAATCTGAGCGTTTCCTGTGGCGATGGCATATTCAGGACTATGCGGATAATCCTTTCTGAGCGACTCAACATAGGATTTTTCATTTGTCACATACCAAAGAGTCAGAAGGATTGCAGCCCTCACGGATTTCATTGAATCTTCAGCGGCATAAACCTTCAGTTTTTTTACGGCATCCCCAGTCTCCGCATAAGTTGCGGCGCGGCACAAAGAACTCCACACCGAATACAAAGCCACTTCGGCACGAACCTTTTCATCGGAAGATTTGCTCACGGAACTTTTGAGATATGAGTCGGCAGTGGAATAGTCACCGCAATTCAAGCAGCAGCGGACGGCGTTTATAACCAAATCCTCATTGCTCACTTTGGGCATATTCGCGGCATCCCCGGCAGAAATTCCGGCTGCGGCAACATAAGAAGCACTTGCCTCCTTGTACTCTCCCACCATCTCTTGAAGGGAACCCAAAAAACAAAGAAGAGACCGTTTGTCGGCCAGAGTGGCACAGTCCTCAATCCTTGTGCGTATATATTTTATGCCGTCATGAACGGAACCAGACTCCATTGCGGATTTTTTTATGGCGGCCGCAGTGGAAGTGGCAAAAAGAGGAAGTGAAAAACATAAAATCAAAGCCCCAAGGCTCACCCGTTTGAATAGATTCATACATTTCATTTTCGGAAAAAATCCCCTCAATCTGAAGGGGAAGTCACCGGGCAAAAATCGATTCAAGGCTGATTTTGATCGGATGAATATTCCGCGGCGGCAGGCAGAGTCTCCTTCCGCGGCTTTCTTTTCTTTGAAAGATTGACTTCAGCACCAGGCTTTTCGTTCCTGCGTGATTTTCCAAAAGTAAACGGAAGAGTCACAATCACCCCGGCAATGAAAGATGCCATCACCAGAGTCACCACCGGGAGATTTTCAAATTTATGAAAAAGCCACAGATTGCAACGGTTGTCCAGATTGAATCCGGTAAAAGATGCCACAAACACAGCAAGAGCCAGCACGGCTATAAGTTTTACAGGCATTACATTCTCCGCCTTTTACATTTTTTCAAGGACAGCCCGCACTGCAGAACTCGGACTGAATAGTTGCCTTTTTACTACATTCGGCACAGGCATTCTTCTGCATCCAAGCCTTGATTCCAGCCTTCACATCATCATCAATGTCATGCTCAAGTCTACATGCATTTTCCTGGGCCTGTTCGAAGCCAATTCCTGCGATTTTCATAAGAAAATTCGTCAGAAGCACATGGCGGCTGAATATTTCATTCGCAGTGGTCAGACCTTTTTCAGTAAGCTCAAGATTACCTGAATTGGAGATTACAAGATATCCGTGTTCCACCAAAATGCCCATTGCCCGGCTCACGCTGGGTTTTGACACATTCAGGTGACGCGCCACATCAATAGAACGGACTTTTCCATTCTTTTTCTGTAGACGCAGAATCGCCTCCAAGTAATCTTCTCCGGATTCGTGAATATCATTCATATTTCCCCCCTGAATGAATCACCGGAATCAGCCACAATCCCGGAACGCCTTTCAAAGAAAACGGAAGACCCTGCTACAGGCCTCCCGAAGCACATTACTGCAAATCCATAATCTGATTATAAATTGCTTTTCCACCCGGCACCATCGGAAGCACAGGCACATCAATGTCAACCTTTGCGTCAATCACAGCGGCTTTTCCGCTCTTGAAAGCCTTTTCAAAAACGGATGCAAATTCGTCTGCATTGTTCGCACGGTATCCGTCGATTCCGTATGCACCGGCCAGCTTCACCCAGTCAGGTCCGAAATCAAGCGTGGTTGCGCTGTATCTTTCACCGTAGAAAACCCTCTGCCAAAGACGCACATTTCCCAGAGTGCCGTTGTTCACCACCACAATAACCACCGGAAGATTGTAATGGGAAATTGTGGCAAGTTCGTTGCAGTTCATACGGAAGGAACCGTCACCGGCGATGTGCACAACCCTTGCCTTCGGATTTGCAATCTGGATTCCGATTGCGGCACCTGTTCCGAATCCCATTGTTCCAAGTCCCCCCGAAGTCACGAATGTACGCGGCTTTTCAAAAGGATAATGCTGGGCAGTCCACAACTGGTGCTCACCGACTTCAGTGGTAATGAAAGCATCGTCACCCGCCACTTTGTGAATACATTCGCACATAAACTTAGGATTGATTGAATCAGCAGGATTATCGTCATACATCTTCGGGTAAGATTTCTTCCACTCCGCAATCTGAGCCTTCCACTCTGAATGGTCGGCTTTTTTAATCAGCGGCAAAAGACGTGAAAGCACATCCTTCACATTGCCCACGAGACTTCCCGCAACAGGAATGTTCTTGTTGATTTCAGCGGGATCAATGTCAATATGGAAAACCTGGCTGTTGGCGGCGAAACGGGAGGCATCCGAAATCACGCGGTCTGAAAAACGCGCCCCCAGAGCAAGAACCAAATCACTTTCCGTAACGGCCATGTTGCTTGCCTTTGTTCCGTGCATACCGACCATCCCCAGATTAAGGGAATTGCTTGAAGGAAATGCCGAGCGTCCCATCATGCTTTCTGAAACCGGAATGTCAGCGATTGTTGCAAAATCCATCAGTTCCTTCGCAGCATTGGAAATAATTATTCCGCCACCTGCATAAATCACGGGACGTTTCGCATTGTTGATTATATCAGCGGCCTTTTTCACCTCGTCATCAGAGGGAACCGGAGTGGTCAAAGCGCGGCGAAGGCTTGTACTGTCCTGCCGCACCAAATCAACAGCCTCGTCTGGATTTTTCAAAGGCTCAAATTCCACCATATTGGCGGTGACTTCCTTGGGGATGTCAATCAAAACGGGACCGGGTCTTCCGCTTTTTGCAATAACAAAAGCCTGTCTGATTACCGAGGCAAGTTCCTCGACGTTGCGCACCATAAAATTATGCTTGGTAATCGGCATTGTAACGCCGGTTATATCGATTTCCTGGAACGAATCCTTTCCCAAAAGAGATGTGGCGACATTGCAAGTTATTGCGACTATTGGGGAAGAATCCATATAAGCCGTGGCAATTCCTGTAACAAGATTAGTGGCACCCGGACCGCTGGTTGCAAAAACAACACCGACTTTTCCGGTGGATCTTGCGTATCCGTCTGCAGCGTGGGCGGCTCCCTGCTCATGGGCAGTCAGAATATGGCGGATTCTGTCCTGGTTTTTATACAATTCGTCATAAACATTAAGAATGGCACCACCTGGATAACCGAAAATCGTATCAACACCCTGCTCCACAAGGCACTCAATCACAACGCGAGAACCAGAAATCTTCACAATGGACTCCTTAAAAATACCGTATTTCTTCTATATTACCTTTTTTTTTAAATAAATACAAGACGCTAACGGGAAAGCCTGTTCAACCGTACCAAATCATTTTTCAAGGCAGCATTTTCGGGCACATTCCCGAGTCCTTCCTTAAGGATTTCACGTGCTTCTTCATAACGGCCTTTATTTGCCGCATCTGCAAAACGATTGTGAACCCATGCCGCATAGTTTGAAAGACTCTGCTGTTTTATCCGAATCAATTTCCGACTTGAGGGCAACTGATTAAGTCCTTCCTGCGCAAGAGATGCAGCCTCAAGGAATTTTTCTTCGTTATTCATAGCCGCACATTTCCTAATCCAGTAATTTTCAACCAGACCTTCAAGCTGTTTTTTTATCTGAGGATTTGAAGCTTCCGGCATCGTAAGTCTTTCAAGCAGATATGCCAACCCGCTTTCCTCATCGAGGGATTCAACACTTTCTTTTGTCTCCGCAAGAAAAATCATATTTTCGATTTCCAAACGGTTTTCAGCAGATAGAGAAGATTTTCTTTCCTCATAAGATTTCAAAGCTTCGGAAGATTTTCCTGAATTGCACAAACTGAGGATTCCGTTAAACGAAGCGTCTTCATAATTTCCATGCAATCCCGGCGAAAGTCCCCAGCGCGCCACAACCAGATCCATCCAATCCATGGAATCCACATAGAGTTTTTTCCGTTGCAAGGCGGCTGCATAATTAGAACAGACAATATCAAAATTGAGTCTTCCGTCATCAACACCGCCCTCTTCTTCTCCACTTAAAAACATCATCCGTGAAACCGCAAGAGGCACCGCATCATCAAACCGTCCGGCATCCATCAGCACACTCACAAGATTGTTTGCCACAAGACTCACCAGCATTCTGTCGCTTATTCTGTGTCTGCCGCTGTACTGCCTTTTTGGAACAACCGCATATTTTGTGCCTGCCGCACCGCTTGAAATCTGCCGTCTCATCCCCGGATTAAACCCCATAGGATTTGTGGTCTCAACGTCAATCCATCTGCCGTCTATATTCACGGAAATAAAACTGTGGTCGGGGGCTCTGTTTCCCACAACTTCAAGACCACAAGCCTTCGCAAGACAAAGATAGAGCACGGAAGACGACACGCAATTGTAAGTACCCCTGTCCAATGCCACCGTAAGTTTCGTCTGCTTCAACTGATAATTTTTCAAAACACGTTCGTACAAAAAATCAAGCACAGATTCAGCACGCTCAAGTTCAGGCAATGAAAGAAAATCATCTGACGTTACGTGAGCCTCAAGTTCATCGTATTTAGAAAGCCAGGGGGTCACATCAACTGCCGGGGATTCGGAAAAAAGAAGAGCCGCACGAAAGATTTCACGGGAAGAAAAATCCTCTTCCTCCGACTCAAAGACAAAAGTCGGTTCAAGAGACGGAAAATCGTTTGCTACGGCACAGGCACAAAAACAAATTGCGCAGGTCAGAAACAATGCAAATCTTTTCATAAAATCCTCCTGTAAAAATAGAATTTTCAAAGTCAGCTTATTTTTCCGAATGCAGTTTCCGCACTGCACGGATTCTTTCCAAAAGCGGCGGATGATCGTAATTGAACAGGCAGTAAATCTTCGGAGGACACAATTCGCTTAGGTTTTCCTTGTTGAGTTTGACCAAAGCCTGCACCAACGGTTCGCCGTTTCCGCACATCGAGGCACTGAAAGAATCGGCCTGGAATTCATCGCGGCGGCTTGAGGCGTTTCCAATAAGAGAGGCAATCCATCCGAAACCGCTGAAGATTTCAAATGCAAGGAAGATTCCGAAAATCCACAGATAAGCAGGCACCGCATTTGCCACAAATATTGAAGTGGGACCGTCGGCACCTCCTATTATTTCTATTGAAGCGGTTTTTGCAAAAAGAGAGTTTCCGTCAGGATTGAAACCGAATCCTGTATAAAGCTCCGGAATCAAGACAAGGAATGCCAAAATAAACAGAACCGCAAAAATCATCGGAATCATCACGCATCTTTTTTTGAAAATATGTTTGTGTTTGTAATGTCCCAGTTCGTGTGCAAGAACGGCTTCAATTTCATCAACGGAAAGCTGGTCAATCAAAGTGTCGTACAAAACGATTCTCTTGTTTTTGCCGAGGCCTGTGAAATATGCATTGCTGTGTCCGCTGCGTTTTGAGGCATCCATCACGAAAATGCTCCGGGCATGGAAACCGCATTTTTCCACCAAAGACACAAGACGCTCCTTCAGTTCACCATCTGGAAGCGGAGTGAATTTATTGAAGACTGGGGCTATCAAAGTGGGGTATACATAAGAGACCACAAAAGTGAACGCCACATAAACAGAGCCGAGCAAAAGCCACCACCAGAATCCTGCATGAGTCAAAATAGCAACAGCCGCACAAACCAGAGGGACAATAAGAACCAGATTCAACACGAACCCTTTCAGTTCATCTGCAATCCACATCTTCAGAGTCATATTGCTGAAACCGAAATCCTTTTCAATTTTGAATTCACGGTACAACGCAAAAGGCAGATCAAGCAGTTCGCCAGGCAAAGATGAAAAAAGCACAAAGATGATTGATGTTCGATAGATATTTCCCGACCAGGTCCAAAGCAATGTGAAAACCCAGGAATAAACACCACTCAATAGAAGAAAAGCATTCAAAACCGAGGAAAGAATATTGCGGGGAATCCAAAGACGGTAACACGCGTTTTTATATGAAACCGTTTTTTCCAGCGAGGATTTTTCAACCAGTCCCTCAAGTTCAGATGGAATCTCCAATCCATAGGAGCACCGGTTCAAATACGAGACAAATTCCAATACCTGCCCCAGGATGAAATCAGAGAGAGTCCCCACGATATAAAGTATGACAAAAATATTAGTAAAATCCATATATTCAATACTAGGGCATTTCTAAAACCCGCGTTGCAGCGACTGTATATGCAGCATCAGCATTTTGCTAAAACTGATGTTTTCAGAGACTCCCGCGACAAAAAATGACTTCATCTGTCACTTTTTTATGCTTGGAAAACGATTTTCCCACGGTAGAATGTGGCCTGAATTTCACCAATAAGTTTCTTTCCCTCAAACGGAGTGTATTTTCCTTTGCTTGCGAATTCCTCTCCACGCACTGTCCAGGTTTTTTCGGTGTCAACCACAGTCAGATTTGCGAGCATTCCTTCCTGTAAAAGTCCGCAGTCATTCAACTCAAGAATTTCGGCAGGACGGGCACTCATTTTTTCGGAAAGTTTTTTAAGAGACATTCCGTTTGCAATACAGAGGTTTGTGTAGCACACGGCAAAAGCTGTTTCCAATCCGCTGAATCCGGGGGAACCAGAAGCCTTGTCTTCCGCAGTGTGGGGAGCATGGTCTGTTGCAATCACATCGGCAGTTCCATCAAGAAGAGCTTCTATAACGGCAAGACGGTCTAACGCGGGTCGAAGCGGAGGATTCACAATCTGAAATTTTGTGTCGGCCGTTTCGCAGTTGAGTCCGATGTGGTGCGGTGTGATTTCGCAGGTCACGTTGAGTCCGCGTTTTTTTGCAATGCGCAATGCCTCAATGCACTGTGCTGTGCTCACGTGACACAAATGCAGATGGACACCGGCCTGTTCAGCAAGACGGATATTTCTGAATGTGGCGGCATCTTCAGCGACTGCCAGAAGTGTGTGTGCCTTTTTCAAAAGTGATGCAGCCTGCTTTTTCTGCGCAGCAGTCGGTTTTCCTTTGTAAAGAAGCTCCAATGCCTTTTTGCGCAATGGACGGGCGGCATCTGCAAGATCCGGATCCTCACAATGACAGCTCACGATGATTTTCTTCTTGGCGGCTTTCGTCATTCCTTCGAGCATCACTGCGGAGTTTGCGACCTCGTGACCGTCTTCGGTAATAAGAGGCACAATCTTTCTGTTCAAGTTGTCAAGATGACTTGTGGTTTCTCCGTCGAAATCTTTTGTAATGCTCACGGACTGAATCACACGGCAGAACCCAAGGTCATCACCTTTTTTATTATTGAACTCAGCCATTTCCTGACTTGAGATTACAGGCACGGTATTCGGCATAAGAACCACGGTACCGAATCCTCCCGCGGCGGCGGCCATGCAGCCAGTGCGGATATCTTCTTTTTGTGTCTGGCCCGGGTCTCTCATATGAACATGCATATCAACAAAAGACGGCATCACGACATTTCCGTTGGCATCGAATTTTGACACATTGTCATCGGAAAGCATTTTCTTTACAGCAGCCTTCATCGGAAAACCTGCTATCCTGTTTCCTTCGATTAATACGGCTCCGTTTTTCACATCTGTATTTTTGTCAACCAGACGGGCATTGTAAATCAAAAGCATTTCTTTCATTATCATTCATCCCCAAGTGCGCCGGCTTTATACATGGCATCGCAATAAATGCATCTGTACTGTTTTTTCTCTCTGTCAACCAAGCGGAATTCCTGAGGAACATAATGCTCGGTGATTGTAATGCATCTTGGATTTTTGCACTGCATCACGTTTTCCACTTTTTCAGGAAGTTCCATTTTTATTTTGCGGACAATTTTTGAATCCTGAATCACATTTACCGTGATGTTTTCATCTATGAAGCCCAGCACGCTGTAATCAATGTTGATTATGTTGTCAACCTTTATAATGTCTTTAACACCGGATTTTTGAGATACGGCATTCATAATCAGTGCACAGGAAAATTTTGCTTTGTCCAATCCCAACCACTTGAAGACTTTCCAACCCGTACCTGCATGAATGTGGTCAATCACAAGACCGTTTTTTATTTCAGCTATGTTAATCATTCAAATTACCTCCAGAAAAATCACAGGCAGCCTGTCAGTTTGCTCATCAATGCCATTCTTGCATACATACCGTATTTTACCTGCTTGAAATATGCGGCGCGAGGATCGTTGTCAACTTCCGGTGCAATTTCATTCACGCGTGGAAGCGGATGAAGCACAATCATATCTTTACGGGCAAGCTTCATTTTTTCTTCATCAAGAATGTAGCTGTCCTTAAGACGGATATAATCCTGCTCGTTGAAAAATCTTTCTTTCTGAACACGGGTCATATAAAGAATATCCAAATCGCCGATGACTTCCTCAAGACGCTCGGCACAAACATATTCAACTCCGGCAGGCTCAAGAACAGTCTTCACATAATATTCAGGAAGGGAAAGTTCCGCAGGACTGATGAAAACGAATTTGTTTTTTGCATAACGGCTCATTGCCTTTGCGAGTGAATGTACTGTACGTCCGAATTTCAAGTCGCCGCAAAATCCTATTGTGTGTCCCTCGAAGCCTCCCTGAAGTGCCCTGATTGTAACAAGGTCAGTTAGTGTCTGAGTGGGATGATAGTGTCCTCCGTCTCCGGCATTGATGACAGGGCACGCACTGAACTGTGATGCCAGAAGAGCCGCTCCCTCTTTCGGAGAACGCATTGCAATCACATCAACATACGAACTTACAACTCTGATTGTGTCGGCAAGTGTTTCACCTTTTGTCGATGAAGTATAACTCGCATCCGCAAAGCCTTCCACAGTTCCTCCAAGGTGAAGCATGGCGGCCTCAAACGAAAGACGTGTCCTTGTGCTCGGCTCAAAAAAAAGTGTCGCAAGAATTTTCCCACGACACACATCCTGATAAGAAACTGGATTAACAATCATCTGCTCTGCCAATGCACAAATCTCATCGATTTCAGCAACCGACAAATCTCCCGGCTCAATAACGTGCCTGCCTGTTAACATCGAAAGCCCCCTGTGGCGATTTTCTTACTAGCCTGATGCAGAAAAAATCCGCACCAAGGCAAAACCAGTATACAACATCTGCCAAGAGATTGCAAGGGATTGCAAGGGATTGAAAGATATTAGAACAAAGACACGTAGGTTTTTCCCGTTCCTCCATCTTCCGGGGGAGCAAAATGGAATTCCTTCACACCCGGATAATGACTCAGATAATCCTGAACAGACTGCTGCAAAATGCCCATTCCCTTTCCGTGGATTATGCTGAACTCACGGAAGTTGTAAATGGTACACAAATCCAGCTGACGTTCCAATGCCTTCATCGCATCCTCCTGTCTCATTCCCAAAAGGCGCAACTCAAACACCGGTCTGTCCTCACCGTCGGAAGGAACACTTGCCTCGACAACAACCGAAGACACTTGGATTTTGTTGTTTGACACAGGCATAAGCTGAGTCTGGGGAACATTCATTTTCAGTGAACCGAACAAAACCGTCCAAGTGCCGTTTTTATTTTTCTTAACCAGAGTTCCCTGCCGTCTTTCTTTTCCAGCGTACACTTCGACTCCTGGTATAAAAAGGTCCTTTAGAGACGGAGTTTTTTTCTCCGCATTTTTGCTTTTTGTTTCAGTTTGAATCGGAGTTTCGGGAACCCTTGCATATTTGAGAGCCTCTGCATTCGACATTCGTCTACGGTTCTTTTTCTTGGATGAATTTCCACCTTCCTTCAATCTTGAAATTCTCATTCCGTTTTCCGCAAACATCACTTCTTCTTTTTTAAGATTTTCTTTTTCCTGTTCAAGATGTTTTTCTTTTTCTGCGATTGTGTCATTCTGCGCATCAACCTGTTCCGTCAATTCGGAAATGAAGGATTTCACAGACTGAGTTTTTTCACGGGTGATTTCTCCCTCGCGGATTTCACGCACAAGATTTTCCAATTTGCTTCTGGTCTCGGAGAGGAATTCCGAACTCTTTGAATGTTCCCATTTTTTTTGTTCTGCATCCTGCTCCATAATTCGAATTTCACGCTGATGAAGTCTGATTGATTTTTCTTCAATCTGCCTTTCCTTTGACTGAGCCTCTTTGTGCAAACGGTCAAGTTCCATATGCTTTTGATTCAATCCTTTAATCAATGCACTCACATCAGCCTGTTCACTTGCAATGTATGAGCGTGCCTGATTCACAACATTTTCAGGAAGCCCGGATCTTTCTGCAATATCTATGGCGTGAGACTCTCCAGGAACTCCCATCAAAAGATGATAGGTTGGCCCCAATGTCCTGCTATCGAATTCAACAGATGCATTTACACAACGCAAATTCGTGTAACCATAATTTTTTAAAATACCGTGATGCGTTGTAACAATGACAAAAGCCCCCCGTTCAATCAGGGTATCTAAAACCGCCATTGCAATCGCGCCGCCTTCCAGAGGATCCGTTCCGCTTCCAAGTTCGTCCAACAGCACAAGGGAATTGCGATCCGCATTGTTCAGCATGAGAGCCATTTTTTTCATATGACTTGAAAATGTGCTGAGTGATTCATCGATTGACTGCTCATCTCCAATGTCTGCAAAAACAGATGAAAACAAAGGAAGCCTAGTTCCCTCTGCAGCTGGAATCGGAAAGCCTGCCTGATTCAAAAGAGCAAACAGCGCAATTGTTTTCAATGTGACTGTCTTGCCTCCTGTATTAGGACCGGTGATTATGAGCACACGTTTTCCATCCATGAATCTAATATCAACAGGAACCGCTTTTTTTCCAAGCAGAGGATGACGCGCTTGAATGATTACGGGAGGCTCTTTTTGCAAATCACAAGTCTCAGCAAAAATTCCGTTCACTTCCTTCTGCCACATTGCAGATGCGTATGTTGTATCCAACTCTATCATTGCGTGATACGCCAGTTTCAAATCATCACGAAACTCACCCAGCGATGATGTAAGTTCAAGAAAGATTTTTCTAAGTTCAGCCTGCAATTCGAATTCAGCCTGCACCAAATCATTGTTCGCACGGACAATTTCATCAGGCTCAATATAAACTGTCTGACCTGAAGCGGAAAGTTCGTGCACAATACCTTTGATGTCTCCCCGATGGTCTGCCCTGACCGCAAGAAGTTCCCTGTCCTGTCTGTAAGCCGGAACCGTGGACTGCAATGAATCCGTAAAGGAAGAATCTGAAGTATAGCGGCGGAGAACACTGTCGATTTCTTTTTGCAAAGACGAGATTCTGTTTCTGATTGCACGGAGCGAAGGCAAATCTCTAACCTGCCCTGATTCATCGATTACAGAAAAAATCAAAGAGTCCGGTTTTTCAACAGAAGGAATATTCGACACACATTCTGAAAGTGATGGAAGTTCCAAATCTCCCGATGCATTTGAAAGACCCTCGCACACTTTTTTAACAGAGCGGCAAAAAAGTCCCAAGGCAAAAATCTGATCCTGCTGCAACTGAGAGCCTTCCACACCAAGCAATGGAAACAAATCCGCAACAGCCGGCCATCCGCTCAAACACTGCGGATACGATGAATGAAGAAACACTCCCCATTCGCGTCCCATTTTTTTCAACACATCAAGTTTTTGTGCATCAGAACAGCTTTCTCTTTTCAGAAGAGCGGTCTGACCTTCTTCACTCACGCACTTTCCTGCAATCACTTCCCGTATGCGGTAAAAATCCAAATCACGTGCCACATCACCACGCAGAAAAAAATCTTCATCTTCAATTTCCATAAATCAATCAACACCTATGATAGAAAAAATTTCATCCGGCTTTTCCACCAGACAAGTTGCTCCGTGCTCAATCAAAAAATCTTTGGAGCGGAATCCCCAGCACACGGAAATACAGGGAATACCGGCCGCATTGGCAGTCAAAATATCAACATCAGAGTCTCCGACATATACAGCACGAGTTTTTTTCACACCAAGATTTTTCATCACCTCAAAAACAGAATCAGGGGCAGGTTTTCTTTTTATGCCTTTCGCTTCATTTTCACCCACTGCATTTTTTTCTTCAATCCTGCAATCAAAAAAAACATTCGTCAGTTCTTTCACCTGAGCATCCGGCTTGTTGGACACAATCCCCATCTTGACATTTTTTGCCGCAAGGCCCTCAAGCAGTTCGATTATGCCCTTGTAAGCCGTGGTTTTCACATTCCAATTTACTGCATAAATCTTTCTCATAAACGCAAGCACTGAATCATAATCTTTATTCGCACGTCCTTCGGGAAGTGCTTTGTTTATAAGTTCTCCCAAACCGTTTCCAACAAAACGGCGAACCTCATCAAGAGTTCTTTTCGGGTAGCCGAAATGCGACAAAGCAATATTGCAGGAATCCGCCAAATCATCAAGCGTATTCAAAAGTGTTCCGTCCAAATCAAAAATAACCGCATCAAATTTTCTCATAATACATCTGCCTTCCAACGCAGACAGAATACTTTAAAATAAAAAAATAGTAAAGAAGATATAATGTCGTGAAGCCGAATCATTTTATTTAACAGAGGATTTTCCCGGAAGCTTCGTCGGTGGTTTCAATATCACATCGAGAAACCGACTTTTTTTGATGTTACTTTTAATTGTCTTCCCACTTTACCCAGGCGGCCTGTACTGTAAAAAATTTCTGTCTGTCTTCCAAAGAAAGCAAAGGCGAAAGTGATTTTGTTTCGCGGCGGAAAGACCCGAATTTCGGATTGCAGCACGTGCACTCGCGGTAAACGACTATGTTTCCTTCATCGATTCCCATTTCCCGAAGCAGTGCAAGATTTGCTTTAGCCAGTGAAAGTTTGTACCAGCCGTCTTTGTCTTCACACTTTGTCACGCAATCAGGAGTAAAGTTGACTTTGAAATATTGTGCCCGCTCTTCATCCACGGTATAACAGCAGTCGTGAATATGAGGGCCCATCACAACGCAGAATCTATTTCGTTTTGCCCCATATTTTTTTTCCGCAAGTTCAATCGCAGTTCTCACAATGCCTGTTCCCTTCCATCCAGAATGAAGCATTCCAAAAACTCCAGACTCAGGTTCATACAAAAAAATCGGCATACAATCTGCAACTGTAACCACAGGAATAAGTCTTTTATTTTGAGTGATTATTCCATCGCCCTGCATTCCATCAAGTTCTTCAGCACTATCAACAGCAAAAACCGTATGTGAATGAATCAGTTCTACAGCACAAATATCGTGATTATTTCCCGAAAGATTCGAAAGAAAAAAACTGCGGTTGGGATTTGTCTCATTCCATCTGAAACGCATTGACCCGGCTGATTTCATTGTCATGCCGAAACGAGGACCATTTTGAACCGGCTTGGAATGAAAATAAAATTCCCCTGTGAAATAACCGTTTTCTTCCATAATCGCGTTCCTCCAACAAGACAGCATTACGGTATTTTATTAAGAGATGTTATCAACTTTCGATGGACAAATCCAAAGGCTCTATTTCCTGAAGCAATTCGTATGCATGATCAATAGAAAATTTTGCACGGCTCATTTTCTCCCGGTAAGTTTTGTTTTCCTTTCCGTTGATTTTCATGAAGTTGATCAGAGGTCCATAATACGCTGTGATTTTTTCAGAAAGAATTCCACCCAAAAGTTTTTTCAAACTTCGGCAATACTTTCCGAAGCCGTTGATTATCTCAGTGCATTTTTCCTCAATCTCAGTCATCGTGCCGTCAATCTTAACCTCATCAACATTTGACCGTTCTGACTTCGATTCGATTTTTGCAAAGAATTGTCCGTATTCTCCGCCTGCAGAAAGCTGATTGGAAAGAAGTTCCATTTCGTCCGTCAGTTTTGTCAGACCGTTTATTGTGTCTGAGAATTCAAAGCGGTTGTCGCGCAGGGCAAACTCACCTTCCACTGCCGTCATCGCAAGAGTCTGGCTAAATAGAACAAACTCGGATTTGAAGAAATAATTAATGAATCCCATGGTAAGTTCGTAATGAAACACAACAGGATTAGGATCCATATCCCAAGGACGGAAAGTGAGCAGAGGGAAATTCGTTAAATGGAAATACTGAAGCAACTTGACTTTGAGTTTTTCTTTTTTGCAGTCACGCTCCCAGTTATTCCATCTGCGTTCAAAATTCAATTTCCACTGATTTCGATATTTCAAAAACCAGCTCTCGCCGCCACTGTATGCATCAGGCATAAACATGGAATTTTCAAAAACCACTTTCGCCATTTTGTACATCGGAACAGTCTGCACGAACATTTTTATCACACCGTTCTGATTCGCGGCATTGTTTACGAATTCAGTTGCAATTTTCGAGTTTTCTTCGTTTGCATCATCAAATCCGCTGACCTTATTGCCTCTTTGTGAAAAAAGATAAAGGGCCTGAACAGCTTCGTCTGTCAACGGAACATAGTTTGAAAGAATTCTCGCAAATTCACTAAAATCACTTTTTACCTGAGCGAAAGAACAATCGCGGCCGCTTTCGGAAGACGGAATAAATTTTGAAATCACTCTGGAGAACGGAAGTTTTACAAACTGCTTCAACCACTCAACACCGCGCACTGCCGCATAAAGTTCTGATTTTTTCTGATTGCTGATGTCATCAATTATCCTGTCCATTTTCTGAACAAGCAGAGCCTTCATTTCATTTGTGACAGTTTTATCCAATGCATATTGATACGGATCAGCCTGATGCTCAATTTCCGTTCCAACTTCAGGAGCAACCAGGTATCCAAGCAAGGTATAAAACGCACCTTGATTTGCATCGTATTTATCGAGATATGGAGCAAAAAAATCGGCGGCTTTTTTCAGCATTGAAAACCGTTCGTAAAAAGCAGTACACAAAAGTTTCTTTCTATAATCAATGAGTCCGGGACAGGTACGCTCAATATCACGGGCCATACCATTTACGAGGGCTTTATTGAAAACATCCTCAACTGAGGAATTTGAAAAAGCGGCTTTAATCCAATACCAAATCTGCAGAAAAATAGACTGGCGCTTCAACTGAGAACTTAAATCACTTGCTTCATCCTCTGAATTCTGTTCAGCCGAAGATTTTCCGACATTACCGACAACGGTCTTTCCCTTTCGCATTCTGCTCAGCATGCGTTCGCGCTCATCGGTACTAATCTCGGTTACAAGTTCATTGAATGTAGAATCGTTAGCCATATTCCAACCCCATTGTTAAATAAAAGAGGAATAATCCGCGTGTACCATTTTTTTTCGGAGACCTCTTCTTCTGTAGTATCGGCAATTATTCATCACACATTCACATCTTTATATAGTAAAGAATGAAATAAATTTCACTGCAACAAATCCTCAAGTCAGATTGATAAAATGCCGACAAAGATGTGATGAGGTCTTTGCATCTGAAAAAAAAATTCTTATTGCTTCTCACTTCCCTGCTCTGCACTTTCGCCGGAGCACTTGAAATTTACCGTCCTGAAAATTTCGGTGCAATGAATGATGTGCCCTGCATGCTTTCCGTTACAGACGAAGACGGAAACGATGCTTCAGACAAAATCATCTCGATTTCTTTTTCCTGGTATTACGAAATGCAGTGGCTCCACAGACATTACAACGGATGCATGACAGGAGGAACTGTAATCCATCTGCATATGAAAAGCGGAGTATACCACATCACGGTCCACACGCCTCCTGAAAGTCAGAACAATCTTGTGCCTGACAACAGAAATGAATGGACTTCAAACACTTTTGTGTTCAACACCGAAAACCAGCCTCATGTGATTTTCGTGAGCCCCACCGCAAATCAAAACGGATTTTACACCGGAGGATGGCACATCGATTACCGCGCTCCGAAATTTTACAAATACACGAAGCCCTACCGCGAATAAGCAACACTCGATGCAGAGCCGCCGCAAAGTTTCAAGCAGCATGCGGCATTGCCCTCTCCGCAGGAATAAATCAAAGCGATTCTTATTTAATCAAAGTGCCCTTGAAAGTGTTTCCGTTGAGTGAATCCAAATGCACTGTGACAAAATGCCCAATCAATGACGGCGGAGCTTTAAATGCAACACGCTCATTCTGCTCTGTCTTTCCAAGAAGCTCTTCTTTGTTGTCGCGGCTGATTATGTCGGCAAGCACTTTGATTGTTTTTCCTACACGCGCGGACATAACCTCATTCGTAATTTCAAGCTGCATATCGATTATGCGCTGAAGACGCTCCTTTTTCAAATCAACAGGAATTTGGTCTTTGAATTTTGCAGCCGGTGTTCCTTCCCGTGGATTGTAATAGTACATAAACGCCGACTCGTACTTCACGGTCTTCATCAAGCTCACGACTTCATCAAAATCCTCTTCTGTCTCACCGGGGAAACCGAGCATAATATCCGTGGAGAGACACAAATCCGGGACTTTACTGTAAAGCTTTTCAACAAGATTC
>DGXM01000069.1 GCA_002396325.1 Treponema sp. UBA4232
TTTCGGCTGACGCCTTATTTATTTTAAATGCGGTTTTATGTCACAAAGGGAAAACAATAAAACTTCTTATAAAGAGTTTAGGCTATGTGTTGTATCGGGGCTGACCAAAAAGTTCGTCGCGTAGCGTCATTCCGAACTCGTTTCGGAATCTATGCACTATATCCAGCGCAGATGCTGATATAAATTCAGCATGACAATACTTTTGGGTCAGCCCCTTATTTTAAAATATCAAAGAAATTCTTCGTTTTTTCCGTTCAGATTGAAAACAGAATTCCTTTTCATAAGGCTGGCATCGAATCTGACAATCGGAGGCACCGGGAGTCCCGCAATCTGATTCATAAGCATTTCCGCCGCCATATCCGCAATGCCTTCACCGTCCTGTCTGAACGTTGAAAGACTGGGCTTTAAATAGGAAGAAACTCTGTCATCATCAACACTCACTATGGAAATCTGCTGCGGGATGCTCAGATTATTCTGGTCGGCATATTTGTAGACACCCATTGCAAGCAAATCGGCACAGACAAAAACCGCCGTTATATCAGGAGCCCTTTTGTAAAGACGGGAGAATCCCTCGTAGCCCGAATCCATATGCCAATACTTGCACTCCTCCACCAGATCCTTGTCGATTCCGATTCCATGATCCTTAAGGCAGCGCATATAACCTTCCTCGCGTTCCACCGCCGCCCTGGAATATTCAAGCCACGGACCGGAAAGATAGCCTATGCGTTTGTGGCCGTTTTCGATAAGATATTCGGTGGCCTTATAGCCGATTTCTTCATTTTTGCTGATTAAAGTGCAGACGCCGGGAATTATGTCGTTTGTTGAGACACAGGGCATTCCCTGAGATGCCATATTCTTAAAATCATCATAATGCTCAAGCTCAGGATTTATAATCGCAACACCGTCAACGGTACGGTATGCGGCATGAGCTGTATATGTCATTGTTGAATGATGCGACAGGAAAATTATGTCGTAAAAAGCCCTTTCCACCTGTTCGCGGAAACGGTTCAAAATTACTGAAAACAAAGGGTGGTCGAATCCGCGCTTCATTTTGGGATCATCATAAACCACGCCGATAAGATGAGATTTTCTTGTCGAAAGAGTCCGGGCACTGAGGTTTGGTTCATAGCCCATTTTCCGAGCCACTTCCAGGATTTTGTCTCTGGTCTTTGCACTCAGATGTCCCGTTCCATTAAGAGCCTTTGAAACAGTCGGGGCAGAAAATCCAGTCTCTTTTGCCAAATCATAAATTGTAACCATCACTTCAGCCCCACAAAATCAAAATCAAACAACAGGGAACAGAACACAGTGGTCGCATCCAACGGAAGTGCTCTCCGCCATTGACCTGAAAACTGTGCTCTGCTCCTTCATAAGGTTTGAGCCAACAGGACTTTTTTTGCGGTACCTCCACACCGCTGTCAAAGCTCCCCTCAAGAACAAAAAGTGATTTTTCAAACACTTGTTCCATCCGCCCATCGCAGGTTACTTGCCGCAAAACTGATGTACTGCAACACTCCGATTTCTAAAAGACCAAGATTTTCCGAATCTTTTCACAAAAAATCCGCCGGTTGGTTGTTTGACGAAAAACTGCAAAAAAGAAACAAGAATCGTCTTGAAGTCCTGGAGGAATTTGGAATCCGAAAAATGCAAGGTACAGCTTCATTTTCCGGCACGTGCTCTATTCTTTTGTCAGCAGGATTCTGAGGCATCCGACCATTGCCAGGAGGTACATTGACCGGTGTTTCTACAGATTATTTGACGCAGAAAGGAGCAATTCCATTCTATTTTTAAGCGGAACCGCCGGCAGCCCGGACGTTTACAGGATTTGTCCAGACAAAACGCTCCGCATAAATAGACAATTTCTTCAGAATGACGTGTGAATCGATTTCCACCCATTCCTCTTGCAACAGGTGGAAAACACCGCAAACTGAAATTTCACCGGGGAAAAATATTGGAATCTCTCTCCGGCTTTTTTTTCTCTTTTACTCTTTGACTGAACCCATGGTAAGTCCACTGATGATGAACCTGGACATGAATGCATAGAAGATGATGATAGGAACAAGGGAGATTGCGATTCCCAAGTAGATTCCACCGTACTCTGTGCGGTAGATATCACCACGAAGCATCTGAACCAACATAGGCAGTGTGTACATATCCGTTTTGGACAACAATACGAACGGTGTCATAAAGTTGTTCCAACTTGCAACGAACGCAAAGATTGCCTGGGCTGCAATGGCCGGCTTGATGACAGGAAGAACGACTTTGTTGAAAATCATAAACTCACCTGCACCGTCAATGCGTGAAGCCTCAATCAATTCGAGCGAAAGGATTGACTCAAGGTACTGCTTCATAAACAGAACCGTACCTGCGGCCGCAATGCTCGGAACAATCAACGGAATGTATGTGTTGGTAAGGTGAAGCTTTGCCATGAACTGATAGAATCCGATGAACGACAAGGATGCAGGAAGCATGATCAATGTCATAATCAGGCCCCAGAGAATTTTGCGCCCCTTGAA
The DNA here is from genome assembly GCA_002396325.1 of Treponema sp. UBA4232. Lineage (GTDB taxonomy): Bacteria > Spirochaetota > Spirochaetia > Treponematales > Treponemataceae > Treponema_D. Next base: position 2,517 of record DGXM01000069.1, read on the forward strand.
GCGGTAGATATGAATTGCATATGCCGTCAAAGCGGAAAAATACACATTGAAGAGAGTGGAAAGCACCGAAATGATAAGGCTGTTTCTAAAGCCCTGCGCAATCTGGAATCCACGGCTGGTCAATGCATACCAGTTTGATTTTGTGACCGTTCCCGTTACCGGGTCTGTGAAATCGTGGAAAGCATGGACACTCGGAAAAATCGAAAGACCACTGTTGATCTGAACAGTGCTGCGTGTTGCATTTATAAGAAGAATCCAGACAGGCACAACTGCAATCAGTCCGAACACAATCATAAAAATATAAATGACACCTTTCTTTATTGACCTTGATACTCTGTAATTTTTCATGCTACACCTCCCTCTACAACATAAGCTCTTCTCTTGCGAGGCTTTCTTTCTGCTGTAATCTTATTGATGAGCACGGCAAGAACAGTAGTTATGATAAACACTCCGACCGAAATTGCGGCGGCGTATGAATAATTGTTCTTTCCCTGGAAACCAATGTTGTACATATAAACCGCAGAAGTACGGATCTTATAGTCAGGCTCACCGTGCATACCAGTAATAAGGAACGGAATATCGAACATCTGCATACCACCGACCATTGATGTTACGAGAACATAGAACATCATCGGGCGCAGCAGAGGAACTGTAATCTTCCAAGTGCACTGCCAGTCGTTTGCACCATCAATAACGGCAGACTCATACAGAGAAGGTGAAATTGATGTAATGGCGGCCATGAGCAGAATCAAAGTCTGTCCACACCACATCCACCACTGGATGAATGCAACAATCAAACGAGAAGCTGTAACGCTTCTGAAGAACATGAACGCATTGTCAATAAGCCCGAGTTTTAACAAAATCTGGTTCACCGGTCCAATCGGGTGACCAAACAATGATCTGTACAAAAGTGAAACGGAAGCCGCCGTCAAGAGGTTCGGCAGATAGAAAATTGCACGGAACAGATTTTTTCCACGTACATGAATTTTAACATCTGTCAGCCAAATGGCAAACAAGAGGGCGAGTCCCAGCTGTGGAGCGAAGTTAAGACCCCAGATAATGAACGTATTACCTACAGCACCCCAGAAATATTTGTCTGTAAACAACTTTGAATAATTTTTGAATCCGACAATATCGAAATCAGGTTTCAATCCTTCAAGGTTACCAAACGAAAGTAAAAACGTATATATGGTAGGCCAAGCGTTAAAAATTAAGAAAACAACAACAAAGGGAAGAGTGAACCAATATCCGTACCTATTCACCTTTGCCTGCATTCCGACATGATTCCTCATGCGACAACCTCCTTAAAGAACAGGCATAAAGTCTGATGGCAGCAAGACCATACCCGTTGAATTATATAGAAAATAATTTTTTTAATCGAAAAAAAAGGCCGTGCAAGATATATGCAACAAAGACATTTCTCTCTGCACGGCCTTAAGTCAGAACCCGTCAAGGATTCCTCTTCAGTAAATCAGATTACTGGATTGCAATTCCCATTGTTGTCTCAACCTGAGCCTTGAAATCGTTCAAAGCCTGATCCTTTGACTTCTCGCCCATTGCATAAGCGGTCACAGACTCAGTCCACAGAGCCTCAATCTGCTGGTCGGTTCCCTGAGTAAGAGATCCGTCAACAGTCTTTGACATTTCGCAGAACTGTGCGTAGTGGTTCTGTCCACCCAGATACGGTTCTGAGAAGCTGTCCTTAATCTTGTTCTGAACATTGAAGTTACCAACGCAGTCACCAGAAGCCTTAGCCATTGCCTCAAGGAATCCGTCATCAGTTGCGAGATAGCGAATCATCTCCTTGGCTTCCTTAGGATGCTTTGTTCCCTTATAGGCACCAATCCAAGTACCACCCCAGCGGTAAGGAGCAGGTCCGGCACACATTGCCCAGTCGCCTGAAGTTCCTTCAGCGTTTGTCTTAAGAACATAGTGGAGACCCCATGTCGGGAGGAAGTAGCACATAACTTCGATGTCTTTTCCTGATTCATCCTTCAAAGTGTCGTTCATACCGGCATACCAGCCTTCTGACCACTGTCCGCCGCAGCGTCCGTCAAGATGCTCGTCATAGATAGTCTTACAAACTTCCATGTAGTTCATCATGGCAGGATCGATAACCAGCTTGTCATTCACAACCCACGGATCCTTGCGGGCACCCTTGTAAGGCATGAACAGGTCGCCTGATGTTGAAACAATCTTACACTTGCCGCCTGAAGCCTTGTCAAGCTCACGTGCTGTAGCGAAGAATGTGTCAAGATCCTTAAGCTTCTTCTGAACTTCAACAGGATCATCTGTTCCCCAGTACTTCTTTGCATAGCTTCTGCGATAGAAGAGAGCTCCAGGAGCCACCTGCCAAGACATACCGTAAACGTGTCCGTTATAGCTACCGACCTTCATCGGATAATCAGCCATCTTGTCCTTTACTTCTGCATAGATATCATCGAGCGGAAGAAGAAGTCCTGACTCAACATACTTGCGGACAAATGCATCCTCCAATGCGAAAACATCAGGAGCACCTGAACCACTCTGCAGAACGGGGTCCAACTTGCTCGGGAACTGGTCTGTAGGTGTCATTGTGTATTCAACTTCCACATCCGGGTGAGTTGCCTTGTAGCCATAACCTGGGGCATCGATAAATCCACCCAGCTCATCTGTAAATGACCAAACCTGAAGTTTTGTCTTTCCCGAAGAAGCCTTTCCAGAATCACCTGCCTGATTCTGTTTGTTGTTATTGCCGCATCCAGTAAACGCTGCAAGAGCTGCGCAAAGTGCAATACCAGCTACGATACGTGACTTTTTCATGTAATCCTCCTTGTTTTTATGAAAAGTGCGTTTTCTTCTTAGGCAATCGGTTGCCTAACTGTCATTCAGTATACGCCACTCCTTCATCTTTGTCAAATGTTTTTTTTAATTTTTAGAGAATTTTTTCCTAATTTTCACAAAAAACAGTCAACATTAAATCGAAATTTCCGATATTTTTACGCGTTTTGGAATTTCCGCCTCAAATCACTTATTATTATCTTAATTTCCACAAATAAATCATCCCGAAAATTCGGATTTTACAGAAGATTTTCGCAATATCCAGGAAACCCATTGCCTGAATTCCTTTTTTTTCAAACCATCCGTCAACCATCCGTCAAACCGGGAATCTTAATCCGCCCGCCAAAATCCTCCAGGGCTTCAGCATGAAACAAGATGCAAAGAGTTCAAAATGAGTCAGCAAAACATCAAGGGGCTGTCCAAAAATATTGTTATCCTGAATTTATTTCCCCATCCATTGAATCCCGTCATGCTGAA
>DGXM01000085.1 GCA_002396325.1 Treponema sp. UBA4232
CAGAGGAAAGTCGCCCCGAAACTCATAAAGCTCGCCAAGGATTTGGACATTCCGCTTGTGCTCACGAACGATGTTCACTATTGCCGCAAAGAGGATGCCGACGCACAGGACGCACTTGTCTGCATCGGTCTTAAAAAAACACTCAAAGACCCCAACCGAATCAGCATGTATGCGCAGGGGCAGGAGTGGTACCTAAAGACCGACGAGGAGATGGCAAAGCTCTTTCCCGAATACCCTGAGGCAATGGAAAACACTCTCAAAATCGCCTCGATGTGCGACCTCACAATCCACCAGTATAAAACGCAGGAACTCAAATCATGCCTTCCACGGTTCGAACTCCCCAAGGAATTCCAGATAAGCGAAGACTATACCAAAAATCAGGATGCCTATGTGCGCTACCTTGTTGAAGAGGGACTGAAAAAACGCTACAAGGAAATCACGCCTGAAATCCGCGAAAGATGCGAATACGAGCTTGGCATCATTTTCAAAATGGGATTTTCGGGCTACTTCCTGATTGTGTGGGAATTCATCAACTGGTCAAAGAGAAACGGCATTCCGATCGGCCCCGGACGAGGTTCTGGAGCAGGAAGTCTTGTCGCCTACTGCATGACGATTACAGACATCGACCCCTTCCGCTACAAGCTTATTTTCGAACGCTTCCTTAATCCGGAACGTGTCTCAATGCCCGACTTCGACGTGGACATGGACTTCGAATTCCGCCAGAGAATCATCGAGCACACCGTTGATTTGTACGGAGAACCGCAGGTGGGACACATCGTCACGTTCGGTACACTGAAGCCGAAGCAGTGCATCGCCGACGTGGGCCGCATTATGGACATACCGCTTTCGGAAGTTGCAAAACTCAAAGCCTGCATCCCCGACAACCCCAAGGCAAAGCTGAAGGACGCATTCACCGAACCTGATGAAAAGCATCCCGACAACGGACAGCTCATCCCGTATACCAAGCTTGAGACTTTCAACAACGACAAAGCGCAGTTCGACCGCTACCAGCGCATGTTCACCCTCTGCAAAAAACTTGAGAACGTGAACCGCAACACAGGACTCCACGCATCCGGCATGGTCATAGGACTCACGGCACTCCCGGACTGGGCACCCGTGTTCAAGGACAACAAAACCGGAAGCAAAGCCGTTCAATACACGATGGACATAATAGAACCATGCGGACTTGTGAAATTCGACTACCTGGGACTCAAAACCCTCTCGCTCATCCGATATGCCGAAAACATCATCAACAAACACAAAAAACCCGGAGACCCCGTCTTCCGTGCGGATGAAGTGAGCGAAACCGACGACAAGACATTCGACCTTTTCTGCCGCGGAGACACAGTTGCCGTCTTCCAGTTTGAATCCCCGGGAATGCAGAAGATTCTGCGTCAGGCCAAACCCCGCTGCATCGAAGAGCTGGTCGCCTTGAATGCACTCTACCGCCCCGGCCCCATGGACTACATTCCGAACTACATCGAAGGAAAATGGAAGCCCGAGACAATCCACTACCCCGACCCCTGCCTTGAAGACATTCTGAAGGAAACCTACGGAGTCATGGTCTATCAGGAACAGGTCATGCAGGTCTCCCAGAAGATTGCGGGATTCAGCCTCGGTGCCGCAGACATGCTCCGGCGTGCCATGGGAAAGAAAAAGCCCGAAGTCCTTATGGGAAAGAAAAAGGAATTCGAGGAAGGAGCCATAAAACAGGGATTCACCAAGGAACACGCCGACGAGATTTTCGACATCATGGTTCCTTTCGCAGGATACGGATTCAACAAGTCCCACGCGGCCGCATATTCAGTGGTCGCTTACCGCACAGGATGGCTCAAGGCAAACCATCCCGCTGAATTCATGGCGGCAAACCTTACGAATGAAATCACATCCACGGACAAGATTCCGGTTTACATCGAAGAAGCCCGCAAAATGGGAATCCCGGTCGATCAGCCGGATGTGAACCGCTCCGACTCGATTTTCGACGTTGTTGACGGACGAATCGTTTTCGGGCTCATGGGCATCAAGGGCATGGGACAAAGCGCCGCAGAGGCCATCGTCAAAGAACGAGAGACAAACGGCCCCTTTAAATCTTTCGAGGATTTCATTGCGAGAATCGACGCACACACAGTAAACAAAAAGGCCGTAGAAGTCCTCATCAAAACAGGAGGATTCGACAGACTGGGCAAAAACCGCGCAACCCTCATTTTGAATTACGAACAGGCAATCGCATACGAAGAAAAAAAGAAATCCAGCAGCGAGACAGGACAGGCAAGTCTTTTCGCAATGGCAGGACTCAAGGAATACGAGGATTTCAAATACACCGAAGTTGAGGAAATGCCGAAGATGGAAATGCTCAACATGGAAAAAGAATTCATCGGATGCTTTGTAAGCGGACACCCTCTGGACGACTGGAGACACGCCATAGAAAAATGCGTCACCGTGAACAGCGATAATATAGAAAGAATCGGAAAGGAGGAAAAGGCTTCAAAAGAGTCCATGGCCGCCGCCGGAGTCAAACCGTGGCAAATCAAAAAATCCGGGCGCACCTATGTGGCAATCGGCATGATTATGGGAATAAAAGAAATCATGACCAAAAAAGGCAAACCGATGGCATTCGCAAAACTCCAGGATTTCAAGGGCGAGATTGATTTGACGTTCTTTTCCGACACATGGGAGGCTATGAAAGACAAAATCCATAACGAAGGAGTCTACGCATTCAAGGGCAAGGTTGACGGCGAACGCGAAAACCCGTCGCTTCTGGTGGAATCAATCGAAGATCCGAAAGTGCTTGAGGCAAAATCCATAACATCGGTCCACATTCAGATGGACAAGAATTTTTCTTCCGAAAAAGAAATAATGGAAATCAAGGATTTTTTATTTGGCGCACAGGGCAATTGTTTTGTATATTTTCATATAGATGTGGATGGAAAAAGCTATACCGTAAAGGCCAACACTCAGATGACGGTTCCCTCGGATCCGGAAACAGTGCAGACTTTGAAGGATATGCCGATGATTCACGATGTATGGTGCGAATAGCCTGTTGATTTCGCAGGAGATTTGCATTTTATTCAATTAGGAGAAAAAAAATGAGAATACTTTTGACAACCCTTTCCTCGATAGTGCTGATATACGCTCTTATGTGTATGGTCCGCATAATCCTCACATGGATTCCGAATCTTTCGTACAGTCCGTTCACCCGCTTTCTGTCTTCAATCTGCGATCCCTGGCTCAACATCTTCCGTGGAAAAAAATGGCTCACCATGGGCAGTTTCGACTTCGGACCGGCGGTGGCGATAAGCATACTCGGAGCGGTTTCGGCCCTTCTCAGGGGATTCACGACAGGATTTCACTTCGGCCATCTTCTTGCACTGATTGCGGGGCTTGTCTGGAACATTGCTTCCGCTGTGATTGTGTTCATCGTAATCCTTCTTATCATAAGACTCATAACCATTCTTGTCTCAAAGAATCCATACAGCAATACCATGTTCGAACAGATTGACCGCTCGGTTTCATCCCTTGTCGGAAACATCACCCGCACCTTCACCGGAGGACGCGCAGTCTCATACAAGGCGCAGCTCATCACGGCGATAATCTCCCTCATCGTGATAGACATAATCGGTTTCTTTGTGTTCGGAATCATATGCAATCTTTTTGAGGCGATTCCCTTCTAAAAAATGAAGCTTGGAGAGTTGGGCACCACAGTAGAAAATCTCAGCGGAGTAGGACCTTCCACCGCAAAGCTGTTTGCGAGAATGAACATATTCACCGTGGCCGACCTGCTCTCCACATATCCCCGCGATTACGAGGACAGAACCCGCCGCATCCCGCTGAAGGATTTCGAAAGCGCAAAAGTCCACACCGTATGCAAAGTGACTGCCCACGACTGGTTCGGTTACGGCAGAATGAGGACTCTGAAAATCGCAATCACCGACGGAACCGCAAGCGCATGGCTTATCGCATTCAACAGGCCGTTTCTTGAAAAAAATCTCCCCGAAGGCTCCATCATTTCCGTAACAGGCCGGTTCGAAATAAAATACAATTCCCTGCAGTCCTCTTCCTTTGAAGCGGAACGTCTTTCATACGAAGGCGAACTCGAGGATTTTGCAGACGGAGTGCCGAACAGCGGAATTCTTCCTGTCTACCCGCTCACCGAAGGACTTTCACAAAAGAATTTCCGAAAAACAATGTCCTCGGCAATCCAAAGATACGGCAAGGCGATTGAAGACGAGCTTCCTCCCGAAATCATAAAGGAACGTAAACTGCTTTCAAAAAGCCGTGCAATCATCCAAATCCACAGCCCCGAAACATTGGAGCAGGCAAGGGAAGCCAGACGCACACTCATTTACGAAGAGCTTTACAATTTTGAATACAAGATGGCATCCAGAATCCTTGAGCACAGGGGGACTCTGCCCGCTCTGGAGCAAACCGCAGTATTCGAAGCCGCCTCAAAAACAGAGGCAGGGGAATCACTTCCCTGCGCCGCGCCATTTTTCCAGACCCCTGAAATCTCAGCAGAGAGTTTTGAAAAACAGCTTTCCCCTAGGCAAAAGGAATTCCTTTCGCGGCTGCCCTTCACGCTCACCGACGGACAGATGTCTGCCATTGCCGAAATGAACCGCGACATAGACCGCAGTCAGGAAGAGTGTAATTTCATGCTGAACAAGCCCGAACGCCTTGAAAGAAATCCATTTTCAATGCAGCGTCTTCTTCAGGGCGATGTGGGTTCCGGAAAAACCCTGGTGGCATTTTTTCTTTGTCTGCGCACAATCGACTACGGCGGACAATGCGCTGTGATGGCCCCCACGGAACTGCTTGCACGTCAGCACGCCGAAAACGCCGCGAAAATGCTTGAGCCACTCGGAGTCAAAGTCGCATTCCTCACTGGAAATCTCAAGGCATCCGGCAGACAACCGCTGATTGCGGCACTAAAAAACGGAGATGTGCACATCGTCATAGGAACACACGCTCTTTTCAGCAGCAGCGTTCAGTACAAAAATCTTCAGCTTGCAGTGATTGACGAACAGCACCGCTTCGGAGTAACGCAAAGGGAATCAATCATCGCCAAGGGACGCATAAGCGAGGGAGCCATGAGCCACAGCCCCGATGTTCTGATGATGAGCGCGACACCGATTCCGCAGACTCTTGCACTCACGGTTTTCGGAGACCTGGACATAAGCACCATACGCACAATGCCGCGCGGAAGAAAGCCTGTAAAAACCTACCTCAGCGTTATGGGACACGAGACAAATGCATACGAAGCGGTCAGAAAGGAACTTGAAGCCGGACATCAGGCATATTTCGTCTACCCAAGAATCTCGGGATCCACCGACCAAGGCACGGATGCAGGTCTACAGTTTTCAGACCAGGCGCTAAAATCGGCAGAGGAAATGTTCAGCTTCCTGAGTGAAAAAATCTACCCCTCATTCAAGTGCGCACTGATTCACAGCAAAATCGAAGAAGATGAGCAGAACAGAATACTGCATGACTTCAGGGACAATAAAATACAGATTCTCGTGGCGACAACTGTGGTCGAAGTGGGTGTGGATGTTCCGAATGCCACCTGCATTGTGATAGAACACGCCGACAGATTCGGACTTGCAGAACTGCACCAGCTCAGAGGCCGCGTGGGACGTGGAGATGCCCAGTCATTCTGCTTCCTTATATATGGAAAAAACATCACCGAAGACGGAAAACAGAGGATGAAGGCCCTGCACGAATCAACAGACGGATTTGCCATCGCAGAGGAAGACCTCCGTTTGCGCGGACCGGGACAAGTCACAGGCACAATGCAGTCAGGCTACCTTGCCCTTGGAATCGCAGATTTGGCCCGCGACAAGCAGCTTCTAATCCAAGCCCGCTACGATGCCTTCACCCAAATTCGGAAAAACCGTTCCATATGAATTCTGCTGAAATTGATTTTTTCACCGCAAGGATTTGTTCACAGAAAACAGTGCCCGCTAAAAAAAATACCCCGCGGAGAAATCACTGAAACTCCACGAGGTAAGCCGGATCACCAGGGACAAACGCACAAATCCCTATTCAGAAAAGCCCTAAAAACTTTAGAATTTTCCTTCATCTCCGTCGCATCCTACAAGTTCATTGTTATCCTTTATGTACTTTATCACTTCGTCAAGCTGACAGAAGGCAAGACCTACCACTGTATCCGCACATCCGTAATAGATTGCAATACGACCGGTAGCCTGATCCGCAAGAGTTGCGACAGGGAAAGTCACATTCGGCACAAAACCTGTAGTTTCATAAGGAGCCTCGGGAGTCAGCATGTAGCCGCCCGCACGGTAAAGGACTTTGCTCGGAGTGTTGATGTCAAGAAGGGCCGCACTGAAAGAATACACGAATCCGGAGCATGTGCTTGAAACACCGTGGTAAAACAAAAGCCATCCTTCATCGGTCTCAATGGGAGCAGGTCCGGGGCCGATTTTCACACCCTGCCACCAACCTTTTCCGCCTTTCTGCATCACACAACGGTGCTCCCCCCAATACTTCAGGTCGGGGCTCTGACTAAGCATAACATCTCCGAAAGGAGTGTGCCCGGAATCCGAGGGACGGCTCAGCATAATGTATTTTCCGTTCACTTTGCGAGGGAAAAGCACACCGTTTCTGTTGAACGGCAAAAAGGGATTTTCCAGACGGGTGAAAGATTTGAAATCCTTGGTTTTCGCAAGCCCCAAAGCCGCGCCGTTGAAGTCACCGCACCAGATGATGTAGTACCAATCCTCGACTTTGACGCAACGGGGATCATAAGCGTACAGAGGATCCCAGTCCCTGCCGTTTTCATCCTTCATGTGGATTTTTTCCTGTTCGTACTCCCAGTGGATTGCATCCTTCGAGCGTCCCAGATACAGGAACGGGCGGCCGGTAGTCGTCTCGCCACGGAACACGCCGATGAATGCGCCCTGGTAGGAAACGACGGCACTGTTGAAAATACGTCCCATTCCCGGAAACGGATTTCTGTCGATTACAGGATTTTCACTGTATCTCCACACAGGAAGAGACCAATCGCTCGGCTTGTCCTGCCACGGCATATTCGGGAGATTTTCCCCGTTAATAATCTTGCTCATATAAAGCCCTCTGTTAAGTAAATTTAACTAATTAAATAGTGCCACAAACTAATAATTTTGTCAATATTTATTTTCACTTTAATCACTTTTACCTAAAGAAATTTAATCAACAAAAAAATAGACAGTAACACCAAATTATAGTAGAATATCGCTATGAAAACGCATACATTTAGAGGGGGCATACGTCCCCATGAAATGAAGGAACTGAGCAACGGATGCCCGATCACCGAGGCTTTTCCTTCTACCAAGTCAGTGACCATACCGGTTACTATGGGTGGAGCACCGAACACTCCGCTCGTCAAAGTCGGAGATGTGGTCAAACGGGGGCAGGTCATTGCAAAAAGCGATGCATTTATGTCGGCTCCTGTTCATGCCTCGATTTCCGGCAAAGTCAAGAAAATCCAGACATGCCTTGTCACTGGAAATACGGAAGCTCCCTGCATCACAATCGAAAGTGACGGCTCAGAGGAAACAGACTTCATGCCTCCGCTCGATCCATTCACCTGCGACAAAAAGACAGCACTGGACCGCATCCGTGACGCTGGAATCGTCGGTATGGGCGGAGCATCTTTTCCGACTCACGTAAAACTGAATCCTCCGGCCGAAAAAAAAATCGACTACGTGCTTTTGAATGCCGCGGAATGTGAACCCTACCTCACTGTAGATGAACGCACCCTTCAGGAGCAAAGCGAAAAAGTGATTGACGGAATGAAAATCGTCTGCCACATCATGGGTGACTGCAAAGGCCTCATCGCGCTTGAAAACAACAAGGAATACATAGTCCCTGCTTTGAAAAAAGCAATTTCCGATGCAGGCGCAGAAAACACAGTCGCCGTGTCTCTCGTAAAAACAAAATATCCCCAGGGATGTGAAAAAAATATCGTCGACGCGGTTCTCGGCGTTGAGATTCCCGCAGGCAGACTTCCGGCAGATGCAGGAGCCGTCATCACAAACGTAGGAACCGTCTGCGCAATAAGCGATGCTTTCCGTCTCGGCATGCCCTTAATCGACAGGGCACTGACCATAAGCGGTGGAGCCGTTGATAAACCATGCAACATCCGCGTACCCGTGGGAACAATTGTCGGAGACCTCATTCCCGAGACGTTCAATTTAAAGGAAGGAGAAACAGCAAAGATTGTCTCCGGCGGACCGATGATGGGATTTGCAATGACAAGCACTCAGTTCCCAATCGCAAAAGGAACAAGCGGAATCACTTTCCTCACGAAAAAAGAAACCTACCTCACCGATGAGGGCCAGTGCATAAGTTGCGGCAAATGCATCGACGCCTGTCCAATGGGCCTAAGCCCCGTCCTGATGGTCAGGGAAATCAAGTCCGTGAATCTCAACAAAGCGAAGAAATTCGGACTCATGGACTGCATCGAATGTGGATGCTGCTCCTACGCCTGTCCCGCAAACGTCCGTCTTGTCCAGCACTTCAGACTTGGAAAAAATCAGGTCCGTGCACAGATGGCTCTTGAAAAGGCAAAAGCGGAAGCCGCAAAAAACCTTGCACAGAAAGCCGCCGAAGAATCAGGAGGAAAGAAATGACAGACGCAAAAACAAACTCAAACGAAATATTCCTTTCCTCAAGTCCTCACTTCACGAGAGGAATCTCAACACAGATGATTATGGCCACGGTGCTCATTTCACTTCTCCCCGAATGTATTTACGGCGTGGTGATTTTCGGAGTAAGGGCGTTGATCACGATTCTGGTTTCAGTCGCCAGCTGCATGCTTTTTGAATATCTTTTCCAGAAGATTACAAAACAGCAGATTGTAGTGATGAATCTGTCTTCGGCAGTCACAGGAGTTCTTCTGGCTCTTGTTCTTCCGTCTACAATTCCCGCATGGATGGTTGTTGTCGGCTCATTCGTCGCAATCGTAATCGCAAAGGGACTCTTCGGCGGAATCGGAAGCAACGTATTCAACCCAGCGCTTACAGGCCGTGCCTTTATGTTCATGTCGTTCGCAGCCGCAATGGGAGCATCTTGGTTCAATCCCGCTTTCGACGTGAACAAATGGAGCTACACGCTCACAGGTGCCGCAAATGTTGACGCAGTGTCTTCCGCAACCCTCCTCTCGCAGATTAAGTCTGGAGCCGCCGTTATGAACAGCGAAACCCTGCTTCAGTATTTCTTCGGAAACAGAGCAGGATGCATCGGAGAGACATCGATTCTTCTCATATTGATTTCATTCCTCTTTCTGCTTGTCTGCCACATCATAGACTGGAGGGCACCGGTTGCGATGGTTGCAACAGTCGCCGTCGGTACATTCATTTCATCTCTCGCCGGTGGGAACGGTTTTGCAGGAGCAGGACATGATGTGCTTGTCGCAATGGTTACGGGCGGACTTTTGTTCGGAGCCACATTTATGGTCACCGACTATGCCACAACTCCCGTCACAAAGCGCGGAAGATTAATCTTCGGTTTTGGCTGCGGACTCATCACTTTCCTAATCAGAAGATTCGGAGGATATCCCGAAGGCGTAATGTTCAGCATATTGATTATGAATTCCGTCGCACCGTTCCTGAACAATGTCACGTCAAGAAAATACGGATACGGAAAGAAAGCCGCCCGCCACGCAGACATTGCAAAAATCAACGCGGAATATTTCCCGCAAGATGTGGAGGCAAGCAAATGAGCACAATCCCCGCGAAAAAAAATCAGGACGGAATCTGGAGCATGATTAAACTCGGTATCATTCTGGCCGTATATGCCGTCGCCTCCTGCACAGTACTCGCTGTGGTAAACAATGTGACATCCCCGGTTATCAGGGAAAACAATATCCGCAAGGCAAACGAAACGATGAAAGCCGTCTTTCCGGATGCAGATGAATTTGTAAATCCCGAAGCTATGTGCGGAACAACAAAAAGCGGAAAGACTGTAATCGACTCTGTAAAGCTTGCAAAGAAAAACGGAGAGACGCTCGGTGCCGTTGTGCAGATTTCAGGCCCCACCTACGACCGTTCCACAATTATGGTCGGCATGGATTTGAACGGAACAATCACAGGCATGCGGTATTTGAACAACACGGACACCCCGGGATTCGGACAAAAAGGAAGTGATCCGACATTCAAACTCAAGAACGGAAAAACTTTCTTCGGACAGTTTGAAGGTTTCGATTCAGACAAAGGATTTGTCACAAACGAAACATTCGATGCAATCTCAGGAGCCACAATCACATCGAACGGAATTGCAACCATGATGGACGATGCCGCTGAAGCAATGAAAGAATGCCTTGGCATAGGAGGCATAAAATGAACAAAAGACTTTCCATATTAACAAACGGAATCATCAAGGAAAATCCTCTGTTGGTTCTTAACATCGGCCTCTGTTCCTCCCTTGGAATCACAACTTCGATTTTCAACGGACTCGGCATGGGCATGGGCATGACATTCGTTCTTGTAATGAGTGAACTTGTCATTTCTCTTTTCAGAAAACACATTCCTTCTGCAATACGTCTTCCTGTTTTCATCATCATCATTGCAGCTTTCACTACAATCGTGCAGATGGTTCTTCAAGCGTATGTGACATCTCTTTACGACGCACTTGGAGTCTTCCTTCCGTTGATAGTCGTAAACTGCATCATCATGGGACGTGTCGAGGCATTCGCTTCAAAAAACAATCCCGGAAATGCAGTGCTCGATGCAGTCGGAATGGGAATCGGCTACACGCTTGTGCTCGTCTCAATCTCACTCATCCGAGAACTCTTCGGCGGCGGTACTTTGATGGCAGGAACATCGCTTAAAGTCGAAATCATTCCTGAAGCATACAGAATAGGCGTGTTGAATTCCGCGCCTGGAGGATTTATTGTATTCGGATGCCTTGGAGCATTAATGCAATGTATAAAAAATCATTCAAAAGAAAAGAAACTTCTGGCGGAAACAAAGCGAATTGACGATGCCATTGCTGAAGAAAAAAGAATCGCATTCCAAAAGGAAGAAGAAGAAAAGAAACGCATAGCCGAAGAAAAAAAAGCCGCGCTCGAAAAAGCACAGGCCGCAAAACTTCAGGCTGAAAAAGAGAAAAATGCAGGCGGAAATGATTCAACTGAAAACGCAGAACCGGAGGAAACAAAATGAGCAACATACTAAGCATACTTATAAAATCAATGCTGGTTGACAATGTTGTTTTCATCCAGTATCTTGCAATCTGTCCGTTCATCGGAATGACAAGTGAAACAGGAAAGGCAACCGGAATGGGAATCGCGACTTCTTTCGTCATTCTTCTTGCCACGGCTGTCACATGGCCTCTTTATAAATTCATTATGGTTCCACTCCAACTTGAATTCCTGCAGACTCTGATTTTCATTTTAGTAATTGCATCTCTCGTTCAGCTGGTGGAATTCTATTTGAAAAAATCCGCACCCGGACTATACAGCAGCATGGGAATTTATCTTTCGCTGATTACCACAAACTGTGCCGTTCTTGGTGTCACAATCAACTGCATCGGCAAAGGATACAACTACGGCGAAAGCATTGTCTATGCACTTGGTTCTGCATTGGGATTTTTACTAAGCATGGTCATAATGTCGGGAGTCAGAAGCAGACTCAAAGCAGCAAACGTTCCCAAGTCATTCAAAGGCACACCGATGCTGTATGTCGCCGCAGGACTTCTTTCACTCGCATTTCTGGGATTCAAGGGATTGATAAAATAGCGCAGGAATTGAGCATATCGAGGTGTCCAAAAGCAAAGATACTTCGACAGCTCAATCATCGCATACAAATATAAGGAAGTGGCTGTATGAAAATTATTTTCTTTACTATATTAGTTTCCCTGGGAGTCGCATTTATACTGGGACTTCTTCTGGGACTCTTTAAAAAAATATTTGCCGTGAAAGTCGATCCCAAAGTTCAGGCAATTCAGGATGTCTTGAGCGGAGGAAACTGCGGAGGATGCGGTTACGCCGGATGTGCTGCATTTGCCGCGGCAGTTGTAAAAGGTGAAGCACCTGCAAACGGATGTATCGCAGGAGGACCAACAGTAGCCGCAAAAGTCGGAGAGATTTTAGGAGTCTCTGTCAGTGCGCAAAAAAAAGTCGCCGTCCTCGCCTGCAAGGGTACCACCCAATGTGCTCTTTCACGCGGAACCTATAATGGAATCAAAACATGTGCCGCTGCAAACCTTACTGCAAACGGAACGAAAATGTGTGCGTTCGGATGCGCAGGTTACGGCGACTGTGTGGAGAATTGTCCGTTTGATGCATTGCACATGGGGCCCGACGGAATTCCAGTGATTGACTACAGCAAATGTGTCGGCTGCGGAAAATGTGCAAGAGCCTGCCCGAAAAAACTATTCGTGATAATAGATGGCAACCGCAAAGGATCAATTGCATTGTGTTCAAATCACAGCGACAACAAAGCTGCAATTAAAAAGAATTGTTCCGTAGGATGTATCAAATGCGGTCTCTGCGTGAGAAAGTGTCCTGAAAAATGCATGGAACTCATCAACGGAATTCCCGCTGTCGATTACACAAAGTGCACAAGCTGCGGTGAATGTATAAAAGCTTGTCCAGACAAGGTTCTTGACCTTGTTCAGAATGTTGTAAAAGTACGCTGATTAAAAATCAAAACCGGGAACCTCTGGAAACTGTGTCATCAAAATGCTGTAGCGGCATATCAGAGGCTCCCGATTTTTTTTTGGAGAGGCAGTTAAACTTCAAATCAGAGAGTTCTCCCAGTTCACAAAAATCTTTTTTTGTTATAAAATGATTTTATGATTCAGGAAGTAAACATCACAATCACACCGGACAAAGAAAAAGATTCGACATATATTTCGACACAATTATTATCTGCCCTGAAAACAAAAGGCATCAACGCAAGTGCAAAGGAAACAAAATTTGTTTTTCAAAAAAAATCAGTTGATGCACGTCACGGAAAAATAAAACTTGTTTTGAGATACAAAGCCTATATCGGAGAAGATTCTTCCGAAAATGAAAGGTTTACTCCAAAGTGGAAAAATGCAAAAAAAGATTCTTCCGTCATAATAATAGGCTCCGGTCCTGCAGGTCTTTTCGGAGCATTGAAACTTCTTGAATACGGAATCAAACCTGTGATAATTGAAAGAGGCAATTCCGCTTCCGACAGAAAAAGGAATATTGCTTCAATCAGTACAAAAGGACTTGTCGATGCCGACTCTAATTATTGTTTTGGTGAAGGAGGTGCCGGAACTTTCAGCGATGGCAAACTTTACACAAGAAGCAACAAGCGCGGCAATATTCCGGAGATATTACAAATCTTCCATTATTTCGGAGCAGATGAAAAAATCCTCACTGATGCACATCCTCACATCGGAACAGACAGACTTCCTTCAATCATCGAGGCAATGAGAAATAAAATAATCGAACTCGGCGGTGAAGTTCATTTTAATATGAGGGCAGTCGATTTTACAACACAAAATCAAAATGGAAAAATCACCGTAAAAGGAATTATTGCGGAAAACACAAAAACGAATGCAAATGAAATATTCAATGCAGATGCAGTTTTACTTTGCACCGGTCATTCCGCAACAGACATTTACAAGATGATTGCAAAAAAATCCCCCGATGCACTGGAAGCAAAAACATTCGCTGTAGGTGTCAGAGTTGAACATCCGCGTGCATTGATTGATTCAATTCAATATCACAACAGACCTGATTCAAAAAATCTTGGAGCTGCCGAATACAGATTCACAACACAACAGGAAGGTCGCGGCGTATACAGTTTCTGCATGTGTCCGGGAGGATTCGTTGTGCCCAGTGCGTCAGGCCCTGATGAAATCGTCGTGAACGGAATGTCTGCCGCAGGAAGAAACAGTGCGTGGAGCAATGCCGCAGTGGTGGTTGAAACAAAACCGGAAGACATTCCTGCTGATTTCAAAGCACTTGCAGTTAAAGACGGATGCGAATCTTTTGCCGGACTTTTGTGGCGCTCGTCATTGGAAAAAATCACTGCAATGCACGGAAACGGGCAGAAGGCACCGGCTCAAAGAATGACGGATTTTCTTGAAAACAAGACGAGCACAAATCTTCCGAAATCGAGCTATGCCCCTGGATTGGTTCCATCAAATCTGAATGACTGGCTTCCTTCTCAAATTACATCCAGATTAAAAGAGGCCTTCAAAGAAGTAAACAAAAAAATGAAGGGATACATCTCCGAAGATGCGCTTCTAATTGCAAGCGAGACCAGAACAAGCACGCCCGTCAGAATCCTGCGTGAAAAGGAAAGCGGCGAATGTGTATCTCTGAAAAATCTTTATCCGGCAGGAGAAGGATCAGGATACTCGGGAGGAATCGTGAGTTCTGCAATGGATGGAGTAAAGCAGGCTGAATTGATTGCAGAAAAACTTCTTGCTAAATGACTCTTCCCCTTTTCCATTTTCCATGAGCAAAACGTGTTACAAAAAATATGGAGCGGACACACCAATCGCAGAACATTGAAAGCCATGTGCCGACAGCTCCATAACCCTCATCCCACCCCATAAAATCAACAAAACCAAAGATTCCTGTTTTTGCAAATGCATAGCTCATGCCCACGCGGACAAGCCACATGCTCAAGATGGAAACGACCATTGTAAAAGTCGAGTCACCTGCGGCTCGCAATGAATTCGGAAGTGAAAAGGAAAGCGGCCATATAAACATTCCGAAAAATCCGTGGAAGAAAAGCATCCACCATGCCATATCGGATGTGCGTGCACTCATGTTGTAAAACCCAAGAATCCGTCTTGCACAAATCAACAACGGAATATTCAACATCCACATTGAAACAAAAGCAATGAATGTGAGTTTCTTTGTGTAATACGAAGCCTGTTCTGTTTCGCCGGCACCCATGCACTGCCCCACGACAGTAAGCATTCCAAGGCCTACGGCGGCACCGGGAAGCACTTCGAAAGCGGCTATTGTGTTTGCGGCGGCATTGGCTGCTATTGCGCCTGTTCCGAATGTTGCGACCAAAGACAGAACCAAAATCTTTCCGAATTGAAATGCAGAATTCTCAAGACCATTCGGAACTCCGATTTTCAAAATGCGTCCCACAAGATGCCAGTCCCATTCAAAATGAAAAATTCCTTTGATGGAAATTCCTGTATCATTTCCAGTACCACGGTAAAGCAGAAAAAGAAGAACAACTGCGGCAACAAGACGTGAAATCAAAGTCGGAAAAGCGACACCCTCGACTCCCCAGTGAAAACCGTAAATGAGCGCGGCGTTTCCACCAATGTTCAAGGCATTTACCAACAGAGCAACAAGCATACTCACGCGGGAATTTCCCTGAGCACGAAACAAAGCGGCGGCGGCATTGTAAAGAGCAATTCCGGGAAGTGCAAGCAGTGTAATGAAAAAATAATCCTGACTTGCTTTCATAACATCCGCTTCTATGCTTCCGAAAACAAAACGGAGAAGAGGCTTTCTTACAATCAGGCCGGTAAACACAACGAAAAGAGCCACAGCTGTCACAGCATACAAAAGTTGACGGGCAGTTTTTTTCGAAAGGGAAAAATCCTTTCTTCCAATATACTGCGAACAAACAACCGCACCACCGGTTGCAAGAGCCGCAAAAATATTTGTAAGAAGAATGTTTATCTGGTCAACGAGAGAGACTCCACTCACAGCACTTTCACCCAGCGAAGAAACCATTATAATGTCCGCAATGCCGAGCGTGTTTTGAAGCAGCTGCTCAACCATAAGCGGCCAAATCAGTCGCCACAAATCACGATTTGAAAAGATTTTTTCTGTTTTCATGGGAGCCTCCGCACCCTTTTTATGTTTACTGTGCTATAACGGCATTCAAAAACTGCTTGAGTCTTTCGCTTTGCGGATTCGAGAAAATCTGCTCAGGAGTTCCTTTTTCTGCAATAACGCCTTCGTCCATAAAACAAACACGGGTTGCTACTTCACGGGCAAATCCCATTTCATGCGTGACCACAGCCATCGTCATTCCGGCAGAAGCGACCTCTTTCATCAGACTCAAAACCTCTCCGACCATTTCAGGATCAAGTGCTGATGTTGGTTCATCAAACAAAATCACATCGGGATTCATTGCAAGAGACCTCACAATAGCAATCCGTTGTTTCTGACCGCCCGAAAGACTTGAAGGATAAACGTCTGCCTTTTCGAAAAGACCGATTCTTTTGAGCAACTCTGATGCATTTTCATCAGCCTGTTCCTGCGACTGAAGTTTTAAAGTGACAGGCGCAAGAGTAATATTCTGCCGGACAGTAAGATGAGGGAACAAATTGAAATGCTGAAAAACCATTCCCATCTTCCGGCGCACCAGATTTATATCCGTGTCCGGATCTGTAATATCAACACCGTCAAAAAAAATCTGACCTGAATCAGGAGCCTCAAGCATATTGAGACATCTTAGGAAAGTGCTTTTTCCAGCTCCAGACGGACCGATGATTACAACCTTTTCTCCCCGTTCAATCGTCTCGGAAATCGAATTGAGAATTACATTGTCACCATATCTCTTTACAATATTTTTAACTTCTATCACTTCGGGCCATCCTTTTTTCAACAAGCGAGAAAATCCTTGTGAGTCCAAGTGTCAAAACGAGATAAATCGCTGCACAAGATAAAAGCGGAATCCAAGCATTGTAGGTTGCATTTCTTATGTTATCGCAAGCCTTTTGCAAATCAACTACAGCAATAAAACTTGCAACAGAAGTTTCTTTTATCATTGTAATAAACTCCGAAGTAAAAGTCGGAAGTATTGTTTTCACTGCCTGAGGCATGATGATTTTAGACATTGTTTGAGACCAGCTCAATCCAAGGGAACGACCTGCTTCCATCTGACCGGCATCAACCCCTTGTATTCCGGCGCGGAATATTTCCGTACAATACGCACCCGAATTTATTCCGAACGAAATGATGGCAACCAAAACAGCGTTAGTCATTCCCATCGGCGAGAAAATAACAAAATAAAAAATCATAAGCTGTGTGGCCATTGGGACTCCACGGATTACAGTGGTGTAAATATTTGAAATTGCATTAAGAACTTTGTTTTTAGATATTTTGAAAATCGCAAAAACACAACCGAGCACCGACCCGATAAGAACAGCGCACACGGATATCAAAAGTGTTGTTCCAAGACCCCGGGGAATCAGCATCCAGCGCCCCTTTGCAATCATTGTATTGTAGAATGTCTGCCAGAATGTCATCTTTCCCCCTGCACCAGGCACCAAAAAAATTGAAGAACCCCAAAAAATCGGATGAGATTTTGGAATTCTTCATATCCTTTCTGCAATCGCCTCAATTCTTTTCTTGAATCAACAAATTCATGGAAAAGTCAAATTATTTCTTTTGGTCTCCGCGAACGATAATCACCTGATTAGATGAATAATACGGCTCGGAGAAATCGACGTTCTCACGGCGTTCATCGGTTGCTGTCATACCGGCCGCGATGAAATCAATTGAGCCTGCCTGCAAAGCCGCAATCAGACCGTCAAAACTCATATCAACAATCTGAAGTTTCTTTCCATAATCACGTGCAATATACTGCGCAAATGTCGCATCGAATCCCACGACCTTTGTTCCTTCAACATATTCAAACGGAGGAAATGCGGCATTGGTTCCCATCTTTATAACTTCAGCATTCTCCGGGTAAGTCAGATCTGCAGGAACAATGATGTCAGAACCGTCAACAGGCATAAATGTTGAAACAAGTTTTTCGTAAGTGCCGTCTGCCTTCAAAGCTGCGATTGTCTTATTCACCGAGTCAAGCAGTTCTTTGTCACCCTTGCGGACAGCAATCGCATACTCTTCGGATGCAAACGGAATGTCCAGGATTTTCAATCCAGGAGTGCGCCGTACAATTTCCTTTGCAGGAAGTTCATCAAGAACCAAAGCGTCTATTGCACCGTTCTTAAGACTGAGGGATGCATCTATTCCTGTTTTGAATGACTGAACTTTGACACCTTTCAGTTCCTCGGTCAAATAAAGCTCACCGGTTGTACCGGACTGACAGCCGACTTTTTTGCCGACCAAATCTTCCGTACTGTTGATTGTGACAGTTTTTTTTGCACAGCCAATAAATGTAAAAAGAGAAGCCAGAATAACGGCAGTAGAAAAAATCTTCTTCATAATTAATTCCTCATAAATAAGAAGATTATAGTGAGATGCCATATTTAAGTCAAGGCAGAGGATATCAAGCGTCTAATGCATGGAGATTTCGGCAATCCACCATTTGACACAAAAAATATTTTGTGTATACTGTAGTGCCATACCGGGGTGGTTTCGCACTGCGTTACCTGAGATTATACCCGCACGGATTCTGCACGGAGTCCGCAACCTGATCCGGATAATACCGGCGGAGGAAGTATGAACACAAAAAAGTTCGCTTCAAAAATCATTTCTATTTCTATGGCTGCAATCGCTCTCGCCTTTGCAGGATGTTCGAAAAAAACTTCAGAAACAAAAACTGACGCTCCCAAGACAAACACGGAAAATCCAAGACTGAAGGAAGTCGTGGTTTATGCCTATGACAGTTTTGCAGGTGAATGGGGTCCAGGTCCTGAACTCACAAAGATTTTCAATGAAAGCTCAGGATACACCCTCACCCTCGTGGATTGCGGAGACGCAGTGCAGGCATTCAACCGTGCCGTTCTTGAAAAAGACAATGTTCAGGCCGATGTGATAATCGGAATTGACAACAGCCTTGCATCAAAAGCACGTGAAGCAGGAATTCTTGAGGCATACGAACCTAAAGATGCAAGAAAAATCATTCCGTCGAACGTTCAGGACGAATTGGGAAATGACTTTCTTTTGACTGCATACGACTACGGACACTTCGCAATGATTTACGACAGCCAGTCATCAGTGGCGGCCCCTGCATCGCTCAACGATTTGACAAAAGACATCTACCGCAAGAAAATCATTTTGATGGATCCCCGCACCTCAACACCGGGATTGGGATTCGTTGCATGGACCGTTGCAGTGTTCGGAGACAGATACCTTGATTTCTGGAAGGAACTCGAGCCGAATATCCTCACAATGACTTCCGGATGGAGCGAGGGATGGGGAATGTTCCAGGAAGGTGAAGCACCCCTTTGCATCAGCTACACAACAAGCCCTGCTTACAACGTGGAATATGAAAACAACGACCGCTACAAGACAATTCTTTTTGACGAAGGACACGTTGAACAGGTTGAAGGCTACGGACTTTTGAAAAACGCACCTAACCCGGAAGGCGCAAAAGCGTTTATGGATTTCCTCATCTCAAAAGAGGCACAGACTACTCTTCCGCTCACACAGTGGATGTACCCTGTTAATTCGGAAATCGTTCTTCCGCAGAGTTATGCAACTGCCGCCCCGCTTCCAAAAAAGACTCTTGCAACAGACAGCAATGCAACTCAGAATGCAGTTGATAAAATCATCGAGCAGCTGAGTTTGAATAAATAAGACATCTCTAAAAATTCATCATTTTTTAGAGGTTTCCATAATCAGGAAAGATTCCGGATGCAGAAAACAAGCTTCACAAGCAGAGCAGTACAAACGATTTCAGCAGGTATTTCCATTCTTCTACTGCTGACAGTCATCCTATGTTTTGCAATCCCTTACGCGAAGGCTGTTATACCTGCATTCGGTTCTTCACACACTACAGGATATTCAGCAGCCAGAATAATTTCAATCATCTGGTACACATTCAAAGAGGCTTTCATCTCAATGCTGATTTCCGTTGCCATCGGTGTACCTGCCGCTTATTTCGTTTCACAAAAAAAATTCCCTGGAAGAGAGTTTCTTCTTTCACTCGGAGCCATTCCACTTTGCATTCCTCCGCTCATCGTAGCCCTTGGATATATTGCAACTTTCGGAATGAACGGAATCTTCAACAGATTTCTTATGAGCACTTTCAAATTGGAAAATCCTCCGCTGCAATTTCTTTATTCATTTTGGGGAATCGTGATTACACAAGGATTTTACAATTTTCCATTGGTAATGGTTACCGTTTCAGACAGGTGGGAGACCATAGACAAGAGACAGTCTGATGCGGCAAAAATGCTGGGTGCTTCGAATTTCAAAATCTTCAGTACAATAACCATCCACCAAATCAGCGGAGCAATTATTTCCTCCTGTATTCCGGTTTTCATCTTCTGCTTCTTTTCGTTTATGATTGTGCTTCTTTTCGGATCCATCGGCGGAACGACTCTGGAAGTCGCCATCTACCACGCAGGCCGAAGTGATTTGGATTTTCATTCCGTGGCAGTTCTTTCTTTAATCGAAAGTTTGTGTGCACTTTTAGTAATGGAAGTCTATGCCGTTTTTGAAAAAAAACACGAAAAAGAAAATCCTATTTCATTGAAAAAAAACGATACAAACAGTGATTTTTCTCCTATTAGTGCAGTTCTATTTCTTTCAATCATTCTTTTGATTGCACTCTTTTTTCTAACTCCGATTATTTCAATTTTTCTCTCATCCATTTCCGACAAAAAAGGAAGTCTCACATTATCAGTCTGGAAAAATGTTTTCTCCATGAAAGGATTTTTACCATCGCTGAAAAACACAATCACGACAGCCTGCGCAACAGCATCTTTTTGTTCAATCGCAGGATTCTGCTACGCCGTTTTTGTACGCCTGTCTCCATTGAAAAAGAACACGCTCATACGGACCATTCCCATTTTACCAATGGCAGTTTCTTCCGTTGCAATGGGAATCGGAATGAGCATGACCGTAAAACAAGGAAATCAATTGACTCTTATTGCAGCACAGTCGGCTCTTTACTGGCCGTTCGCATACAGGCAGCTTCAAACGCATCTTTCCGCCATACCTCAGGATGTCATAAACGGAGCAAATCTTTTATCACCGAATCCACTCGATAAAATTTTCAAAATCATAATTCCATATTCGTGGCGGGGAATCATCAGTGCCTTCGGATTCACATTTGCAATGAGTTGTGGAGATGCAACCCTTCCGCTTGTTCTGGCAATTCCAAGATTTGACACACTCGCTCTTTTCACATACAGACTTGCGGGAAGCTACAGATTTTCACAAGCCTCCGCATCAGGATTTTTACTCGGCATTATCTGCGCCACTGTTTTTTTAATTGCCAACAGAATAAAATCACCGCATAATTCTAAAAGGAGTCCGCAATGAGTTTTTTGGAATGTAAAAATCTTTTTTATAAATTCGATGAATTTTCCATAAACATTTCTTTTTCCGCAGAAGAAAACACTCTCACTTCGATTGTCGGTCCTTCAGGCAGTGGAAAATCAACAATTCTGAAAATCATTTCCGGACTACTTCCACTTCAAAAAAACACAGCTGTAAAAACAGACATCAGACTGGCCGATTCAATTATATTATCAACTCCGCCCGGAAAAAGAAACATTGGAATGGTCTTTCAAAGTCCTTCACTTTTTTTAAATATGTCAGTGGAAGACAATGTTGCATACGGTCTGCGCTGCAGAGGGATAAGAAAAAAAGAATCGAGATTGATGGCGCAGGAATTTCTTAAAAAAGTGCAGCTTGAAAATTTCTCCAAACGGAGTCCTGAAACATTAAGCGGTGGTGAAGCACAGCGGGTAGCTCTTGCCCGGACTCTTATTGTACAACCGAAGCTGGTCCTTTTAGATGAACCGCTGAGCGCACTTGACGCACCTCTCAGAAAAAAAATGGCGGCAGAAATCAGAAGTCTACAGCAATCAATTCCATTTACTGCAATAATGGTCACGCACGATATCGATGAAGCAAAATCAATAAGCGACAGAATCATTGCAATTGAAAAAGGCGAAAAAAAATGGGAGGGACCTGCCAAAGACTACAAACTCTGACCTGTCCCGCCCTCGAAAAAAATCACAGCAAGTTTTTTATCCGATCAATAACTCCTGAAAGTCTTGCATCGCTTAAACCGAAATCCATTCCACGGTAAGTCCACGCCGCGTGTCCGATTCCATATTTTTCAAACGCAGCATTTATTGCCTTAAACCACTCCACGGTTTCTTCAGGACTTGCTCTGTCGATGACTCCGTATTCTCCGCAATACAAAGCTACATTTCTTTCCTCAGAAATTTTCACTGCTTTTGAAAAAAGAATATCGAATAATCTGCCATCAACTTTGGCGTTCAAACCTTCAAGTGATGAAGTCGCAAACGAAAGATTCAAATCCGACGCGGCTTTTTTATATGTAGACAAATCAGAAGGAAAATTCATTCTGAAATCAACATCCATTCCGTCAACCCATGTGGCTCCCTGATGAGTGAAAAGAAACGGCTCATAGCAATGAAAATTGTAAACCAGTTTTTCATCATACGGATCAGGCAGATCCTTCAAGGCATCAATACTGTTGTTCCAATATCCGCCAAGCAGAATAAAAGTGCTGCCCGTAATTTTACGGATGCGCTTTATACATTCAGTGGAAATCCCGTTCCATTCATCGCTGTAAGATTTGTCTGTCACTTCGTTCAGCAGCTCAAATGCAATCGAACTGTCATTTCCAAATCTGCGTGAGATTTCCTCCCACAAGCGATAGAAACGCTCCTGAAGATTTTCATCTGAAAAAAATCCGCTCTGTGCCTCTCCTTTGTCAAATGAAAATCTGGCGGTCTTATGAAGATCGAGCACAATGTTCAATCCGTTTTTTTTGCACAAACCAACAGCACGTGACACGCGGTCGAATCCTTCCTCAAGATAAGAGTTCCCGTCTTCACTTTCAAGCAAATTATAATCCACAGGCAGACGCACATGATCAATTCCCCAAGTGGAAAGTTTTTTGAAATCATCTTCTGTGATGAAATTATCCAGTCTGTCTTTTGAATAATCACACTGCGAAAACCAGCCGCCAAGATTTACACCTTTTTTGAAACCTGAAAATTCCTTCATGCTTTCCTCCGTGCCATATGGACTTTGACAAGTTTTTCTCCATACGATTCCGAGTCTAACACAGGTTTGGAAAAATTGTCTACAAGGTAAAAAATTTAACTTCCGAATATTGCTATTTTTCCTATGAATTATTTCCTTCTGAATCAATTTCGAGTCAATTTCAAAGATTAAAAATATCCAGAAAATATCCATAAACAATTTGTTCTTGTATAATCCATAAAAATTTTCTATAATACACGCACTATGTCGTTTTATGATTCGTTTGATGTCGCGGTGGTCGGTGGCGGACACGCAGGAGTAGAGGCTTCTTTGGCTTGTGCCCGCATGGGACTAAAGACCGTGCTGATTACACAGACTGTGGATTCAATTGCAAGAATGAGCTGCAATCCATCGATTGGTGGAATTGCCAAGGGAAACATCGTGCGTGAAATTGATGCATTGGGTGGTGAGATGGCAAAACTTATCGACCGCTCCATGATTCAGTTCCGGCTTTTGAACAGAAGCAGAGGACCCGCAGTTCAGGCTCCACGTTCACAGGCAGACAAAATCACTTACTCACAGCTTGCACGTAAAACCATCGAGACAACAAAAAATCTCTGCACTTTGATGGACACCGCAGTTGATGTTCTGACCACTGCATCTTCGACTCCCCTTCCCGAAGGCTCAGACTCTCAGGCAGAATACGGCAGCATTCCAGGAGAAAAGCGTGGCTCCGTGAATTACGAATATGCGACCAAGGCTGCAAAAAGCGGAATGCGTCAGAAAGTCATCGGCATAGTGACTGAAAGGGGCCGTGTGATTCCAGTCCGCTCGATAGTGCTCACGACAGGAACTTTTTTGGGAGGACGCATTTTCATCGGTGAATACGATGCTCCTTGCGGAAGACTTGGTGAGCAGGGGGCGTTCGGACTTACGGAAAGTTTGAACAGGCTCGGCTTTACGACCGGAAGACTTAAAACCGGAACTCCACCGAGGATTTTACGCCACACTGTTGATTTTTCAGTCCTTGAGGAACAACCCGGAGATGAAGACATTGTTCCGTTCAGTTTTGATGATGAAAAAATTGACCGTCCGATGGTTCCTTGTCATCAGGTTTACACGAATGAGGATACACACAAAATCATCCGCGACAATATCAATCGCTCCCCGCTGTATTCCGGAAAGATTCACGGAGTAGGCCCGCGTTATTGTCCATC
>DGXM01000135.1 GCA_002396325.1 Treponema sp. UBA4232
CCTCGCCTCATTAATCATGTCGGATATTTTTTTTGCCACGAAATACACCTGCTGTTCTTTCTGCGGAAAATATTTTCCACTTGAATCGGCTTTTACGGGTCCTTCGTCAACCATGCAGACATGGACAGGCACGTTGTTTTTTTCAAGATCGGGAAGAACCGAACCGTTTTTCTCCGCATCCTGTTTGTATACAGCTTCATATTCAACATCGGAACGTGAAGAATCAAAAATTCCGCCACTATCGGAAAAAAGCATGTTGAAACTCTTCACAAGCTCCGGAGTGGATCGGTAGTTGAAAGTCATGCTCAGTTCCGTGTTTTCTTTTGTGAGTCCCCGGAACACGGAAACATCGGCATTTCTGAATTTATAGATGGACTGTTTCTCGTCTCCCACAAAAAAGAGTTTTTCCGCATCGCGTTTTTCGACAATCGCATCGTGAAGTGAATTGATTTTGTTTTCGTCGAAGGTGATTCTGCAGGTGCCGTCTTCCGATTCGAATTCTCCGTCGCGGAGTGAAAGCAGATAAAGCAGGTCGCGGTTCATTCCGTTGTTGTCCTGGAATTCATCTATCATTATTTTTTTGTAGGCACGTTTTTCCTGGTTTCTTATGTCTTCATTTTCAATCAGTATTTTTTGTGCCATCGATGTCACATCGTTGAATGTGAGACTTCCGCTCTGCCGCTTAAGATTGTTTGTTTCCGAAAGAATCGTGTCGAGTATGCCGTAGAAGGATTTCAAGTCATCGTACTGCAAAATGAATTCTGTAATCTGATTTGCGATTGAAACCCATTCTCCTTTTAATTTACCTACTACACTTTTCACGGTTTGTATTGCATTTGAAGTCGCATATGCCGTCTCAACAGCTTTGACGAAGATATCGAATTTTTCAAGAACGGATTCAAGATGCCCGCTTTTCGACGAGATGTCGTCAGTAGAAATTCCTTCCTCTGTCATAAGTTTTTCGGCTGCGGAAAGAAGGTTCTCAACAGATTCAACATACGCCTTTTTCTTAGGGTCGTCTTTTTTATCAGAAGAGTTGAGAGTGTCTTCGATGTTGCTTTTATATTCCGAAAGACGTGAAGTGTCTGAAACAATGTTCCGGGAACCGTCATCGGGCCAGTCGTTTCCCGCAATCAGATAGTTCCATACATGTGTTATCAGGGAGCATTGCGTTTTGAATTTTATGGTGAAATAGTTTTCCGGAGTTGCAATCGTTGTATGGTCTATGATGATTTTTGCCACTTTGTCTTTTGCAAATGACTCGATTTCCCCCGGAGCACAGAAAGATTTTATACCCGGGTTGTCTGCATATTTAATGAGTGTGCGCAGTACATTTTCCCTGATTGCGCTTGCGGAGTCAGCAGCCCCTGTCGAAAAATCAGGTTTGAGTCCGTAACGATTTGCACACTGCCGTAAAAGAGAGCCGCTGTAAGAATCAAGTGTCTGGATGTGAGCACCTGCAAATTCGTCAAGGGCCTGTTTTGCAAGACTGCGTTTGTCTTCCGTCAAATCCTCAAAACCCTTTCTGTATCTTTCAATTCTGTCAGGCTTCCATTTAAGTCTTTTGAAATCGTCTTCGGTCCTTTCCTTGTGAAAAGCGAATTCCTTCAACGTAAGATAGATTCTCTGGTACATCTCGGCGGCGGCCTTGTTTGTGAAGGTGAGCGTAAGGATTTCATTTACCCTGATTTTTTGGGAAATCACAAGCCACGCAAATCTTGTGGCGAGCACCTGGGTTTTTCCCGAACCTGCACCTGCCGACACGACAGTGTTTTTTGTTTCGAAGCAGACTTTGCTTTGGTGAGGATCAAGCTCCTTTTCAAGAATCGAAAGATAAGGATATGAATTTGTGTTGTCCATTTTGTCAGCCTCTTATTTCCGTGATTTGTCTTTGAGCCACTGTGAATCTTGTGCGGCATATTTCGCTGTATTGACATCCCGAGCAGTTTTTGAATGTCCTCACGTTCTGCGGATTTTCCCAGTCCTCATAAGCATGGGGTGCAAAATCCGCATCCCCTTTTTCCACTGCATCCGCTGTTTTTTCGACAAACAGTTCTGCATATTTTTTGAATTGCTCCAGAGTGTCGTTGTAAGAATCCTGCGTCAAGTCTGATTTGTCGGATTCTATGAATTCATCCACAGCGCATCGTTTGTCACAGTCTCTTATTGCATAAAAATATGCGGCCGAAATTTCCTGTGAAAGATTTTTGTCAGTTACCAGTGTGCAGTACATGGGCATTTGGAAATCTCCAAGTTGGTTTGCTGCGTCTTTGAAAATGTCCTTATTGCCGGGCATTGCGCTCTGGGTGTTTTTGTAGTCGATGATTATCCATCCGTCGCTTCCTTCTGCGGGCTTCAGGAGACAGTCAATCTTTCCGTAGACAACGGCATTTCCGGTGTGCGAAACGAGTTTTGTCTCAACACCATAAACAAGGCATCCTCCTATTCCGCTTATGTTTTTCGGTTCGCCGTTCTTATCGACATCTGAGGCATAAGGAATCAAAAGCATCTTTAAAAAAGAAATGATGTTTTCTGCAATTTCCTCTTTCTGCGAATGAAGGATTTTTTTTGCAAGAGGGCTTTTGGTAAAATCTTTTTTTCCGGTGAAAATAGCTTTTTCAACAAAACCGTTTTTGTCTTCTGAAATCATATTCCAAATTTCATCGTCTGCTTCGGCAGTGTTTCCGTTTCCCTCGAACTTGAAAAACTTTTTTCTTTCTTTGTCATAATAAGGAAGGCGCCTTCCAAGATATTGACGCATAAAGAATTCAAGCACCGAATGATTCAGATTTCCCATGTCGTATATTTTCATCAAATTGGTGTCAAGCGAATCATCTTTGATTGAAAGGAGCTGCGAAAGAACCCATTTGCGCGGACAGGGGAAAAACAGGCTCATTTCACTTTGGGATGAAATCTTTGGTTTGTCCTTGAATGAAGAAAGAATTTCAGACATCAGATTTGATTCTTCTGCCATGAAGTCTCTCACGTTTGCTGCCGGCACTTTGTTTTTCTGCTCGTCATCTTTTGCGGCAAGAAGACTTTCGTATTCTTTTATTCCGGATTCAATGCCCGCATTCTTTGCCTCTACAAGTCTGTATGCGATTTTCTCTTTAAGTGCATCGTTGAGCGATTCATCCTGATTCGTTTCTTCCGCCGTTTCCTTCCATTGCAGAAGATTGTTTGTCTGGCCCTTTGTAAAAAGACTTGGCGAGGAAGAGGAGCCGCTTATCCATTTTTTTTCTTCGAGGATATAATCCGTGGAATCCAGATTCGGAAGGGGAGTCTGTTCGGTGAGGCAGCTGTGAGGAATGGAAAATCCGCCGAAGGAGTCTGTGGCACTTGAAAAATGCACGGTGTCTTCAATTCCGTCAACTTTTTTCGCATAGAGTTTCGCAAACACTTCCGTGGACCGAAGATTGTTGTCTTCCTCAATGAGATTCAGTTTTGCCCGTTTGGTGCTGTTCAGGAACATGAGTCTGCGGAATGGAACTTCAATGGCTTTCTGCGATGCTCCGATCACGAACTGGTATTTGAAAAACGCTCCGGCGGAAAGTCTGTACGGGAAAATTGAAACACCTGATTTGTTTTTCATCTGCGGAGTATAGGATTTTCCCTCCAATTCATTGATGAAAAAGTCAAATGGGGATGTGATGGAAAGTCCGTTTGTTCTGCAATGGTTTTTCTCCACTTCAATCATTTCCTGAAGATGGATTATGCAGCGGCTCAACAGCTGGTTGGCATCCGTTGAAAAATCCTCTTCATCGATAAAAGTTGATTTGAAAGAAAACCATGCGGAAAGAACCGTTTCAAACGAAGGCTTTTTTCTCTCGTTGTCTTTAGCCCGTGGTTCGTAAAATGCCTTTATGCGGTTTTTCAGTGCTTTGTAAAGCGCAATGTTCTGTATATCGCAGTCGAGGGCTTTTTTGCATGCCTTGACACTTTCCGCATCGCCTCTGTCTTCCGCCGCCTGAAGTTTCACAGAATCTGAACCGTAACGTGAATAGAGTCCCTGAAGCCATGAGTCTTTTTTTTCGTATTCCCCGGATTCATTTTTTTCTTCGTATGAGCATATGCATCTTAGTATGTTTCCTTCGCGGATGAGAGACTCTTTTGCCTGAGGAAGAGCCACTTTCACTTCGACAGCATCGGTTTTGTCATTCATTTTGAACGGGAGGATGACTTCTTTTGCCCACGGGATACATTCGTCCAAAAGAAGGGTCCTTACGCTGTCATAGGAGAAATCGCTTTTATAGCACTCGCTGAATAGCTTGAATATTTTTCCGGCACTGTTTTTTGTGAGTGAAATACCGGCTCTGATTACATAAGGAATTCCGTAAAGGTCGAATTCCCTTTCAAGATACGGACGGTATGTTTCGATGTCCGGGACTGAAAGGGCAACTTCCGACCAGTCGGCTTTTTTCTGCCGGTTGCATATGTCGATTATCCTGAGCATTGTCTGTCTGAGCTCGGAGCGGGCATCAGGAAAATTGTATACCGCCGGGGACGGAATGTCGCAGGGCATTGTGCAGGCAATCACATTGTCGGCGTTGCGGAAAGAGCCTTTGAAATCCTCGAAGTCCTCAAGCTGCTCCGGATAAAGGATGTAAAACACATTCCTGCTGTTTCCGAAATCAACATCCGTAATCCATGACGGTTCGAACATATCGTTTTTTTCAAGGAAGGAGTTGTAGGCATCGAAAAGGATTTTGTAGTCCCTGTCCTCTTCGTCCATTGCTCCGTAGCTGTCTTTGTATTCATTCATCCTGTTGTTCCACAGGCAAAGCGACGGAAGGATTTTTGCAAGCCAGTCCGCAAAGGATGAGGCGTTCCCTGCGAATTCAGGTGGAATGACTTTTTTCAGTTTCGTGGAATCGTCAAGCGGCTTTGCAGCATTTTCCGAAATGAAATTGTGGATAAAAAATTTCCTGAGCAATGAAGGAACGGAGCTTTTTCCTTCCTGTGTGGCGCGCAGAAAGGATTCCTTGAATTTGTCCCATGCCATAAAACGGTCCATTGCGACGGCTTTTGTGAGACCGGTTACGACGCACCAGTCTGCCCAGCTTCGGGAGCTTACATCGGTTGCAAAAACAAAGACTGCATTTTTATCTGAAATATGGGCACGGAGGCATTCTTCCACAGAATTGAGAGCGATAGATTTCATATTAAGAGTATAGTTTCAGCACCAAAATATGTCAACGAGATATTTTTTTCACAGCCTGCCGCCCGGGCTGAATTTCAAAAACCTGTGAGGCCGGAGCCGCGGGAATAAAGGATTTCGTCCGTGTATTCGTATGATTCATTCAGCGCAGGAATGTCAACGGGGAGTTTTCCGTTTGGTTCTGCCTGTCCAAGGCACATTGCAACCGCAGCAGGAATATTCGGCCCGTATCCCTCCGACTCACCGAAATACCCGGCAGGAGCCTTTGCCATTTCGAGCGCACCATACGCAATCATCAGGGCATCTGCGTCTTTGTATGCGGCAATATCGTATGGAAGCGTTGCACTGATCACAACCGCCCTGCCTCCGTGACTGTGCTGGAATTCTATTATTTTTCTGACGGTGGAAAAACGGCTGTCGTCATCCTTGAAAAACTTGAACTGTGAAGGGCGCAGAAGTTCCGAAATCACAATGGCAACATCGCAGGACTCAAGCGTGGTCCGGATCTGCTCGAAAGGGACCTCGTTGTAGGAAACCAGACTGATGGAACGTGTTGATTTGATTGTTCCGTCGCGGAGCACTGCATCGACGGCATATTGCACTGTGGTTGCTTCAGAGGCATAAGGATAGACTATGCAGACTTTGCAGTCTTCTCCGGGGATTACGGGAAGGGTCGCGTCTTCATTTTTCAACACCGTTATTCCGGCCTGAGTGATTTTCCATTCCTCTTTGTGATGCTTCGGAGAACCCACGTTGTGTTTTGCCCTTGCAAGCCTGTGATGGAGTTTTTCCTGAGTGCCGATTATTCCACGTCTGACTTTAAGCGTGAGGATACGGAGAACCGATGCATCAATGGTCTCTTCTGAAATTTCCCCTGCCTCAACAAGATTACGGATTGATTTCATATAGGAAGCAAGTTTTTCAATCTGCTGTTCCGTGCTGATGTCTCCCGGCATAAGAAGGATGTCCACACCTGCGTTGATGGCAAGACGGGCCGCATCGACCGCCTTGAAGTGTTTGTCTATAGCCCCCATGTCCATTGCATCGGTCGTGACGACACCTTTGAATCCAAGCCGTGAACGCAGCACATCTGTAATCATCGTCTTTGAAAGAGTGGCGGGAAGTGCAATGTCTCGGTCAAGAGTTATGGAACGGTAAGTTTCTGTTTCAATCTTCGGGAACTGTATGTGGGCCGTCATAATCATATCCGCACCGGCATCGATTCCTGCCTTGAAAGGTGGAAGCTCCATCTGCATAAGCTCCTCGTAAGTGCGGTCGATTTTTGAAAGTCCCAGGTGGCTGTCAACTTCGGTGTCTCCGTGCCCTGGAAAATGCTTCAGTGAAACGGCCATGCCTGCATTGTGATAGCCTTCCACGGAAGCTCCCACCATTTTTGCCGCGTCGTCAGGACTGCTTGAAAAAGAACGCAGGCCTATAATCGGGTTCTTCGGATTGCAGTTCACGTCCGCACAGGGGGCAAAGTTCACGTTCACACCCACGCAATTCATTTCCTCCCCTATTATTTCGGCGGCTTTTTTCGCATACTCGGAATTTCCCGTGGCGCCCAAAAGCATATTTCCCGGCATCCAGCAGGCGGTCTTCAATCTCACCACATTTCCGCCTTCCTGATCAATGCCGATCAAAAGCGGAATCTCCGAGGCTTCCTGCATGTCGTGTATCAAAAGTGTTGTCTGCTGTGTTCCCTGGGTGTTCATTGTAAAAAGAATCACTCCGCCGAAACCGTAACTGCGTATGGCATTTTTGACTTCATCATCGGCTTTAGTCAGCGGGGGGCTGGCGTCTTCAGGTTTTTTGCCCCGCACGGAAATGGACGGCATAATCATCTGTGCGATTTTTTTGTCCAAAGTCATTGTGGAGAGAA
Organism: Treponema sp. UBA4232; assembly: GCA_002396325.1. Lineage (GTDB taxonomy): Bacteria > Spirochaetota > Spirochaetia > Treponematales > Treponemataceae > Treponema_D. Next base: position 7,041 of record DGXM01000135.1, read on the forward strand.
TCTTCCGGGCCTCCTTTACCGCCGAATCCTCGGAAAGCACGCTCTGGCCCCAAATGGAAATCAAGGAGAAAATGCAGATTACAACGGCTGCCGCAGCGATTTTTTTCTTCAGGCTCATATTCATCCTCCATCGGGGCACAACTTTGAAGCAGAACCGATTTCTTCCATTGTATACCACTTTACATATAAATTCCATACAAACGGAAAAACAACGGTTTTCATTTCAAAACGCGCTTTCCCACAGGGTCTCAGCATGATATTAACTTTGTCTTAATATGGTTCAGTTTTTTTCAGAATAAATCTTTGCAAAGTATTTTCCCCTAAAAAAGAACAGGGCTTCAGCA
>DGXM01000026.1 GCA_002396325.1 Treponema sp. UBA4232
TAATATCTGCACGCCCAGATTGTCCTTTCCTCCGGTGTACTTGCTCTTGATGACATAACCATGACCGTTTGTCATTGCGCCGCCGAAAATCGAAAGATCGTGACCGTTGCTCTGGAATGTGATTGAAGGAACCGAACCGATGAATGCGGCATCCAGTTTTCCTGACTCAAGACCGTTCGCAAGTTCTCCCGCGCTTGCAAACTGAATCAATGACGCGTCCAGTCCCTCTTCCGCAAAATAACCTTCCTCTTTTGCCACAAAGGCTAACAGATGAGCCGTTGAGTTCAAGTGGCCGACAGTAAATTTAGTAAGTTCTTTTTTTGCAGAAACATTCTGAGCATCCTGTTTCTTTGAACAGCCTGAAAGTGCCAAAACCGAAGCAATGACAAACAACAAAGTTTTTTTCATAAATACCTCCTGGGATTTTTCAATCCTTTATTTTTACTCCCGCCGCCATTTATTTTCCGACGGCAAGAATTTCAACACCAACATTTTTCTGTTTAAGCCACAGAATCGCAGAATCAACAGAGCTTTCATTTCCACTCAATATCGCAACAGTTCCTCCGATCGGAGAGCCCTTGACAATTTCAATGTCTGCAAAAATAATGTTCGGGATTACCGCGAACTCGGTTACAAGGGTTGCAATCAGCGGTTCGGAAATTGTCTTTTCAAGATAAGTGAGGCGCACAATCTTCTCGCCCTCCGACAATTTCGTTATAGGTGAACCGGATGCTATCAGTTCCTCGACCTTCGAAAGATTTGAAGTTGACTTTATGAACTTTTTCGTAATCTCCGATTTTGGATTTGCAAAAATCTGATAGACTTCTCCCTGCTCCACAATCTTTCCGTTGTCAACTACAGCAACGCGGTCGCAGATTTCCTTTATGACATTCATCTGATGCGCAACAATCACAATCGTAATTGAACAGGCATCGTGGATTTTTTTCAGAAGCTGGAGGATTGACTTGGTGGTAGCCGGGTCAAGGTTTGCAGTCACTTCATCAAGCAAAAAGATTTTTGGATTTGAAGAAATTGCACGTGCAATGGAAACCCGCTGCTTCTGTCCATCGGAAAGTTCCGCCGGAAAAGATTTCGTCTTGTCCCGCAGTTCAACAATCTCAAGAAGATTTTTCACCCGCTCTTCAATTTCCGATTTCCTGAAACCCTTCTGATTCAATGCAAATGCAATGTTTTCATAAACCGTTTTGTTCTCGAACAGATTGACGTACTGAAGGACGGAACCGATTTTATCCAATGAGGAATACAAATCTTTTTTGCCGGCTTTCGTTATGCTGCTTCCGTCGATTAGAACATTTCCTGAATCCGGGGTCAGAAGATGATTTATTATTTTCAAAAGCGTTGACTTTCCGGAGCCTGACTGTCCGATGATTCCGAATATCTCTCCGGCTTCAATTTGAAGATTGATGTCATCAAGTGCAAAAACCAAATCTCCGTTTTCAGATTCAAATCTCTTGTTTATATTTTCCAGTTTAATCATCTTGTTCCCCGCTTGTAAAAAATCCCTCTTCCAAAACACACAGCTCTGAAAGAGGGAAAAGATTGAAACCTGCAAGAATTAAATCTCGTAAGTTATTTTCCTCTCGTCGATGATGCGCTTTGATTTGTGCTCGCTTCTCGTGTTGAGTTCTCCGTCCTTGTGAACGATAACCTCAGCAGGCTTTACACCGATTCTTCCCTTGAGGGCCGCGCTGGTAAGTGCCGCAACCTCTTCATCTGTCTTTGAGCTGGAGCTTGACTTTTCCACTTCAACGGAATATCTGCAAGTGAAGTCCTTTTCGAAAATGCGGATCAGATATTCACCGGTCAAATCCTTTTCGTCACGGATGACAGCCTCAATGTCGCTCGGGAAAACATTCACTGCGCTTACGATGAACATGTCGTCGCGGCGTCCCAAGATGTGGATTCTTCCGTGGGTGCGTCCGCATTTGCACGGTGTCTGGTCAATCCAACCGATGTCTCCTGTTCTGAAACGGATGAGCGGACGCGCATGCTTTCTGAGTGTCGTGAACACAAGCTCACCCTTTTCCCCCGGAGGAAGAACCTCGCCGGTTTTCAAGTCCACGGTTTCCACGAGAATATGATTCTCCGCAATATGAAGTCCGTCGTGGTACTCACACTGAGCGGCACAGGCCCCGAAAATATCAGAAAGTCCGTAGAAATCGTAAACCTCCGCTCCCCAGATGGACTCTATTGCCTTTCTTGTCGCATCTATTGAACCGCCAAGCTCTCCTGCAACGATTATCTTCTTGATGTTGAAATCCTTTTTCGGATCATAGCCTGCCTTCAGAGCCTTCTCTCCAAGCTGCCATGCGTAACTCGGGCTTGTCCAAATGATTGTGGGCTGATACTGCTTGAGCACGAACAGAAGACGCTCGCTCGGAAGCGTTCCTCCCCAGATACAAAGTGCTCCAAGATTCTGCGCACCGATGACATCAGGACCTCCAACGTAAAGGCTGAAGTTCAATGCGTGGACATAGCGGTCGTTCGGTCTCATTCCGATCTGCCAGAACCAGCGGCTCTCGGTATCCTGGAATTCATCGAAATCCTTTTTTGTAAACGGACTGACGGTCGGAACGCCTGTTGAACCTGATGATGTGGAAATAAAAACGACATCCTCCTCAGGAACCGCCGCAAGTTCCCCAAGGAAAGAACCGACTCCCTGGGTATCACGCTGCGTCTTTTTGTTGATGAATGGAAATTTCCGGATGTCCTCCAATGTCTTGATATCGGACGGCTTTACTCCTGCCTCGTCGAAAGACCTCTTATAATATGGAGAATTTTCGTATGCAAAGCGCACGATCTCCTTCAAATCCTCAAGCTGCTTCGCCTCAAGTTTTTCACGCGGAAGAGTCTCAAGCTCCTCATCCCAATACTTACTGTTTACATCCCTTGCTTTTACATCTGCCATAATTTCACCTCTGTTTCAATCTTATTTTTCCTAGGTGATTGGTAGGATATACTAAATCACAAATCTTGCATAATACAAGTTTTTTATCGAAAGTTATAGACTTTGCTTATTAGCGGGGGATTGACACACGGATGAAAGGGAGAGCCAGACACCGATGAACGCAATGCGCAAGGCCGGATGCAGGCCCCGCACTCCCACAAGCGCAAACAAAAGAATCAATATGTTACTGAGATGGATGAGATGGATAGTAAGAAAAAATTTCCCTGTCGATTCGGGACTTAGGACCTGATACACAGCGCACGACCCGGCGAAAGGAGATTTCGCACTCTTCGGACTGGGCGTGAATTCGTAAATCAACCCGCACCGCAGCAGTCCAAAGAGTATGCGCCCTTCCGCACGAATCAAATGCCTTTAATCTTCAAGCCGGGAGAACGGAGTCTCCTTCAGGATAAGATAGCGGCTTGCATAACCGTCGAAGTAATCGTCATCCGTGAGCAGATAGGATTTTATGTTTCGTCTTGTCGTGTCTGCCTCGGATACCTTTCCGCCTTTTGCAACCACGCGGGTATTGTACTCCCTTATTCCAGTGGCCGGGTTTCCACGCGGATAAATCTCAAGCTCCATATCATCGTCCCAGGCCAGCTCAGGATTGAAGATGTCGCTCATAAAACAGTTGACGAATGCAACCGAATCCCACCACTTCAGTTTGCCG
>DGXM01000176.1:0-13080 GCA_002396325.1 Treponema sp. UBA4232
ATTGAACCCTCCGCACGAATAAATGTGAAACTCGACGGCATTCGGGCTTTATAGACATTTTCGGATTATTGTCCTATAATATGGTATGATTATTACACAGACTCCATTCCGCATGTCTTTTTTTGGCGGCGGAACTGATTTTTCAGGATTTTACAACGAACATGGCGGTGCCGTTCTTTCAACAACCTTCAATAAATATTGTTATGTCACGGTAAGACATCTGCCTCCGTTTTTCGATTACAAGACGCATCTGACGTATTCAAAAACCGAACAGGTCAATTCCTACGATGAAATAGTCCATCCTGCAATCAGAAATGCAATGCAGTGGCTCGACATGCACAAAATCCGCCTTACATACGAAAGCGACCTTCCCGCCAGAAGCGGACTGGGAACGAGTTCCTCTTTTGCGGTCGGAATGCTCTCGGCTTTTTATGCGCTGAAAGGAAAGTATGCCGACAAAAGAAAACTTGCCGATGACGCGATTTATCTTGAGCGCACTCTCTGCAAGGAAGCGGGAGGTATTCAGGACCAGATTGCCGCCAGTTTCGGAGGACTCAACAGAATCAACTTTTCAAGAGACGGCTACACGGTGAACCCCGTCATCATTTCTTCCGAGAGAAAAAAAATTCTGAACGAAAATCTTATGCTCTTTTTCACGGGATTCTCGCGCTTTTCTTCCGACATACAGAAGGGTACGGAAAAATCAATGAAGGACAAGACCGCAGAGCTTCTGGAGATGTACAGACTTGTTGACGAAGCGGAAAAGGTTCTCACCGACAGCAGCAGAAGCCTTGACGAATTCGGGCGTCTTTTGGATTACACATGGAAACTGAAGCGCGGCATTTCCAGCGGAATCTCCACGGATGCAATCGACGAACAGTATCAGAAAGCCGTGAATGCGGGTGCTCTCGGCGGAAAACTGCTTGGTGCCGGCGGCGGCGGATTCCTGCTTTTCTACGTGCCTAAGGAAAAACAGAATAACGTAAAAAAGGCGCTTGAAGGACAGCTCCACGTGCCTTTTGACTTTGAAAACGACGGGACGAAAATCATCTTCTACAACCCGGAAACTTACGAAGAAGACGCAATATAATAGAAGAAAATCAGGAGACAAAATGGACTACATTGCACATTTAATCGAACGCTACCCTGCACTTCAAGTCTGCGAAAAATCTCTGCATGACGCATACAGGATTCTTGCGAAATCATACGAAAGCGGCGGAAAGCTCCTTATTGCGGGAAACGGAGGTTCGGCGGCAGACAGCGACCACATTTCAGGTGAACTCTTGAAAAGTTTCGTCTTGAAAAGAAAACCCGAAAAATCATTTCTGGATAAACTCACGGAAATCGACCCGGAAACAGGCGCATATCTTTCCGACAAAATACAGGGCTCCCTCCCGGCGATTCCACTTACAACACACTCGGCGCTTATGACCGCAAGCCTGAACGATGTGGACGGAAATGTTCTGTTCGCCCAGCAGGTTATGGGATACGGAAAGCCTGAGGATGTGTTTCTCGGAATATCAACCAGCGGAAATTCAAAGGATGTGATTTACGCAATGGTCGTCGCGAAAGCCAAGAATCTCAAAACAATCGCTCTTACAGGAAGGGACGGCGGAAAAATCAAAAATCTTGCCGATGTTTCCATAATTGTTCCGCAGACAGAAACCTACAAGATTCAGGAGCTGCATCTGCCCGTCTACCACGCACTCTGCCTTGAACTTGAGGCACACTTCTTTTCGGAGTAGAATATGAAAGTCGTAATAATGGCAGGCGGAAAAGGAACCAGAATAGCCTCGATAGCAAGCGACATTCCAAAGCCGATGATTGAGATATGCGGAAAACCGATTCTCCTTCATCAGATTGAATGTCTCAAAAAAAACGGACTTACCGACATAACTCTTGTGACCGGACATCTGGGACATTTTATAAAGGAATATTTCGGAGACGGCTCGAAGTTCGGAGTGAACATCAGCTATTTTGAAGAGAAAGTTCCTCTTGGAACAGCAGGTGCCCTTTACAAAATCGAAGGACTTACAGAGGATTTTCTGCTCCTTTGCGGTGACACCATTTTCGACATTGATTTTTCAAAGCTGATTGATTTTCATAAATCAAACAATGCGGATGCAACACTGGTCTCACATCCGAACTCTCATCCCTACGACTCTTCACTTCTTGTTACGGAAATCCTGCCGCCGGAATCAGCGGGGGGACTTCCAGCCGACAGTCACAGGGTCATCAAGTGGATGAACAAGGAAGATGAAAGACTGTGGTACAAAAACCGTGTGAATGCAGGAATCGAACTCATTTCGCCGCGTCTTTTGAAAAAGGCCGCCAAAAATCTCTCAAGTGAAAAAATAGACCTTGACCGCGACATCCTGAAGCCGCACGTGAAGGACTCCGCAATTTACGCTTACGACACCCCCGAGTACATAAAAGACATGGGAACCCCCGACCGCTATTATTCCGTAGAAAAGGACATAAAATCAGGACTGGTCGAAAAAAGGAATCTGAGCCACAGACAGAAGGCTGTTTTCCTTGACCGTGACGGAACCATAAACAAATACGCGGGATTTCTGACGGACATAAAGCAGATGGAACTTCTGCCGGGAGCCGCCGATGCAATCAGGGAAATAAATAATTCAGGATACCTTGCGGTCGTGATTACAAATCAGCCGGTGATAGCACGCGGGGAAATTTCCTTTGAACAGCTCAACGAAATCCACAACAAGCTTGAAGTCCTGCTCGGAAAGGAAGGTGCCTACATCGATGCGCTTTACTACTGTCCGCACCACCCAGACAAGGGATTTGAAGGGGAAAGGCCTGAATACAAAAAAATATGCGGCTGCAGAAAGCCTTCAACCGGACTCATAGAACAGGCTGCAAAAGATTTCAACATAGATGTTTCAAATTCGTTTATGATTGGAGACAGCGAGCAGGATGCGGAATGCGGTAGAAAAGCCGGATGCAAAAAAAGCATAAGAATCGCCACAAACGGAAATCTGCATGATGCACTGAAAGAGATTATATAAGACAACAAAATCAATTTTTTTTTATAGACATTTTTTACTCATAAGTTTATAATCCGTTCTATGAAAGTTGCAATCGTACATGACTGGCTCACGAATTATGGCGGAGCAGAAACCTTTGTCGAACTTCTGCTCACGATTTATCCGGATGCCGACATTTACACTCTTGTCTATGACAAAAAAAAGATGAAGGGACATTTTGAAGGACTCAACATTCACACTTCAAGGCTTCAAAAACTTCCTATGGCCTCAAAAATTTACACAAAGCTTTTGAAATTCATGCCAAAGGCTTTTGAATCCTTTGATTTGTCCGGCTATGACCTTGTAATCTGCTCAAGCTCAAGTTGTGCAAAGGGTGTAATTGTTCCGCCGTACATTCCGCAGATTGCATACATCCACTCGCCTATGCGCTATGCCTGGGATTTGTATTTTGACTACAAAAAAAGAAGCGGACGGCTCACAAGATTCTTTATGGACAAATGGATGCCGGAAATCAGACTCTGGGATTATATTTCTTCGCAGAGAATCGACACGATTGTGGCAAATTCAAAATACATTGCCCGCCGCATAAAAAAATTCTGGAACCGTGATGCAAAGGTTATTTATTCCCCGGTAAACGTTGAGCGTTTTTATCCTGACTTTTCAAAACCACGGGAAGATTTTTATGTGGCCTACTCCCGTCTGGTTCCGTACAAAAGAATAGACCTTGCCATTTCCGCAATCAAAGGCACCGGCAGAAAACTCAAAGTAATCGGAGCCGGTTCTGAAGAAGAAAAACTCAAGGAACTTGCAAAAGGAGACCCGAACATTGAATTTTTGGGAAGGGCACCGGATGAAGTTCTGCGCGGCAATCTCCAGCGATGCAAGGCAATGATTTTCTGCGCGGAAGAGGATTTCGGACTTGCCCCTGTGGAAGCCCAGGCCTGCGGATGCCCGGTCATCGCATTCGGACGCGGAGGAGCCACAGAAACTGTACTTGCAGACAAAACCGGTGTTTTTTTTGAAAAACAGGAGACAGAGTCCCTTAAAAACGCCATTGAAAGATTCGAGAACCTGCATGAAAAAGGCAGCTTCAAAGACGAAGCAATAGTAAAACACGCTCTCACATTCTCCAGGGAACAGTTTGTAAAACAATTCACTGCGGCGGTAGAAGAAACAAGGAAACGGGTGTGCGGTTCAGTGAAACCGGACGAAGACCATTCTTTTATAGAATAAAACTCAAAAAAACTATTGAAACTGGGATTAAAATTGTGTTATAATCCCCCGTGCTACAGGCGGAAAGGAATCTTGCGGAATACGAAGTGATTTTCTGATTGATTTGTAACAAATCAGCCGCCGAGTCTGTTTTGTTTGACAGAGGTGTTTAACATGAAAAGAAATGCATTCAAAGGTCTTATTTGTTTTCTTATGGCTTTTTCCGCAGCAACTCTGTTTGCTCAGAATGCCACATTGGATTCAGTGTGCGAATCACTTACAAAGAATACCGTCACCACTGGAAATTTCACACAGGAAAAGAAACTTCCGAGCGTGAAGAGAGCTCTTAAATCTTACGGAACATTCGTGTTCTGCAAGGACGGCATCGTTTGGAACACAACCCGTCCCGTGAAATCATCACTCGCAGTGACTTCCACAAAGCTTGTGCAGTTCACTCCTGACGGAAAGCAGACGGTTCTTGACGGTGCGGACAACGCAATCTTCAAAAGCATTGCACAGACAGTGACAGCTCTTTTCTCAGGCGACAAGGCGGCTTTGGAGAAGAATTTCACAGTCAGCTTCTCAAGCACGGCAAACACATGGACTATGTCCCTCACGCCGAAAGACAAGACAATCGCAGCAGTGATGAAAACCATTACTCTGAGCGGTTCAGGAAACGCCGCGTCATCATCATTCGATTCCCTCGCAGTTGAACAGCAGGACGGAAGTTCCGTTACATATACATTCACAGAGCAACAATACAAAGAGGTATTATCGAATGAAGAAAAAGCATTTTTTGCAGCAAAATAAGTTCTTCGTTATTGCATGGATCGTCTTCCATCTGGTTTTAATCGGCTCATTCGTCGTTTCCATGATGGCCGGACGATCTTTGAATATTGACTCCGATCTTTTCAACATGCTCCCCGCCTCCACACTTGGAAAAGCAATGGGCAAAGCGGACGAAAGGCTCACGGAAAGCACCGGTCAGTCAGTTTACATTCTGGTTTCCCACAAGGATTTTGAAAAAGCCCGCGAAACAGCAGAGGTCGTTTATTCAGGTCTTGAGGGAAATCCCATGTTCAAAAACCTTTTCCTTTATTCCGAAGAAACAGAACTTTCTGCAATGGAGGAATTCATCCACAAAAACAGATGGCTTCTTCTTGACGACAATGCCGTAGAAAATCTTTCAACAGAGGACGGAGCCCTCGATTTTGTTGACAACGCAACAGCAAAAGCTTTCGGCTTCTTCACACTGACTTCACTTGAGAACCTTGAAACCGACCCGTTCCTGCTTGATGAATACGAGATGGAAAATTATCTTGGCTCCATTCAAAAAGCCGGTTCAAGCATGACCGCAAAAGACGGAGTCCTGGCAGCCCATAAAAACGACTTGTGGTATGTGATGATCCGCGGTACTTTGAGCAAGGAAGGTGCCGCCCTCGCAAGTTCGAAAAACGGAATCACGGCAATATACGATGTCTGCAATCCTCTTGAAAAAGACGGAATCCGCTTTGTTTACTCAGGAACCCCGTTCCACAGCCACAAAAGTTCGACAAACGCAATGCATGAAATTTCCTTGATTTCCGAAATTTCTCTTGGTGCCGTGTTCATTCTTCTTCTGGTGATTTTCCGCACTCCTCTGCCGCTTGTGGCTTCCATAGCTTCGATTTTCATTTCGATTGCAACCGCATTCGCCGCCACACACACGATTTTCGGAAAAATACACATTCTTACGCTTGTGCTTGGAACATCCCTCATCGGATCCTGCATTGACTACAGCCTGCACTTTTTCATCAACTGGAAGGGAAACACAGAACTGCACTCAGGCCAGGAAGTAAGGAAACATCTTTTCAAAGGCCTCCTGCTTTCCCTCGCTTCAACAGAAATCTGTTATCTGATGCTTCTTTTCGCCCCCTTCAATCTGCTCAAACAGATGGGAACCTTCTCGACAATAGGAATTTTCAGCACATTCCTCACAACCGTGTGCATTTATCCGCTTCTCAAAATGCCCAACGAAAAAAACAGGAAGATACCTCTTTTGAAGTATTTCAACGAGACTCCCATCCGCAAATTCAAATACGGAACTCTCATATGCACTTTGGTTCTCTTTGCAATTACCGGCGGAATAATTCTTTTCCATCACAAGGATTTGCGCATTCAGAACGATTTGAACAAACTCTACAGCATGGAAGGCCGGCTGAAGTCAGACACGCTTGAAGTTGCCGAAGTAACAAACTACAACCCCAGCAGCTGGTTCATCATCAGCGGAGAAACAGAGGAAGACGTACTGCAGGCAGAAGAATATGTCTGCAGGGAGCTGGACATTCTGGGTAAAGACAATCCGGCCGGCGGGTATCTTGCCACAAGTTCTTTCATCCCGTCACAGGCAAAGCAGAAACGTTCCCTTGAAGCGGCACAGAATCTTTTCCCGTTTCTTTCTGAACAGCTGGACACGCTTGGACTCGAACCTGAATGTGAACAGCTTGTGAAAAAGGAATACGAGGATGCAAAAAACAATCTGATGCTTCCTTCCGTTGAACTGCCTGACTCCATTGAGTCGCTCATTTCTTCACTCTGGCTGGGTGAAATCGATGGAAAATATTACTCAATAGTCATGCCTGTCCTTGTGCTTGACGATGTCGCTTACAACAAAATCGCAGCTGGAAACGACAATGTCTACTACGAAGACAAAATGAAGGATCTGGGGCTCGGGCTTGACAATGTGACACGCCTTATCCTGATTCTCTTCCTTGTGGCCTATATACTGATTCTGGTGGTCCTGAAGATTTCCTACAAGTGGTCACACACGTTCAGAATTGCATCCATTCCCCTTTTGAGTGTTGCGACAATCATAGCAGGATTCCTGATTTCAAAGCAGTCCATAGAATTCTTCTGCATTACGGGAATGATTCTGGTGTTCGGACTTGGTCTTGACTATGTGATTTACCTGATTGAAAACATAAAAAAGAAAGAATCAGCAAACGAGGAAAGCGATTTGCACAAACTCGAGCCTTTTGCGATTCTGATTTCATTCATAACCACAGCGGTATCGTTCGGTGCACTTGCATTCAGCACCTTTGTTCCGGTACACGCAATTGGACTTTCAATCTTCCTGGGACTGGTCGCTGCCTTCGTAGGAACACTCATCTGATTTTTGGGAGGCAATTGTAAAATTCAAACAGATTTTGCGATTGCCTTTTTTTATTGAAACTTTTTTTATTTTTTAGTGGGTAACCACTTGACTAAATATTTAATTTCGGATATTATATTTATACTTCATGCATGATGAATGTGTGAACGATGGGCTACTAGCTCAGTAGGTAGAGCAACGCCCTTTTAAGGCGTGGGTCTGCGGTTCGAATCCGCAGTAGCTCATTAAGGCATCCGGTTCAGACTGGATGCTTTTTTTTTCTGTTGAGCCTCTCCGACAGGTTGTAAAAATCATCAAAAAATTATATAATATAGAACACAATAAAAGGGAGTCTCTGAAAACATCAGTTTTTGCAAAATGCTTACGCTGCATATCAAGAAATGACTTTGGGACTGTCAACGTAATTCTCTGGAAACTTCGTTGAGAGTACAAGCCAAACGCGATATTTTAAGTCCTTCTCTATTTAAGGACCTGAAATCCGTCAGCATTCCAAAGTTTACCGAAGGTAAAACGGTCTCTGCAAAGTGATTTTTTAGAGATGCCCAAAAATAAATCCAAGGGAAATGCCGTATTTTACACACACAGGGCAAAAGTCGGTAATCCCCTATCAGAGGTTTCAGATGAATTTTGTTGAGGAAATGAAAAAAAAGGCCAGGGAATATCAGAACTCTCTGGTTCTTCCAGAAGGAACTGAAGAGCGCACAGTTGTCGCAGCCGCAAAAATAGTTGAAGAAAAACTTGCCGGAGAAGTGATTCTGCTTGGAAAAAAAGACGAGATTGAGAAAGTCGCCGCTGCAAAAAATGTTTCACTCAACGGCATCAAGACAATCAATCCTGCTGATTCAGAATGGCTTGATGATTTCGGAAAGGAATATTTCGAACTCCGCAAGGATAAAATCAACAAAAAGACAGGTCAGCCCGAAGTCACACCGGAAAGCGCACGTGAATACATATTGAAAGATCCACTGAGTTTCGGAGCAATGATGGTACGCACAGGAAAGGCAGACGCAATGGTTTCAGGAGCACTTTCAGCAACAGCAGACCTTCTTCGCGCCGGACTCAAAATCATCAAGACAGCACCGGGCACGAGCACAGCTTCTTCCTGCTTTGTCATGGACACACACAACGCAAAATGGGGAAAAGACGGGTATATGATTTTTGCAGACTGTGCAGTAAACCCCACTCCCACAGCGGAACAGCTTGCCGACATCGCGGTTGATTCAGCAAAATCCTGCCGGGAACTTCTTGGAGCAGAACCCGCCGTTGCAATGCTTTCTTTCTCATCAAAAGGAAGCGGAGGAAAACTTCCCGACGTGCTTAAAGTGCAGGATGCCGTTAAACTCGCACACGAAAAGGCTCCAGACCTTCTTCTCGACGGTGAACTTCAGGCAGACGCATCATTGGTTCCCGAAGTCACAGCCAGAAAGGCACCCGGCTCACCCATTACAGGCAAAGTGAATACTCTTGTTTTCCCAAGCCTCGAAGCCGGAAATATCGGATACAAGTTGGTTCAGCGTTTTGCAGGTGCAGATGCATACGGTCCCATTCTTCAGGGATTTGCAAAACCAATCAGCGATTTGAGCCGCGGCTGCACAAGCGATGAAATTGTCGTGACTTGCGCAATCACACTTGTTCAGGCCGGAGCAAAAAAATAATCAATTTTGGAATTCAAACATTCCGGAAACTTCCTACAGTAAAAAAACAGGCCGTCTCCATTTTTGAAGGCGGCTTTTTCCGAGGAGCATGAGCTTTATGAAAGTCACTTTACAATCAAACAGACTCTTTGCAGATTTGACTCTTATGCTCCTGTTTGTCTCGTCTTTTTTTCTTTTCTCCTGCGCCACAAACTCACAGGCGGAAGAGACTGAACGAGAAAGAGAGAGAGAGAGACTTGAGGCAGAATACAAAACATTCCGAGAGACACACTTTGAAGACGGAAGCCCCATCCTCACGAAAGACACTGTATTTGAAGGCACAGACTCCCTCCTCGTCACATTCGCAGGAGACATTATGGCTCACAAACCCAACTGGGCGCGTGGACATTACGATGAAATCTACGAAGACATTGCATCCGAACTTCAGGAAAGCGACCTTGCATTTGCAAATATGGAAACTCCCGTCTGCGATTCACGGGACTACTCCACCTACCCCGAATTCAACGTGCATCACGAATATGTGGAAGCCGCAATCAGAGCGGGATTCAATGTGTTCAGCCTTTCAAACAACCACACCAACGACCAAGGACTCACAGGCATAAAAGCCACAAAAGCATGGTTCGATAAAAAAAGAGAAACGACAAAAGATTCAGAACGTCCTGTATACGCAGCGGGTCTAAAGCAGGATTCCGACGGTCCACTTTCATATGAAGTAATTGAGAAAAACGGATGGACAATCCTCTACGCGGCGATAACAGAAATCTTAAACACACCGAACAGTTCATCTTACATTGACTATATCGCACCCTCGAAAAAAGCAAGGGCCGCTTTCATACAGGAAATAAAACAGATTCAGGAAAAAAATCCTCACGACCTTTTTGTTTTGAGTGTACACTGCTCCGAGCCTGAATACATTCTTACTGTGAAAGAGTCGCAGAAAAATTATTACTTCGAACTTCTGGATGCAGGGGTCGATGTTGTGTGGGTAAATCATCCTCACGTTTCAAAATACTGGGAAATTGTTCCAGACGAAAACAATGTTCCACGCAAGCTCATTTTTTATTCGATGGGAAACACAATCAGTGCACAGAGGACAAATCCAAGTTGGAATGCTCCTGAAACCAACAGGGATTACACAGGCGAAGGCTATATGGCGCAGGTGAGGTTTCAAAAAGAAACTGACGGAGTGCGCATTGTACATCTGAACCCGATTCTTATCACAACATATATAACACCAAACGGTCTTTATGTCATAAAGGTTTTAAACGACAATTTAATTGAGACATTAAAAGACGAATCTCCAAGATGGTCAGCCTACCTTGCGGAGAGAAAAAAATTAATGGAAAAAATCACAGGAAAGGTCACATGGCGATAGACTACAAAAATCTACCTGTATACGCGCAGAAAGGGCGTATTCTTGAAGCATTGGAACACAATCAAGTTATTGTTGTGCAAAGTCCAACAGGAAGTGGAAAAACCACACAGCTTCCCGTAATTCTGCATGAGGCGGGATATTCACAGAACGGAATCATAGCCGTCACGCAGCCCAGACGAATTGCAGCACTCAGCGTAAGCGAATTCATTTCAAAGCAGCTCAAAACAAAATACCCGGGACTCGTGGGATATAAATTCCGCTTTGAAGACAAAACCGATTCAAGCACGAAAATCAAAATTATGACCGACGGAATCCTGCTGCAGGAAATGAAACTCGATCCATGGATGAGCAAGTATTCAGTCATTATGGTTGATGAAGCTCACGAACGCAGCCTGAACATAGACTTTGTGTTAGGACTCTTGAAACGCATTCTTGAAGTAAGAAAAGATTTCAAAGTGATTGTCAGTTCTGCCACAATGAACGCGGAGGCATTCAGCACTTATTTCGGAGGATGCCCCATCGTTTCCATAGCCACGCAGATTTACCCGGTTGCAATGGTCTACGATCCGCCGGCAATTGCAGCCACAACAACATCGGAAGCAGGTTGCGATGCCCTTATATCGAAAATCGAAAGCACGATTGACCGTGTATTGGACAACCACGATTCAGGCGACATCCTCGTTTTTCTTCCGGGCGAAAAAATCATCAAAGACACAATGCAGCGTCTTCTGAATGCACCGTTCAAAAACAAAATCCATATTGTGCCCCTTTACGGACGCCTCCCAAAAGAAGAACAGGAAAAAGTCTTCAACAATGCGCCTTTTGGAAAAAAGAAAGTCGTGTTGAGCACAAATATAGCAGAAACTTCCGTAACAATAAACGGAATCACCACGGTTATTGATTCGGGACTTGCAAAACTCAATTTCTACAGTCCGAAGACCTTTACTTCAAGCCTAAATGAAACGCCTGTAAGCCGGGCATCCTGCAATCAGCGCAGAGGTCGTGCCGGTCGTACTTGTCCAGGCACATGCTACAGACTTTATTCCCGCGAGGATTTTGAGTCGAGACAGGAATACACCACAGAAGAAATCTACCGTACGGATTTGAGTGAAGTCGTCCTGCGTATGGCGGAACTCGGCATCACCGATTTTGAAAAATTCAATTTCATTTCGCCACCCGGTCACGAAGGACTTGTCGGAGCCGTACAGACTCTTAACATGCTCAAGGCCATTGAAAGCGACGGCACATTGAGCAAGATTGGAAAACTGATGGTGGAATTCCCGCTTGAACCCCGTGTGAGCCGCATAATCGTGGAAAGCATTTTGTATTACCCCGGTGTCTTGGAGGAAGTGCTGATTGCATCTGCTTTCTTGAGTGCACAGTCCCCGTTTGTACTCCCCGTCGGAGAGGAGATGGATGCACGTCAGGCCCACCACGCATTCAGGGACATTCAGGGAGATTTCGTGAGTTATGTGAAATTATACCGGACTTACGTTTCCATGAACAACAAAGAGAGATTCTGCAAAAACAATTATCTTGACGACAAAGTGATGGCAGAGATAGACAACATCAAGCAGCAGCTGGAGGAGATTGTTTCAAAAAGGCTTCAAATGCCCATTACTTCCGGCGGCAGCATGGACGACTACATTTGCTGTATTGCAAGCGGAATGATTCAGTTTGTGTGTGTGCGCGAAGGAAGGGAAAGCTACAGGAGTCTAACCGCAGACCATATTTCCCTTCACCCGGGCTCTTCAATGTTCCACATGAATCCTCTTTACATTGTGGCAGGGGAGATTGTGCGTACCAGCCGAATGTTTGCAATGAGCGTTTCTCCACTCACAAAAGACCAGCTTGCAAAAATAGACAGTGGGCTCGAAGCTCAACTCAATATGCTCAGGAAACAGAAAAGAAGTCTCACCGGCAACCTTGAATATTCGGGAAGCAATTTCAGGGATTCAAAGGAAAAAGTCGGAAAAGATGACTCGAAGTTCGGTGGAAAGGCAAACAAAAAAGACAAGGCCGAAAAGAAAAACAGTGAAAATGAAATCAGTTTCGGCAGACAGACTTTCAGCATAGCAAAAGTGAAAGGAAAGAAAAATGTCGTTCTTCCACTTGACAGTCTCGTGCTTGCTGCAAAAGAAGAAAAGAATGAAAATCTTCTGGCCACAATCGGAGCGATGAAAGGTTCTGTAAGAATGAAAAGCGGCTACACTCTGATGAACGGGGAGAAACTTGAACTCATAATAAAAGTTGCAAAGGCTCTTGATTTGACTCCGATTTCAGAAAAAGATTGGCCGAGAAAAATGAACATCAACATCAATGATCCTGAAAAGGGCGACGAAAATCTGGAGACTCTGGTTTCCACATTGGACTGCATTATGCACGTCACAATCTCGAAGAGCTCTTCAAAAGAGATGGGTTTCATCTGTCTTTTCACGGACGGAAACGGAACGTACTGGTTCAAAGTGTCACGGGGATTCACAACCGCATTGAACGAAACTCTCTCTTCGCTCGAAAAAATGATTGACGATGCAAGCGAACGAAATCTGGGATTTGAACAAAAGGAAAAAATCAACTCGCTGTACAGAGTGTTGAACGGAATGTATGAATAAAAAAAAGACTGACTAAAAAGTCGGGAGTTGCGATAGTTGAGCCTGTCTTTGTTGTACACTACCATAA
>DGXM01000176.1:13243-30282 GCA_002396325.1 Treponema sp. UBA4232
TTTTTTTTCGAAAATCCTTCGAAAATCCTTACGGTTTTGAGATTTTATTTCAATCCCTCAAGTATTTTCTTTGCCTTTACAGCATTCACATTGCTGCTTCTGGCCTTGGTTTCTGCATTTTCATCGGGGGCCTTTGCGGCTAAATCCTGAACTGCACTTCGCACGCTTTCATAACGACCCTTGGCGAAAATGTCAAGTCCCGTACCCTGGGTTGAGGGATCTTTGCTTGCAATGAACTGTGCACAAACTTCGGAAAATTCCGGCCGGCCGTATTTTGCAAACTCTTTCCCAAGCGCATAACGAAGACTCTTCCTCTTATCGTCTTTCAGAGTATCAAGCGCAAGATTTATGATTTCCTGTGTACCGGCATGGTTCTGCTCCAACAAAGCGGCTGCAACTTTAATCTTGGCGGAATCACCGGCTTTTTTGTCTGTAATCACACTCACAAGATATTTGTTTCCGTCTTCAGTGTTGAGTTTGGCAAGCACTTTGTAGCACTTTTCCTTTACAACAGTCTCCTCTTTAGTCTTACAGTGGTAGACCAAATCCTTTGCAAACTCTGTTATGTTCTGATTTTCAACCACACCGACAGCCTCAAGACGCACACGGTAACTGTCATCTTTAAGTGCCTGGCGAATCACTTTGCGGGAAGCCTCATCACTGTAGTGTGAAAGTCCCCGGATCACATATTCACGGATTTGAGGTTCATCAGCCTCATACAAATCAATGAGAATATCCCGGGATTCTGGCTTTTCCATTGCTCCGATTGCTTCAGCGGCATAAGCACGGACATACATATTTTCATTCTGGTCCTGACATATTTCAGAAAGAATGTCCCAAGTGGCAACTGCCTTCAATTTTCCAAGCACACGCATAAGCGACTGCCTCTGAGCAGTGTCCAAATCATCGGAGGAAAGATAAGTTGCAAGATAAAGGGCTTCTTCGTCACCACCGATTTTTCCGATGGCATCGAGAGCGTTGTTAAAATATCCCAAGTCCGGCTTTTCCATCAAATCAACAAGGGCCGGAAGAGCCGCAGAAGATTTTACGGCACCCACATAATTGAAGCAGGCAATCACAGTGTTTTTCCTGACATCGTAGGGGTCGTTCAAAACCTCGACTGCAAAATCCTCAAGGCATGGATCTTCAAGGATAGAAAAATACGAAAGAATCTTTTCACGTACAATCGGACTTTTCGTGGCCTGAAAAAGCTCGTAGGCTTCTTCTGCAAAACGCACGTCTTTGTCGGAGGCAAGCGAATCCAAAAGATTGCAAATCTGCTCGGTCATGCCAAAAGAAAAAGTATCGCGGGTTTCTTCCATATATGTCTCACTGGTTTTCTCAACACTCAGCGCAGACAATGCCTCGGTCTGTTCTGCAGTCGCTCCACGGGGTCTTTTGGCATCCGGCCACACTTTCTCGCGGTTTGTATATACATATGCCGGTTCTTCCTGCTCAATGTCTACAACAGTGTCTTCGGCAAAAAGATTGAAGGCACACAAAGCCACGGCGGCGAATAAAACAGCTCTTTTCATTTGATCCACCTTGCGGACCGCATTAAATTCAGCGGAGACCGACTTCATTTTCTGGGAATTCCCGGATTTTTCCAGTAACTCAAAATATTAAACATCCTTTGACTGAAATTGTTTCAGGAATTCTTCTTTATAAATCGGAAATTTATCCTCGTTTATTGACTCTCTTACTTCCTTTATCATCTGATGAAGGAAATAAAGATTGTGATAACTTGCAAGCATTGAAGAAAGAATTTCCTGCTCGCGGAAAATATGGCGCAGATAGGCTCTGGAATATGTACGGCACACTTTGCAGCCGCAGGTGTTTTCCACGGGTGAAAAATCCCTCTCGAATCTTTTCTGCTTGATTGAAAGCATTCCGTGACGTGTAAAATAAAGTCCGTGACGTGCCACGCGGGTAGGCTGCACACAGTCGAACATATCAACACCGTTTTCCACTGCTTCAAGAATGTATTCAGGAGTTCCGATTCCCATAACATAACAGGGTTTTGTGCGCGGAAGGAACTGCACAGTGTGTGAAAGCATTTTCACATATACATCGGACGGTTCACCCACGCTGAGTCCTCCGATGGCAAATCCCGGAGTGTCAAGAGATGAAACGAATTCCGCACTTTCTTTACGCAGGTCTTCGTAGAAATTTCCCTGCACAATCGGGAAAAGGATTCCTTTGTACCCCTCTTCCATCTGCACTTTCCATTCCTTTATGGCTCTTTCGGCCCATGACGAAGTGATTTTCAAGGCTTTTTCCGCTTCTTTCCTTGTGACGCCATAACCGGTGCAAACGTCAAGCTGCATCTGAATGTCGCTGTTCAATTTTGCCTGTGTCTGAACAACGTTTTCGGGAGTGAAAAAATGCTTTGAGCCGTCAATGTCGCTTCTGAATGTGACTCCTCCGGTTTCAATCTTCCTGAGCGAAGACAACGAAAAGACCTGGAATCCGCCTGAATCAGTAAGGAAATTCCGCTTCCACTGTGTAAACTCATGGAGACCGCCGGCCTCTTTCACAATGTCAGCCCCGGGACGCAGGTACATGTGATAGGTGTTTGCCAGTATGATTTCAAATCCGATTTCCTCAAGATCATCTTTCGATACCGCTTTTACAGTACCCTTGGTTCCCACCGGCATAAAAACAGGAGTCTCGACATCCCCGTGAGGAAGATGCATCACAGCTGTTCTTGCTCTGGATGAGGAATCCGAATGGTGAATTTCAAAAAAATTCTGTATCATAAAAAATCCTTTTGGTGAAGACTAAAAAAAAGAAGTCACCGTTTCAAATTACGTTCTGGTAAAACGCAGCAATATAAAACTTAATATTACAAACATAACGACCGGGAACCACGCCCCCATCACAGGAGGAATGAGTTCGAATTTTGCAAGTGCCATTGTTATCATCTGAGTGATGTAAAAAAGAACGACCGCTCCAATGCTCAATGCAAGACTTACAATCAGCACGTTTTTTCTTGTCTTTCCGCTGAGTCCGATTGCAAGAAAAACAACAATGAACACAACGCAGGGAAAAGCAAATTTCTTGTAATACTGGGATCTGGCTTCGGCAGTCGGAAGTCCTGAATGTTCCAAATGAGAAATATGCGTTCTGGCATTGGAAGTGGTGATTTCCTCAACTGAAAGAGTATTGTTTTGGAAAGTCCCGGGGCTTTCGGTAAGTTTGTCTTCCCATTCACTTGCCGCAGGTCTTTGCATCATCATTCCGTCTTCCGCCAAAGTGTATTCAGTGGCACCGCTCAAAACCCAATGGTCTTCCTGCCACACCGCAGAATCCGCATAAATGAGACTGTCAAAACTGCGGTCTGGAGTTCGGAACACAACATACAATGCATAAAGCCGCTTAAGCTCCGCATCATAAAAATCCGCCTTGTAAACACAGGAACCCTGGTCTGTCATCACAACGATATTTTCCCTGTTCAGAGACTGATTTCTATTCAATACCTGCTGCTGGAGCGACATTTTTTTCGCGTATGATTCAACTACAAAATTATCCTCAAAATAAAAAAGACCGAAACTCATCACAACGGAAAGC
The DNA here is from genome assembly GCA_002396325.1 of Treponema sp. UBA4232. Lineage (GTDB taxonomy): Bacteria > Spirochaetota > Spirochaetia > Treponematales > Treponemataceae > Treponema_D. The sequence goes on from DGXM01000176.1 coordinate 16,814, forward strand.
ACCAAAAGAGGAGATGTGAAACGCAGAAGCGAAACGCCCGAGGCAAACACCGCCATAAGCTCATTGCGTGCATAAAGGTCACTCAACACATAGGCAACGGAAAAGAGAGTTGCAATCGGAACGGCATACCAGATTGTCTTCGGAACATAGTAAAAAGTGATTCTTCCAACCACCGCCACGGGAACGCCTTTTGAAATATAACTCCAGATGTTTATAAGCAGGTCGGTAAGGCACAAAATGAGGACAAAGAAAAAAAGAGAGCCGAAAAACACAATAAAAAATTTCTTCAGAAGATACGATAAAAGTTTCATTTCCGCCTCAACCTCAAATACAAAACGAAACCGGTGATTCCAATGAGAATATTCGGAGTCCACATCATCCAGAAGCCGTTATATCCGCCGCGCAGTCCGAACAGCTGCCCCAGAATAGTTGCCGCCCAATAAAGCACTGAAATGATGATTCCGAAAATGAGTCCCAGCGTGAGTCCGTCTTTTCGGCCGAAAACAAGCGCAAGTGGAAATGCAAGCATTGCAAAAAAGATGGAGCCGAACGGAATGGAAAATTTCTTGTGGAATTCCAAATCATATACATTGAGCTGATTTTTTGTGAGAGTGTTTTCTTTTCTGAGCTTCTTTATGAGATTGAACAAATCATATGAAGTCATTTCACGCGGTGCGGTGACAGATGATGAGCTGAAAAAGAGAGACTCGAAGATGTTGAGTTTCATGGTATCGCACTGCACCATATCAAAATCTCCCCTTGAACGCGGATCAAACAAAATCACCGTGGCATTTTCCATATGAAGTTCCATAAGCACTCCGGGGGTTTCCGTTTTTTCAAGCGAACTTTTTCCCGAAATAATGATTCTTTCCTGTCCGTTTTCAGAGCGGTCGAAAAGAAGCAGGTCGTCAATTTTTGTGCCTTCCGCATTCCCAATTACAAATGCCGTATTGTTCATTCTTTTTATTGAATTTGATTCTATTTCAACGGCGGGATTTGAATGGATTATTTCGGTGCGGAGCCGGTTGTAGTGCAGTGTTCCCAGCGGAAGAAAATAGTCGTTCATAATAAAACTGAAAACAGAAATCACAAGCCCCATAACGATGACGGGAATCAGGATGAGAGAATACCTTTGTCCGCTTGCACGAAGAACCATAATCTCGTTGTCGGTGACCATGCGTCCAAGGCACATAAGAAAGCCAAGCAGAGTGGCAAAAGGTGCGGACTGGGCGACAATTGCAGGAAGACAGTAAACAATAAGACGGATCACCTGCGGCACAGGAACTCTCTGCTTCAAGATGGTCTCCGCAAGAAGAAGTATCTGATTTACGAAAAACACCACAAAAAAAAAGAGAAAGCTGATGAAAAAATAAAGGAGCAGTTCCTTCGCAATGTATTTCAAAAGCAAATGCGAGGAAAGCTTTGATTTTCCTTCCTTTCTAAAGTCAATCTTTTTTAGAAAAGTAAAATCGAGATGTTTTATTCTGTCAAAAAAAGACGGAGTATTTTCCATTGAATCAGACAGACCTTAGCCCTGTGCTTCCGAATCCCCCCTCGCCTCTTTCGGTTTCAGAGATGGAATCAACGGCAGTGAAAAGACCTCTTGTAACAGGGGCAGCCACAATCTGCGCAATGCGGTCCCCATTTTCAATCTTAAAGTCCTGTTTTCCAAGATTTATGAGAAGCACCTTGAGTTCCCCGCGGTAATCGCTGTCGATTGTTCCGGGACTGTTCAATACCGTGACTTGATTTTTAAAGGCAAGACCGCTTCTGGGCCTGACTTGAATTTCATAGCCTTCCGGGATTTCAAAGAAAAGACCTGTGGGCACAAGACCCGATTCCCCGCTTTTTAAAATCAGGGGTTCCTTTACAAATGCGCACACATCGGCACCAGCCGCTCCCCGGGTTTTATATTCAGGAAGCTTTGCTCCCTCACTTGCAACACATGGAATCCTAATTTCAGTCATCATTTCCTCACTTTTCATTTAAGAGTCGGGAACCTCGAAAAATTTCAGTTTTTCGAGATGCAGTTTTCTATTCCGGGATTTTTCTTTCCAAATGAAAAAAATGTGCCCAGTCCGCTTTCAATCAATGAATGTGCCATATCAATAATATCACATTTGGGCACTTTTCGTATAGTAGCCACAGTTTCTTCCGTTGTCAGCAGCGGAAGTCCCATTGCAAGATTGCGCGCGAGCCTTTTCATCACGTACTCAACGTCTTCACCACCCATTATTTCCTCACCACAGAGATGCTCCTTGGCAGCCTCAATTTCACTATCGGATATTCCCTTCAAGAGCAGATTGTATTCTTCAATCAGGCTGTGCGAGGCTTCCTTTGCAGATTTCAAATCGCAGGAAACGCATGAGGCCCAGATTCCCACGTCTTCGTAGCAGGAGAAAAAACTGTACACCGAATAGCAGAGTCCCTTTTGTTCGCGCAGAGATTCAAACAGACGGCTGCTCATTGTGTCGCCAAAAAGCGAGTTCAACACCAAAAGGGCATAATAACGCCCGCACGTCAAAGGCATTTCAAAGGGATAAACCTGATACATTTGCGTCTGCGCGAAAGAAGATTTTTTATGGAAGACTCCGCTGTTCCAGAAGAGACTCTTTTCTGTGTGCAGGGCTTTAGGATATTCAAGGCAGGGCTTTCTTTCAGGTAGAGCTTTCAAGATATTTTCCACCTGATTTACGTCAAATGAGCCTGTGACAAAAACCGTGAGTTCGCCCTTTCTGAAATATGTGTCGTACCAATCTTCAACAACCTCTCTTGAAAGGAGCATCACATCCTCAACTGTTCCGGTAATGTTCTGAGACAACGGACTGCCCTTCCAGATTGTCGCGGCCAATGCGTCAAGAGCGGACTCTTCGGAATCATCTTCCACGGCAGAGATTTCATTGCAGACCACGGAGCGTTCTTTTTCAAGTTCGTTCACAGGGAAATTGCAGTTGTATGCCATATCGGACAAGGAATTCAAAGCAGTGAACACATTTTCTTGAGAAGAGGGAATCACACAGTACATGCATACATCATCACGCTCAGTAAATGCATTCACCATACCACCCATGCGGTCAAAAGTGAGGGCTATATCTCTGCGGCTTCTGTTTGATGTGCCCTTGAAAAGAAGATGTTCGCAAAAATGACTTATGCCCCGCCTGCCAGGGCCTTCAAATCTGGAACCAACAGCAAAATAAAAACCGATGGCAACCGTGTTCGATGATTCCACGGGTTCTGTTATGAGAACAATATTATTTTGCAATACGGATTTCTTAATCATACAAGTTGATGTTTAAAAAATGCAAACGGACACCGTAAGAGAAATCACTATTCCCTTGCGATGCCCGCCTGTTTATTCACGGAAAAAATTATTTCTTTGCCTGATCTTCCAAAGCGTCGATGTAAGAAAGATTCAAGCGGCCCATCTTATCAACTTCAAGAAGCTTCACAGGAATCACCTGACCTTCCTTGAGAACATCGGTGACTTTTTCCACGCGCTGACGGGAGAGCTTGGAGATGTGGCAGAGACCTTCCTTTCCGGGGAGGATTTCCACGAAGGCTCCGAAGTCCATGATTCTCTTGACAGTGCCGTTGTAGATTGTGCCCGGCTCCGGATCTTCGCAGATTGCACGGACGGCTTTCTTTGCGGCATCGGTTGAAGTACCTGTCTTTCCGTAGATTGTGACGGTTCCATCATCATCGGTATTGATTGTGACTCCGTACTGCGCGCACAATGCCTTCACGTTCTTTCCACCGGGACCGATGAGGGCGCCGATTTTGTCAACCGGAATCTTGAGGCTGTCGATTTTCGGTGCAAATGCTGAAATTGGCTGCGGCTTGTTGATGCACTTCTCCATGATGTCAAGGATGTGGTTGCGTCCTGCCTTTGCCTGAGCGAGAGCCTTTCTCATGATGTCCATTGAAACACCGGCAATCTTGATGTCCATCTGGAAGCCTGTGATACCGTCGCGGGTTCCGGCAACCTTGAAGTCCATGTCTCCCAAGTGGTCTTCCTCACCCAGAATGTCTGAGAGGATTGCATACTTCTTGTACTGCGGACCATCGGTGATAAGACCCATGGCGATACCGGCAACCATCTTCTTCATTGGAACACCGGCTGCCAGAAGTGAAAGACATCCACCGCAGGTTGAAGCCTGGGAAGAAGAACCGTTTGACTCCATGATTTCAGAGACAACGCGGATTGTATACGGGAATTCCTCGCGTGAAGGAATCATCGGTGCAAGCGAGCGGCGTGCAAGATTTCCGTGTCCGATTTCGCGGCGGCCTGTTGTAAGCTTTCCTACCTCACCGACAGAATACGGCGGGAAGTTGTAGTGAAGGATGAAGTTTTCGCTGCGGTCTCCCTCGATGTCGTCGTAAACCTGCTCATCCATTGCGGTTCCCAAAGTGGTGACTGCCAGTGACTGAGTTTCTCCACGTGTGAACAAAGCACTTCCGTGGGGACGCGGCAAAACATTTATTTCGCATGTAATCGGACGGATTTCCTCTGTGCCGCGTCCGTCGATACGAACACCCTTTTCAAGAATGCTCTGGCGCAGGAGATTGTACTGAATGTCATCAAACAAAGCATCGAAGAGTTTTTTCTGAGTCTCATCCTCAAGCTGCTCTGCATATTTCGCCGCAATCTTTGCCTTCACATCATGCACTGCGTTTCCACGAGCCTGCTTTCCCTTCTGGAAGCAGGCCTCCTGCATAAGGGGAGTTGCCTCTGCCGTGATGGCATCCTTGTTCTGGAGAACAGCAGTTGACGGAACGAGAGGAAGCTTTTCCTTTCCGCACTTTGCCCTGAGTTCCTCCTGAAGGATACACATATCGCGGATAAATCCCTGGGCCTTTTCAAGAGCTCCAAGCATGATTTCTTCGGAAGCCTCGTTTGCGCCTCCTTCAACCATTGTAAATCCGTCTTTTGTACCTGCAACCACAATCTCAAGCTCGGATTTTCCCATCTGCTCGTAGGTCGGATTCAGGATATATTCACCGTTTGTGTAAATGACGCGCACACCTGCAACGGGGCCGTCAAAAGGAATGTCGCTTATTGTAACGGCAGCGGATGAAGCGATGACTGCCAGAATGTCAGGCGGATTCACACCGTCAACAGACACGCATGTGGGCACAATCTGAAGTTCACGACCAAACTCAGGGTGGAACAGAGGACGCATGGGGCGGTCAATAAGGCGGCTTACCAAAATCTCCTTGTCCTTCGGGCGTCCCTCGCGCTTTACGAAACCTCCCGGAATCTTTCCGGCGGCATAAAATTTCTCGTTGTAGTCTACTGTTACAGGAACAAAATCAAGTCCTTCCTTTGCCTCGCTGGAGGCACACACTGTGGCAATGACTGCTGTTCCTCCAAACTGTGCATAAATACAACCGTTAGCCTGCTTACCGATTTTTCCTGTCTCAAGAATCAGCTCTGTGTCGCCAATTTTTTTTGTTACTCTTTCTACCATTGTTTCCTTCTTTCAATGTTCTTCCATATTACTAGGACATTCCGTTTGAACGGCCGGATGTCCAGACCAATTTAAAAACCTTGAACCAGCTGTTTAAACACAAAAGGCAACCTGACTCCCAAAGAAATCAAGCTGCCCATGTGAACCTTACTTGCGGATTCCCAGCTCTTTGATAAGGGCGCGGTATCCTTCAAGATTTGTGCGCTGCATATACTTAAGCATCTTGCGGCGCTGTCCAACTGCCTTAAGCAATCCGCGTGAAGCTGTTGTGTCCTTCGGGAATGCCTTGCAGTGAGCGGTGAGTTCCTTGATGCGCTCAGAAAGCAGAGCAATCTGAACTCTTGTGTTTCCGGTGTCGTTTGCGTTTGCACCGAACTTTGAGACGATTGAAGTCGTCGTTTCTTTTGTAAGTGCCATAACTTACTCCTAAAAATATATTACCATGTTGCAAAGTAAACCCGAGGGCCTGGACTCCCGGAATTGCAACGCAACATTACGGTTTACCTGCCGATGTAAAGAAAATCTCCTCCACCCTGCGGTTTTCACCGGAAGGCATAAGAAGACGGATTTCTGTCCCGCTTCCTCGTTCCACAGAACAGATTGTGCGGAAAGACTCCTGTGTTTCCAGGGAAAGCACCACATCATACTGACCGTCGCAAGGAAGCACCTGATTGGACTTTACCGAAGCAGAACACCACTTGAGTTTCTTTTCATCCGTTTCTCCACCGTCTTCCGAATCTTTCCATTCAAGACCCGAACAGTCGTAGGCAAACGGACGGAGAAGCATTTTCTGCGCCGACCAGAAATCAGCATTTTGAACAGAACTCCTTATGCGAGACGAACTCACGCGGCTTCCGTCAAAAATCCTGTCGTCTACGGTACAAAGCTCAAATCCACAGTCGCCGGCAATTTTCGAAAGGGATTCCATATCCACAGCACCTTTATATCCGCAGGTGAAATCAAGGCCTTCCGAAAGAAACCTCATTCCGCATTTGTCGCACAGAATTTTTATAAAATCCGTTCCTTCTATTTTACTGAATTCAGGAGAAAAGTCAATGACTATCACAAAAGACAGACCGTTTTGTGAACAAAAATTCATTTTCTGCCTGAAAGTGGAAACCTCCCCCTCGTAATCCCCCTTGAAAGCACGGTAGGATGACCTGAAAGTGACGATTCCCGGAACGAATTCCTTTTTTTTCATTAAACTGTCAACCAGATCCAGATGCCCCGAATGCATTCCGTCGAAACTTCCCACGCTCAAGGCGGTTCCCTGTTTTTTCCAATCCAAGGGGAATGCTCCGTCGGCAATCTGCTTCCAAGTGAAAAGACGGCACTCTTTTTTTGCCCGCGGCACCACAAATCCGTACGAAAGCCTGAAGTCACCCTTCACAATCATGCCTGCAAATGATGAGTCTTCATAAAAAACCGCAATTTCCTTGTCGCTGGCAAATTCACTCTTTCTCCCGTCTTCAGGTCTTTCAATCCACGAAAACATTTTTCCGTGCAGAGGCCTTCCGTTCAGATATGATTTTTCATAATCCTTTTTGAGAAGGTCGCATTTGAATCCGCAGAGGGACGCAAGAGAGGGAGTGAATGACAAAAGATGACTTTGAATGGCGGCCGTAACGGTGTCGCTGTCTTTTACCGGGGATTTAGGTTTGTCACTTGATTTTTCAAGATTTTTCCTGATTCCGGCAAATCGTCTGTCGTTTTCAATTCCGCGCTCAATCGAAAATTCCCCAAGGCTTTCATAACAGGCGGCATCCTCCAGATGAAACGGCCCCACCTGTGTTCTCCGCAATGCGGAAAGATGGGCAACAGAACCAAGCGCATAGGCAATGTCACGAGCCAAAGCACGGATGTATGTGCCTTTTGAACAGACCACTTCAATCAAAGCGTATGCATGAGGATCTTCCGCCGTGGGAGATTTGAAATCAACAAGTTTATTTGAATAGATGAAAACCTGCCTGCTTTCGAGTTCCACGGATTTTCCGCCGCGGACAGCATCGGAGGCTCTTTTTCCGTCAACGTGGAGAGCACTGTAAACGGGAGGCACTTGAAGCAATGCGCCTGTGAACTTCGGAAGAACCGCCTCCAAATCTTCTTTTGCGGGCACATCCGAGTTTTTTGTTACAGCTCCGCCCGGATCCAAAGTGTCGGTTTCAGAGCCAAAGCAGATTACAGCCTGGTACGTCTTCGTAAACCCTGTGATGTGAGGAACAAGATGAGTAAGATGACCGGTGAGAACAACAAGAAGTCCTTCGGCAAATGAGTCCAATGTGCCTGTATGCCCCACTTTGTCGGTTTCAAGGGCATGTTTTATGCTCCACAAGGATGAAAAACTTGTAAGCCCGGGATTTTTTGCATAAAGCAGGACACCGGAAACCGCGTTTTTATTTTTTTGCTTCCTCATCCTGCTTTTCCAACTCATTCAGCGTCTGAACCATCTTGTAGCCTTCCTTCATACTGAAATCAGCAATAAAGGTAAGCTTGGGAAATTTGTAAATCGTAAGTTTCTTCGCGATGGTAGACTGAATGAATCCTGCCGCACTCTGCAGGCCTTTCACCCCAAGACGCACGGAACCGTCATCCAAAAAAGAAGACACATAGACCTTCGCGTAAGCCAAATCTCCGGCTACTTCGACACGGTTCACCGAAAGAAATTCACTCACGCGGGGATCCTTTATCTGATGAGTAAGAATCATAGTGGCAATTTCCTGTCTAAGTTGTTCACCCAGACGTTCCAATCTATGCTGTCCCATTTTACCACCTTAGTCCTGATCGGACTGTCCGGAATTTTCAGAAGATTCTGCCTGAGAACCCTTCTTTTCCTGCTCAGCCTTTTCTTCGGCAAGGGTCTGTCCGAGTTTGCGGGCCACCTGAACGAACTCGAATACCTCAAGCTGATCCCCGACCTGCAGATCCTGCCAGTTTTCAATACCGACACCGCACTCATAGCCGTACTTGACTTCTTTTGCGTCTTCCTTGAAGCGTTTGAGTGATGCGACTTTTCCGGTATATTTAACAACTCCGTCGCGGATAACGTTCACGCTGCTTGTCTTTTTGATGATACCGTCGGTAACATAACAACCGGCAATGACTCCGACCTTGGGCACCTTGAATGTGTTGCGCACTTCCAGCATACCGGTGACTTCTTCCTTCGTATCCGGCTGAAGCATACCTTCCATAGCGGCCGTGATTTCCTCGACACACTTGTAGATGATGTTGTATTTGCGGATTTCGACTTTTTCCTGATCGGCAAGGGCTTTTGCCTTGGGAGTAGGACGCACGTTGAATCCGATGATAATTGCATTGTCGTCGGCAGCGGCAAGTGAAACATCGCTTTCGTTGATTGCACCCGCACTTGAGTGGATGACGGAAAGACGAATGTCCTTGGTTGAAAGTTTTTCCAAAGATGTCTTCAAAGCCTCTGCAGAACCCTGAAGATCCGCCTTGATGATAACCTTGAATTCCTTGATTTCCTTCTGTTCGATTGTATCGTAGAGATTGTCCAAAGTGACTTTCTTGAAAGCCTTGGCATCTTCGAATCTCTTGAGCTCCTGTCTCTTGGCGGCAAATGCACGGGCGTCCTTTTCGGTTTCAGTCACCTGGAACGGATCACCTGCATTCGGCATATTCTCAATACCGAGGACTTCCACCGGCATTGAAGGAGACGCTTCCTTGATTTTGTTTCCACGGTCGTCAAACATTGCGCGCACACGGCCGGAGTAGATTCCTGCAACGAAGGGGTCTCCTGTGCGGAGGGTTCCTCTTTCCACGACTACGGATGCTACGACACCACGGCCTTGGTCAACACGGCTTTCAATAACCTTTCCTTCTGCACGGCAGTCATACTGAGCCTTGAGTTCCAGAACTTCGGCCTGAACCAAAATGGCATCAAGCAAATCATCAATTCCCTCATGCTTCAAAGCCGAGATGTTCACGTACTGAGTGTCACCGCCCCATGCTTCGGGAGTGAGTCCCAACTCGGAAAGCTGTGTCATTACGCGCTCTGGATTTGCCTCGGGTTTGTCGATTTTGTTCACCGCAACGATAATCGGAACCTTTGCATCTTTTGCATGGTTGATTGCTTCAAGAGTCTGAGGCATCACGCCGTCATCAGCAGCGACCACAAGAACGACGATATCGGTAATCTGGGCACCACGCGCACGCATCATTGTAAAGGCTTCGTGACCCGGAGTATCGAGGAATGTAATCACACCCTTGGGAGTGGTCACCTGATAAGCACCGATTTTCTGTGTGATTCCACCGGCTTCTCCCGCAACCACGTTTGTATTGCGGATTGCATCCAAAGTCTTTGTCTTACCGTGGTCAACATGACCCATGACAGTGACAATCGGAGGTCTTATGCGCTCACCCTCTGAAGATCCGGCGTCGCTTTCAATGACGGTCTCTTCGTAAAGACTGATTCTGTGCACCTGGCAATTGTATTCAGATGCTATGATTTCGGCAGTGTCGGCATCGATGCTCTGGTTGATTGTAACCATCATGCCGTCTTTCATCAGCTTTCCGATAATCTCACTTGCCTTGAGATTCATCTTCTTCGCCAGATCGGCAACGGTGATGCTGTCCATTATATCAATCTTTTCAGGCACAACATTGGCGGGAGTCGTTTCGCGGCTCTTGTTTTTGTAGAGTTCCTCTTCGTCGAAAGCCTGTTCCTGATCCTTGCGGTTGTATACCTGTTTTTTTCCCTTAAACTGCTTCTTTGCGGGAGCCTTGTTTCCAGAAAGAGCGGATGCATCGCCAAAACTGGGCTTTGGTCCACCGAATCCGGGACGCTGAACACCACCCATTCCCGGACGGCCCTGACCGAATCCACCCTGACGCGGACCTCCGAATCCGGGACGCTGGCCGCCGAATCCACCCTGCTTCTGACCGTTGTTGTATCCACCCTGACGCGGACCATTTCCGTAACCGCCCTGTCTCTGGCCGTTGCCGTTTCCGCCCTGACGCGGACCATTTCCGTAACCGCCCTGTCTCTGGCCGTTGTTGTAACCGCCCTGACGGTTCTGATATCCTTCGCGGGCCTGGGCACCTGTAAATCCGTTTCCGTCGCGGCGACCGTAATTGTTGTAACGGCTGCGCGAACCGCCGCTGAGATTTCCAGCCTTTACATTCGGACGGGCTGAATTAAGTTCGAAAGTGGTGCGCTGCGGTTTTGGAGCAGGCTTGCTTTCCGGTGCAGGAGCCTGTGTCTGTGTCTGGCCTGCAGGAGCGGATTTTTCCTGAGCCGCAGGATTTTTCTCCGGTGCGGGAGCCGAAAGTGCGGCCGTGGGTGTCTCCGTTTTGTTCTGTGCAACAGGAGCCTGAGTTTCTGCCGCAGGCTTTTTCTCTTCGGAAGATGCGGAGACGGATGATTCACTCGATTTTTTAGTGATTACGTGAACGTCTTTTTTCTGGTCTTTTGAAGCAGTCCCAGAGGCAGGCCGACGTTTCTTTACAACAACCACCTTCTTTTTGGGAGCAGCCTTCTGCCCATCCTGAGAATCTGTATTCTTGATCAATTCAAACCCAAGTTTCTTTTCTTCCGCCATACGCTCTTATTCCTCAATCTTCCTGAAATTCCAATTCAACTCCGCACTTAGGACAACGGGTCATATCCATAGTGATTTTTGCACCACATTCAGGACAAACCAATTCATCTTCCTCTTCCTGACCGTCATCCTCTGCCGCTGTATCGCCAGCTTCCTCTTCCTCATCCTCGAAAACAACATTCTCGTTGATGATTTTATTCACAGCTTCAATATCAGCTTCCGTTATGCCCTCAATCTGCAATGCGGATCCATTTTCCACGGCATCCATAAAGTCTTCAATTTCTTCAATTCCGGCATTCTTGAGCAGTTCCGCAACTCTCTGATCCACATCAGGCAGCTGGGCAACGGTTGCGACTTCCTCGTACTCCTCTTCCGCACCGAAAAGCGCATCTGCGGCACGACGTGTCTCGGCTTCCGTAAGGTCCATATCAGCAGCCTGCTCTTCCGTTTTCACATCGATGTTCCAGTCACAGAGTTTGTTTGCAAGACGAACATTCTGCCCCTGCTTACCGATTGCCAGTGAGAACTGATTTTCCGCAACAATTGCAACGGCTTCCTTCTTATCTATATCAGTAAGAATGACCTTCTTCACTTCGGCCGGTTTCAAAGCCTCTTTGATGAACTCATGCGGCTCCTCTGAATAGCGGCACACATCAATCTTTTCGCCTTCAAGCTCCGTGGTCACATTCTGAATACGTGTTCCCTTAAGACCAACGCACGAGCCGACGGGATCAACATCAAGCTTGTTGGAGAACACGGCAATCTTCGTGCGGTAACCGGTCTCGCGTGAAATCTTGTAAATACCGATTGTCTTGTCCGCAACTTCAGGAACTTCGCGCTCAACCACAAGCTCGACAAACTTCGGATCGGAACGGTTCATTACAAGCTGAATGCCTGAACTGGTTCTCTTTATTTCGGTGACAAGTCCGCTCACACGGTCTTCTTTATGCTGATACACTTCACGCGGACTCTGGTACTTCAACGGCAGGAATCCCTCCACGTTGGACTTTCCCAAATCAACATAAATATTGCCCTTGTATTCCCTCTGATAATTTCCAATAACAATGGTGCCAATCTTGTCTTTGTATTCATTGTAAAGATTGTCCGTAACGCTTTCTTTGAAAGCCTGATGTGCATTCGACTTACCGGTGGCAATGGCCTTTCTTGCAAAAGTGCGGGGGTCAATTTCAATGTCAATCTCATCACCAATCTGAGCATCGGCACTCAACTGAATAACATCGTCAAGCTCAATCTCATCCACTTCCGAATAAGCCACATCTACAATCTTCTTGCGTGAATACACGTGGACATCGCTCATATCATCATTGAATTTAACAATACAGTTCTCATCAGTCTTGAAAGAGCCCTTGTAGGCCGCCTTTATCATATTCTCAACAATCTGCTTGACTGCATCCTCGCTGATTCCTTTTTCCACGGCCAACGCACGGATTGCATCTGCCATCTCTGACATAACAAGCCCCCTTACAAATGAATAAATTTTGCTTTTGCTATATTTTCATAGGCAACGGAAAAATCTCCGCCGTCCTCTTTCGCCAATGTCACCTGGGTTTCATCGGAACTTTTGATTTTACCACTCACCCAATCGTTGACTGTCTTATCCCAGACACGGATGTCGCGTCCGACAAAAAAGGCAAACTCCGCGGCATTTTTGATGTTCCGCTCCATGCCGGGTGAACAGACTTCCATGTAAACGGAATCCTCGTCAACACCCAGAAGCGAAATCAACTTAGGCTGCAAAGCGTGATGTGCCTTTGAGCAGTCTGCCACCCCTATGTCTTTTTCTGAATCTTTTGATGCTATGACCGCCGTAATATGGACGGACCCTTTCTGCGGAACAATCTGCAGTTCTACAAGCATGTAACCTGCGCTGCTCACCACAGCCGAACAATCTTTGAAATACGGAATTGTGTCAGTCGAAATATAATTCAACAAAAACCCCTGCGGCTCAAACCGCCCCTATAATAAAAAAGGAGCCTTTTTTGCGGCCCCATCTTAAAAGAATTAAAATGTAATATTACTATACCAAATTCAACGCATAGTGTCAACCGGTTGAATAAAAAAGTCACGGAAATCAGTTTGTTGAAAGACGGAGAAATGTCATGCTGAACGTGGTTGCGTGCAACCGAATTCAGCATCTCTCGCACAAGGGAGATCCCGAATCAAGTTCGGGATGACAGTGGTTGCAGCCCCGGGATGACGGTAGCGGCAGGTTCGGGATGACGGTAGCGGCAGGTTCGGGATGACCTAAAACCCAACAATAACCAGCTTCTTTGAAGGAAATTGCGTCAGCAATTTCGAATCCGTGTGACATCCCTCATACAAAGGAGATCCCGAATCAAGTTCGGGATGACAGTGGTTGCAAGTTCGGGATGACAGTAGCGACAGGTTCGGGATGACGGTGGTTGAAAACACGTTCACCATG
>DGXM01000057.1 GCA_002396325.1 Treponema sp. UBA4232
GAAAACATAAGTGCATTATATGAAGGCAATTCAAAAGAATCCGGTTGAAACTCCTCATTTGTAAGCGGTCCATAAAAATAAACATGAGTTAAAGCAGGACGTAATGTAAATTCACTATTGTTAATTGTTAAAGTGATTTTATCTTCTTCGATACTTAAAACTTTATATATTTCCGTCTTAACTTCACTTTCATACTCTTCATCACCATAAGATGCTTTTACAGTTATTGTTTTATCTTTTATCGAAACAAAATATTTTCCATTTCCACCAGCACCAGATTCCAGTAATCCCATATTATAAGAGTTGTCCAAATCAAACTTATAATATTTTCTTGTTCCTGTTACCCATGGAAATCGACAAAGGTATCTTTGTAAATCATTGTCTGTCCATTTTTTTGTGGAAAATGGTTCAAGTTTATCTGTCAAATAGCCACCAAAAATCCAGCCATATACATTCTTATTTGATTTAATAGTTTCTAGAGGAAGCAAAATTTGTACCCAGTTAGATTTTATTCCGTCTATTGTTGTTTCTTCTCCTACAGAAATTATTTTTACTTTCATTCTGTCATAAAGAACTCCGATTTTACTTCCAGATAAAGTTGGTTTATTTCTTATTCTCAAACCTTCTGGAGAATTAACATATAAGTGTTCAATGTGTTTATTATTTTTGAAATAGTTTATGTCTAATGAAAACATTAAATTTGAACTGAATAATAAAATTAATAACAATAAATACTTTTTCATTTTTTCTCCTAAGCACCCCAGTGCGGGTGTCAGCATGACATCACTTCGTTTGGCCTCCCCATGTCATTCAGGACCTGCCGCTACCGTCATCCAGGGCTTGCCGCTACCGTCATCCCGAACTTGATTCGGGATCTCACTTGTACAAGAGATGCTGAATCAAGTTCAGCATGACATTGCTTCGTTCAGCATGACATTACTTCGCTTGGCATGACACAGCCTCGTTCAGCGTGACACAGCCTAAGTGAGAACACAGCATATACTGTTTAATGTCACACGGCATCGAAAATCCGTCGTTTCTCCGATTTGATTTTGACTCCGTGTGACATTCTGCCGCTGAGGAAATTAATTTAGCGTTCCATTCCGTCCATCGTGATGATACCACCGTTTGCATCGAACTTCAGCTCACGGAATTTAATGTTGCGTTTCTGATTTATGCCGTTCGACCTTTCGCAGTCGTGGTAAAACAGATACCATTTTCCGTGATACTCAAGTATTGAATGATGTGTGGTCCATCCCAGAACCGGGGTCAGAATCTTTCCGCCGTATGTGTAAGGACCGTATACATTTTTCGATGTCGCATAGCAGAGGAAATGAGTTGTTCCTGTTGAATAGGTGAAGTAATAGGTGTCGCCCTTTTTGAAAATCCACGGGTCTTCGAAGTAGCGTCTCTCTTCATCGCCTCCGGTAAGGGGCTTCCCGTTTTCGTCAACAATCACGAGGTCACGGAAATCTTCCGCAAGCTCGGTCAGGTTGTCTTTCATAAGGGCAATCTTCGGTGTGCAGGCAGGCTCGGATCCGCGGGGCTCTTTGTTGTCTGCGCTCCATTTGTTGTTGCGGTACTGGTCAAGCTGGCCTCCCCACAATCCGCCCGCTGTGAGATAATATTTTTTGTCAGTGTCTTCGAAAAGACACGGGTCAATCGAATAAGTGCCCTTGATGTAATCCGGCTCGGGCTTGAAAGGTCCCTCGGGTCTGTCGCCGATTGCCATTCCTATGCGGAACATTCCCTCTTTGTCGCGGGCAGGAAACACGAAATAATACTTGCCGTCCTTTTCAGCACAGTCAGGTGCCCACAACTGCTTGCTCGCCCATTTCACATCCTCAAGCTTGAGTACACATCCACAGTCGCGCGGCAGAGTTTTTTCGTCAGCCATCTCGTAGACGTGATAATCCTTCATATTATACTGATCGCCGTTGTCGTTGTTTTCAACGTCTTCATCTTCATCATGTGAGGGGTAAATATAGATTTTATCATTAAACACATGAGCCGAAGGATCTGCTGTGTACAAATCCATTACAAGTGGTTTCTTTTCAATCATATCGATCTCCTGATTTTCATTATATATCAAGAATTTTATTGATACCATAGAGGAATTTTATTATTGGAGAGTAAAAAATTCCGCTCTTGTAAAAAAAAACGAAGAATGTATTTCAAGAGTTAGCCTTGACTAATCTTTTCATAAAATGCAAAATTTCTCTAGCAAATTTGTTTCCGATAATTTATAATATTGCAAATAGGTGGAATAAGTGGCGTATTCCTTCCCTACGCTCATGTGGCGCAAAACCACAAAATCATATAACAAAACGGGGCTGAGCTTCTGGCACGGTCTCACGCATATTTTTTGTAAGAGGAAGTAGTCCAATGGAGAATACCAAACACTACGCATACTTTCCGGGATGCACGTTGAAGAACAAGGCCCTGGACCTTGACTATTATGCACGTGCTTCTGCGGAGGCGCTCGGATTCACACTTGACGAAATCCCTGAGTGGCAGTGCTGCGGCGGTGAATATCCGCTTGCAAAAGATGAGATTGCCACCAAACTTTCTTCAGTACGTGCTTTGGCTGACGCACAGAAGGAAGGAAAGGATTTGGTCACGCTGTGTTCTGCATGTTACAATGTCATCAAGCAGGTTAACCACGACATGCAGACGGATGAAAATGTCATCCTGAAGGTGAACAATTACCTGGCACATGACGAAATCGAGTATCACGGAGAGACCAAGGTAGTGCATTTCCTTGAGATTCTGCGTGATGAAATCGGCTGGGACAACGTGAAGGCCGCCGTCAAGAATCCGTTCAAGGGAAAGAAAATCGGAGCCTACTACGGATGCCTTTTGCTCCGTCCCGGAAAAATTCTCCAGTTCGATGATCCTGAAAATCCACAAATAATAGAAGATTTTATAAAGGCGATTGGTGCAACTCCCGTCATTTACGCCCAGAGAAACGAGTGCTGCGGTGCTTATACGGCTCTTGAAGATGCGTCAATTCCTCAGAAACGCGCAAAGGCAATTCTGGACAATGCCTCCGATCAGGGTGCTGACTTCCTTGTGACAAGTTGTCCGCTCTGCCGCTACAACCTCATAAAGAACAAAGGTTCAAGCAGTCTCGACGTGATTTATTTCACAGAACTTCTTGCCGAGGCCCTCGGAGTGAAGGAACCTTTGAAGGAGGCCGTGAATGCTTAATTCAGAAATCGAGGAGTTTAAAAGTCAGCTCGAGGCAATCAGCGGAGTGAACACGAAAAAGTGCATGGTCTGCGGAAAGTGCTCGGGCACATGTCCCAACTATGACGAGATGGAGTATCACCCGCATCAGTTCGTGCAGATGGTGGAGAACGGAGAAATTGAAAAACTCATGGCATCTTCTTCCATCTACAAGTGTCTTTCATGCTTTGCCTGCCTTGAACGCTGCCCGCGTCAGGTTGAACCGGCAAAACTCATCGAAGCGGTGCGACTGGCAGTGGAAAGACAGAGAGGTCCCCAGCATTTGAATGCCGAGGATGTGGCTCAGTATCTGGATGCCGATATGCCTCAGCAGGCTATTGTCAGTGCGTTCAGGAAATACAAGAAATAAGGAGTGGTAGATGGAAAAGATTGGTGTTTTCGTATGCCACTGCGGCACGAATATTGCAGGTACTGTTGACGTTGCAAAGGTAGCGGAGGAACTCGGAAAAGTTCCCGGAGTTGAATTCTCAACCCACTACACTTACATGTGTTCATCAGCCGGACAGAAGATGATTGAGGAGACTATCAAGGAAAAGGGACTCACAGGCGTTGTGCTCTGTTCCTGCTCTCCCCGTATGCACGAAAAGACGTTCCGCGGTTGCGCAGAGCGTGCGGGACTCAACCCGTTCAAAGTCGAGATTGCAAACATCCGCGAACAGGATTCATGGGTCATAAAGGATATGGCGGAAGCCACGGAAAAGGCAATTGCCCTGGGTAAGGCTGCCGTTGCAAAGACAATCCTTGACACCCCGCTCACACCGGGCGAAACCCCGATGACAAAGAGGGCACTCGTTATCGGAGGAGGAATCGCAGGAATCACGGCGGCTCTTGACATTGCCGACGCAGGATTCCCGGTCGACATCGTTGAGACAAAACCGACTGTCGGTGGAAAGATGGCCATGCTCGACAAGACCTTCCCGACCCTTGACTGCGCATCCTGCATCGTCACACCTAAGATGACGGAAGTAAGCCAGAACCCGAACATCCGCATTCTTTCCTACAGCGAAGTGCAGAGCGTCACGGGCTATGTCGGAAACTTCACCGCACAGATAAAGAGAAAGGCCCGCTATGTTGACGAAACAAAGTGCACAGGATGCGGCGCATGTATTGAAAAATGTCCGAACAAGAGGGTTCCGAACGACTTCAACCTGAACTTGAACAATAAGACTGCAATTTATATTCCTTTTGCACAGGCTGTTCCTAAAGTTGCAACAATTGATGCCGGCTACTGTCTTCACATGAACGCCCTCAAAAAAGGAAAGGACAACGTGTGCGGAATGTGCCAGAAGGTTTGCGGCGTGGGTGCCATTGACTTCAATGCAAAAGATACGGTGATTGAAGAAAAATACGGAGCCATCGTCGTGGCAACAGGTTACAATCCCATTGATCTTAAGCCCTTCGACGAGTTTGCATACGCACAGAGCAAGGATGTCGTTTCATCCCTTGAGTTCGAGCGTCTCTGCAATGCCGCGGGACCGACAAACGGAGTTCTCCTCCGCCCTTCAGACGGAAAGCCTCCGAAGACGATTGTATTTGTTCAGTGCGTGGGAAGCCGCTGTTCAGCAGACGCCTCAAAGGGGCATGAATACTGCTCAAAGGTGTGCTGCATGTACACTGCAAAACATGCAATCCTTACCCGTGACCACTATCCGGACACAAACTGCTACGTATTCTACATTGACGTGCGTACACCAGGAAAGAACTTTGACGAGTTCTACCGCCGTGCTGTCGAGCAGTACGGAGTGCATTACATCAAGGGTATGGTCGGAAAAGTCACTCCTCAGTCAGACGGAACACTGGATGTACAGGGAAGCGATTTGATTCTGAACCGTCAGGTGCACATCAAGGCAGACATGGTTGTTCTCGCCGCGTCAATCGAAGCAGACAAGAGTGCACGTCCGCTTGCAACGATGCTCACCACTTCAATGGACAACAACGACTTCTTCCTTGAGGCCCATGCAAAGCTCCGCCCGGTTGAAAGCCCGACTGCGGGTATCTTCCTTGCCGGATGCTGCCAGGGACCAAAGGATATTCCGGAAACTGTCGCGCAGTCATCGGGAGCCGCCGCAAAGGCAATCTGTCTTTTGGTAAAAGACAAGCTCAAGAACGACCCGTGCACCGCCCACCCGGACGAGAATATGTGCAACGGATGCGGCCAGTGCGCAAACGTGTGTCCTTACGGTGCCATCTCTTATGTGGACAAGGATTTCCGCGGCCCGAACAGAACTACAATCACACGCCACGTCTCACAGGTCAATACGGCCATGTGCCACGGATGCGGTGCTTGTACGGTTGCATGTCCTTCCGGCGCAATGGATCTCTTCGGATTCAGCAACAAACAAATCATGGCGGAGGTGGATGCGGTATTGTAATCCGATACTGCAAAAAGACTTATGGAAGAAACTACTACTACAAACAAGACCTGGGAGCCTAAGATTGTGGCATTCTGCTGCAACTGGTGTTCCTATGCCGGAGCAGACCTTGCGGGAAACAACCGTCTTGAATACCCCGGAAACGTTAAGATTATCCGCATCCCCTGCTCATGCCGCCTGAACCCGCTGTTCATCCTGCGCGCATTCCAGAGGGGTGCCGACGGAGTGATTTTGTGCGGCTGCCATCCCGGTGACTGCCACTACACAAGCGGAAACTATTTTGCACGCCGGCGCATGACGCTTCTTTTCTCCATGCTGAATTACCTCGGCATTGAAAAGGAAAGAACAAGGGTTGAATGGTGCTCTGCGGCTGAAGGTGTACGCTTCGCCGAAATTATGAACAGCTTCGTGTCGCAGATTACCGCACTCGGAGAAAACAAACGCCTGGAGGATTTGAGATGCAAGAAAAACTGATTAAACGCGCAAAAGAATTGCTCTCAGACGGAACAGTCCAGAGCGTAATCGGTTGGAGAAAGGGACTCTTTGACGAAGACATCACACCGTCAGTGTTCAAGACCGCAGAGGATTTGGAGGCAAACTTCGTGTTCAACAAATTCTGCCGCGCAAACCTTTCAAAATACCTTGTGAAATACACACGTGAGATTGAAATAAAGAAAAGCACCACCCGCGTGAATAATGCAATGGCAAAACAGCGCGACCCGAACGCACAGGATGCTCCGATTCCAAGCGAAAAAATCCTTGTGTTCCTTAAGCCCGGCGACAGCCACTCGTTCACACAGCTCTTGAAGGAAAACCGCATCACACGCGATGACGTGTATGCCATCGGAATTCCCTGCAGCTGCACACTGGACGAGGATGTTCACGGGGAAGGCTGCGACCACTGCCGCAACAAGAAGCATGTGACCTACGATGAGTTGATTGGTGAAGAGACTTATGTTGAGTACACCGACCGCTACGACACGGTTTCAAAGCTTGAGAAGATGAACGCCGACGAGCGTTTTGCGTTCTGGCAGAACGAACTTAGCCGCTGCATCAGGTGCAATGCATGCCGCAACGTGTGTCCCGCCTGTACCTGCGAAAAGTGCGTGTTCGACAACAACAATCTGTACACCACCCAAAAGGTCGCCGTCAACAGTTTCGAAGAAAATCTCTTCCATATTATACGCGCATGGCATGTGGCCGGACGATGCACCGACTGCGGAGAATGTTCAAGAGTATGTCCTCAGCACATTCCGCTGCATCTTTTGAACCGCAAGTTCACAAAAGACATCGATGAACTGTACGGTCCCTACATCGCTGGAAGCGACATGGAAACAAAACCGCCGATGCTCACGTACACCACGGATGACTGCGAGGCAAGCATTGTCCACCAGCGCGAAGCTCTCTCACAGGAGGCCAAATGATGTTTACTCTTCCTGAATCAAAAATAAACGACTTCTTCAAGCTGATTGCTTCAAAAGAAGATTTGTACATCCCGGCTGACAACAACAGCGGAAAAGCAGACTTTACCGCATGGAAGGAAGGTGTCGAGCTTTCAAAGGCTTTGAAGACCGTCCGCTCCGCAAAAGACTTTTTCTTCCCAAAGGCGGAAAACCTTGTGAACCTCAGGATGGAAGGAAAGCATGTTGAAGTTGAAGATCCCAGAAAGGATTTGAAGGACTTCGTGGTATTCGGTGTTCGGGCCTGTGATGCAAAGAGCTTTGAGATTGTTGATGCCGTTTACCTCCACATGGATCCGGTTGACTCTTACTACAAGAACCGCCGTGACCACGGAACGGTAATCACGCTCGCCTGCACGGATCCCGCAAAGACCTGTTTCTGCGCCGCATACAAAATCGATGCAGCAGTTCCCGGCGGAGATGTGAGTGCATGGCTTTGTGACGGTACATTCTACTTCGAAGCCAATACCGACAAGGGAAAGGCTCTTCTTGAAAGCGCAAAATCCCTGTTTGCGGAAGGAAGCGACGACAAGGTGAAAAAGCAGCAGGAGGAAACACGCAAAAAATGCGCCGCAACTCCATTTGCAAATCTTGACCTTTCAAAATGGAAGGGAAAGGACATGCTCAAAATCTTCAACTCACCGATGTGGGAAAAACTTTCAGAATCATGTCTTGGCTGCGGTACCTGTACTTACGTCTGCCCAACCTGCATGTGCTTTGACATCCGCGACTTTGACGCAGGTGAAAACGGTGTAAAACAGTTCCGCTGCTGGGATTCATGCATGTACTCGGACTTCACACAGATGGCTGCCGCGAACCCGCGTCTCACACAGAAAGAAAGATTCAGACAAAGATTCATGCACAAGCTCGTCTACTACCCGATGGCCCACGAGGACAACTGGCAGTGTGTAGGCTGCGGACGCTGTCTTGAAAACTGCCCGATTCACATGAACATTGTAAAGGTCGTAAAGACTTATAACGAAATGCCCGCTGACGGAGGAAACGCACAATGATTAACGACGCATTGATTCCACACGTCTGCAAAATTGTGGACATAAAACAGGAGACTCCGGATGTAAAGACATTCTACATCCAGGACCTTGAGGGAAAGAAACCCTTCGAGCACATTCCGGGACAGTGTGCCATGCTGATGGTGCCCGGTCTGGGAGAGTCAATGATTTCCATCACCTCTTCCCCGACACTCACCGACCATCTTGAGTTCAGCGTAAAAAAATGCGGTGTGCTCACAAGCTGGCTCCATGCCGCCGAACCCGGACAGGAAATCGCAATCCGCGGACCTCTTGGAAACGGATTCCCGGTTGAGGGTGCCCTTAAAGGAAAAGACATTCTGGTCATCGCTGGAGGTATCGGCATCGCTCCGGTGCACTCCGTCGTGAACTACATGATGGACCACCGTGAGAACTACGGACGCATTCAGGTAATCTACGGTTCAAGAAGCAAAGCTGATTTGGTGCGCCTTGACGAAATGCAGAATGTCTGGATGAAGCAGCCAAACTGTTCCATCAACCTCACAATTGACCGCGCCGAGGAAGGCTGGGATGGACATGTTGGATTCGTTCCTCCTTACGTCACCGAGTGCAAGCCGGATACAAGCATGACGGTAATCATGTGCGGACCGCCAATCCTCATTCACCTTTCTTTGGCAGAGTTGAAAAAGATGGGATTCGTTGACACCCAGATTTTCACCACCATGGAAATGCGCATGAAGTGCGGTATCGGAAAGTGCGGCAGGTGCAACATCGGCGACAAGTTCGTCTGCAAAGACGGTCCGGTGTTCAGCTTTGACCAGTTGGGTGAATTACCACCAGAGTATTGATAAATTTTCCGGACATTGAGCCAGTCGGGATGTTTTATAACACAATGTTTTCGACAAGCTCAAGCACTTCCGGATTAAAGGAGAATTAGAATGGCTGAAAAAGAAATGGCGACAATATATCTGTTCGGCAAAAAATACGAAGTGCCGGCAGAACTTACGATTATGAATGCAATGGAATATGCTGGCTATCAGTTGAAGCGCGGATGCGGATGCCGTAACGGTTTCTGCGGTGCATGTGCTACAATCTACCGCATCAAGGGACAGAACCAGCTTCAGACCTGTCTTGCCTGCTCAAAGAAGGTTGAAAACGATATGTACATCGCAACACTTCCCTTCTTCCCGCTCGTAAAGCAGATTTACGACATCAACAAAATCAAACCCGAGCAGCAGGTGATGATGCAGCTTTACCCTGAGATTTATTCATGCGTGGGATGCAATGCTTGTACACGCGCATGTCCCCAGAGTCTCAACACAATGCAGTATATTGCCTACGCACAGCGCGGTGATTTTGCAAAGTGTGCAGACCTCTCATTTGACTGCGTTATGTGCGGATGCTGCTCTTCAAGATGCCCGGCAGGAATCAGCCACCCGCAGGTTGCAGAACTTGCACGCCGCTTGAACGGAAAGTACATCCAGCCTCAGAGCCAGCACCTTATTGACCGTGTGAACGAAATCTCCGAAGGAAAGTGCGAGGAAGCGATTCAGGCTATGATGCAGAAGCCCTTGGCAGAAATCAAGGAGCTCTACAACAACCGCGATATTGAAAAATAATTGACCGAGGTGGTTGAGCCTGTCGAGACCGCCTTTTTGCAAATGGTCATTTCGACAGGCTCAATGACCGCATATTGGAGTTTATGGAATATGTACGGAAATTACTTGGATGAAGCCGCAAAGATTGTGGCAGAAAAAAGAGACGAAAATCTTAAGTTTGAGCATGCCCGCCTTACCGCAGACGAAAAGGATCAGCTGCTCAAGGAATATCACCCTGACCGCATTGCAAGCCAGTTTGAGGAGCTGAAAATCGGCCCGAACAAGGGACAGAAGGCACCGCATGAGCTTGCAGACATGCTTCAGGCAAATCCCCGCATCGAGCCCGAGCACATCGACCTGAACCATGTTGACTACGAGACGGATGTTCTTGTCATCGGAGGCGGTGGAGCAGGAACAAGTGCTGCAATCATGGCAAGCGAAGCAGGAGCAAAGGTTCTCCTCGTCACAAAACTCCGCGTGGGTGATGCAAACACAATGATGGCCGAAGGTGGAATTCAGGCGGCTGACAAGCCCAATGACTCACCGGCACAGCACTACCTTGACGCATTCGGTGGCGGACACTTTGACGGAAAGCCTGAGCTGGTCTACACACTGGTAAACAAAGCTCCATCCGTAATAAAATGGCTCAATGATCTTGGCGTGGAATTCGACAAGGAAGCCGATGGAACAATGGTAACGACCCACGGTGGCGGAACAAGCCGCAAGAGAATGCACGCATGCAAGGACTACTCAGGTGCTGAAATCATGCGTACCCTCCGCGATGAGACATTCAACCGGGCAGATTCAATCACGGTCGTTGATTTTACATCCGCAATCGAAATCATTAAAAACGACAAGGGCGAGGCAGCCGGTGCCGTTCTTATGAACATGGAGACAAACGAGCTCCGCATTGCAAAGGCAAAGGTTGTAATCATCGC
>DGXM01000020.1 GCA_002396325.1 Treponema sp. UBA4232
CCCATCTTTCAACAAACTGATTTCGGATTTAACTGCAAGTTTATAAACGAGGTGTAGCCTTATCAGCTGATTCCTGCGAACAAATGGACGCAATCAAAATCCGAAACGGTTTTCAAGATTGAGACCCACCCGGACGTGTTCGATTTCTGGAAAGTGGAAAGATGAAAACTGAGAGCTGAACATTTTTGATTTTATGACACGGCTTTGTCCAAATCGGATTAGGCCGTGTTTTTTTTACGGATTTTACATCTTGAGTTTTTCGTGCATTTCTTCAAGAGGAAGCTTCGCGCCCTTGAAATCCGGGACTCCACGGATGCCGTCATTTTCTTTCCTTGGGATTATGTGGACATGGAAGTGAAACACCGACTGATGCGCGCACTCGTTCGTACAGTTGAAGAGATTCACGCCGCCGTAACCACAGTCATCAATATAATGCCTGCTGATTTTTTGAACCGTGCTCATAACATGAGTCATCGTTTCTGAATCGCACTCAAGCATGCTCCTCACGTGTTTTTTCGGGATGACCAGAGTGTGTCCGTCCACGTCCTTCGCAATGTCCAAAAATGCGTAGGTATAATCATCCTCATAAATCTTAAAGCCCGGGATTTCTCCCTTGATGATTTTACAGAAAATACAGTCGTCCATTTTTCGCTCCGTGCTTTTTTTGAGTTGTGTATCCAATTTTATCATAAAAGAGAAGTTTTTTCCACTGTGCTCTCTCATGTTCTTGACGCAGGCTCTTGGGCATTGATATTTCTTGAAAAACAATTATAATACAAAAAGGGAGTTCAAGTCCTAAAATGTATGAAAAAAGGAGGGCACATGTATATTCCACGGGCTTTAGAAAACAGGGTCAAAGATATGGCTGAACATTTTCCTGTTGTTCTCGTATGCGGGGCAAGGCAGGTCGGAAAAACAACTTTGCTGAAAAAAATTGCGGAGAATCGTGAGAAAATGCAATATGTGACACTGGATCACCCAAAGATTCGGCAGATTGCAAAAGAAGACCCAGAGCTTTTTTTGCAGAGATATTCCTCCCCCCTTATTATTGATGAAATTCAATATGCCCCTGAACTTCTGCCTTTTATAAAAATCAAGGTTGACGAGGAAAGACGGAACGGACTTTATTATCTTACTGGATCTCAGATTTTCAATATGATGAGTGATGTCGGAGAATCGCTTGCCGGTCGGGTAGGCGTGCTGTCAATGTACTCAATGTCCAGGGCTGAGATTGAAGGGCGGAGAAGCGTTGCTTTTAACCCGGAGACTGCTCCCAGCCTGTCTTCCGATGACACAATCTCCGAAATCTTTGATAAAATTCTGAGGGGTGGAATGCCGCAGCTCATAAGCGACAGTTCGCTGTCTTGTGAGGATTATTACGGCTCTTATGTGCAGACTTATATCGAGAGGGATATAAGGAATTTAATAAACATAAAAGATGAGAACAAATTTATGAAATACATTTCGTGCTTGGCCGCAAGAACGAGTCAGGAAGTGAATCTTTTGGACATTGCAAAGGATGTCGGAGTTGATAGAAAAACTGCGGACAACTGGCTTTCGCTTTTGCTTGCTTC
Source organism: Treponema sp. UBA4232 (assembly GCA_002396325.1). Taxonomy (GTDB): domain Bacteria; phylum Spirochaetota; class Spirochaetia; order Treponematales; family Treponemataceae; genus Treponema_D. Next base: position 1,575 of record DGXM01000020.1, read on the forward strand.
CGGCGTCGTGCATTTGCTTCAGCCTTATTCTGGCAACACAATAAAAAGGATTGTCAAGCGGCCGAAATTATATTTTATGGATACTGGTCTTGCGTGCTATCTCAGTCTCTGGAACAATGCGAGGGCTTTGGAGCTTTCGGCAATGGCAGGCGCAATGTTTGAGACTTATGTCGTCTCGGAAATCCTGAAAGGTTATGCAAATAATGGAATCGATGTGAGAAGCAGGCTTTATTATTACAGGGACAACAACGGAAAGGAAATAGATTTGCTGATTTTGGAAAACGGAAAATTATATCCTGTGGAGATTAAAATGAATGCGGATCCAGGTAAAAATGCCCTGAAAAATTTTTCCGTCTTGCCGTCACTCAATAAAGAAATCGGGAATGGCGCGATCCTGTGCATGTCCTCGTCCAGCATTCCACTTGATGAAAAAAACAGCTTGGTTCCAATCCGTGCGATATGATTTTCCGCTGTGAATCCTCAGGCTCTTGAACATGCGGAAATCAGTTTTCCAATCAATCGGAAAATCACCCCGCGGATCAGGTGGCGGATTATGAATACGACGGCTATGCGAGACAGCAGTTTACAAAAAACATTTTCTGCGGTATTGTAATTCACATTCAGTGAGTAGCAAATGGGAACGCTTATAAATGTAGCATTGATTTTGGCCGGCGGAATCATCGGTCTTCTTTTCGGAAAATGGATAAAGAGCGAAGTCCAGGACACCCTTATGACAGCGAACGGTGTGGCTGTTTTATTCCTCTCAATCGGAGGCGTCATGTCGCGGATGCTTTCTGCAAATGAAAGCGGTATTTCGCAAAACGGAATCATGATGATGATTGTAAGTCTTTCTGCTGGAACCTTGATCGGAGAACTTCTTCACATTCAGACCGGGATAGAAAAACTTGGAGACTGGCTCAAGCGAAAAACCGGAAGTCAAAAAGACTCTTCTTTTTTGAACGCATTCATCTCTGCAACATGCACGGTATGCATAGGAGCAATGGCGGTTGTCGGTTCCATTCAAGACGGCGTTTCTGGAGACTTCACCACTTTGCTGGCAAAAGGAATCCTGGACGCTGTAATCATCATGATAATGACTGCAAGCCTGGGAAAAGGATGCATTTTCTCCGCGCTCCCGGTTGCAATATTCCAGGGCTCGATAACACTGATTGCACATTTCGCCGGTTCTTTTATGACGGAAAATGCATTGGCGCATTTGTCTTATGTCGGCAATATTTTGATTTTCTGCGTCGGAATAAATCTTGTCTGGAAAAAGGAAATAAGGGTCGCAAACATGCTGCCGGCAATTGTGATTGCAGCACTCTGGCCTTAATATACAGAACCCCATAGGCATTTTCCCCGAGCACCGGTATATTGCGATTGAAAAAATCCATGTCTTGGTGTATAGTTGAACTGTAGCAGGGTTGAAACTTTTTCCCATAGGCATGGCAGCGCAGGTATAAAAAAGCAGGGGATAAACCAATGAAGAAAAAGATTGCAGTAATAACATCGGGCTGGTCAGTAGACTACGTTCTCTCGACATTGCAGGGAATGGAAAAAATGTGCCGGAAAAGAAATGCAGATCTTTATGTTTTCACAAGTTACAAATCCTTTGAATCAAACGGAATACCGAATACAACCGGCTTTTCAATTTACGATCTTATCGACCCGGTTGAATACGACGGCATTGTTTTTATGCCCAATCTCCTGAACGACAACGCAAGGGTCGAAAAAGAAAGAAAGAGAATCCTGAAGTCAGGCGTTCCTGCGGTTTCAATAAACACTCCCCTTGAGGGATTTCATTACGTCGGAAGCAGCAATCACGATGTTTGTAAAAATCTTGTATCGCACCTTATCGAACAGCACGGCATCAAAGAATTTGCATACATCGGAGGTCCCGGCGACAACATAGGCTCAAAATCCCACTTCAACGCATTCAAGGAAGCTCTCGCAGAACACGGCATTCCCGTTCCCGAAGACAGATTGTTTTTGAACGGCGACTGGTCTTATGAATTTGCCTACAATAAAGCGCAGGAACTTTTTTCCAGAAAGAAAAAGAATCCTGAAGCAGTGGTCTGCATAAACGACTGGGCCGCAATGGCAGTTGCGAAGGCGGCATTGGAACACCATATGGACGTGCCAGGCGACCTGAAAGTCGTGGGCTTTGATGACATTTCCTTTGCAAGCCTTTCCATCCCCTCAATCTCCACGGTAAATATCAGGGCAGACAAAATCGGGGAAGAGGCGGTCAAAATCCTTCTTGAAGGAAGCGGCACTCTGCAGTCGAAAAAAATCAAGGCAGTCCCGTATTACCGCCAAAGCTGCGGATGCGTAAAAGAAGATTCCCAGGCGCAGAAAATCCACAGTATGTATTCCCCTCAGAAAATCGATTTGATGCAGAGATTCGCAAGCCATCTGCGGCATATTGAAGACGTGTTCATCCGAAATGGCGACATCGGGGAACTTGAGCCTGCTCTTAACGAATATTTTGAAAAAAGACATCTGTTTGAGGGAAACGATTTTGCGATACTCATAAAAGACGAAGTCATCAAATCTCTTGCCAATGTGAATTACTCTTACCTGACCAGCACCCGTTACGGAAGCAGGATGAGGGTTTTGGTCAATATAAAAAACGGAAAGGCCGAGTCAAAAGAGTTAAGCAGTCAAGTGATTCCCACAAAAGATTTGATTCCGCCGTCAATGAATGATGAAAAGCCGGGAACATTCTTATTCATTCCGATTTTCAACCAGAATTATCTTCAGGGATACTATGTCTCCAAAAACCACCACGGACTCCTCAATGACAAAATCGCTTACAACTGGTCAAGAGACTTCGGGGCGAGCATTGAAAAATTCAAACAGACCATAAGCTACAAACTGATGAGTGAACGGCTTACGGTATTGTCCACTCAGGATGCGCTTTCCGGCCTTCTCAACAGAACGGGACTGGAGCTTTTTGCCGGCAAACTTCTTGAAAAAAATATTTCAGCAAACAAGAAAACCTTCATTATGTTCGTGGACATCAATGATATGAAAGTCATCAACGACAGGCACGGACATCTTCACGGAGATCTTGCCGTGAAAACCGTTTCGGAAGTGCTCAATGAGGTATTCCCGAAATCATTCCTGAAAATCCGCTGGGGAGGAGATGAGTTTATTGTAATCGGTCCGCTCCCCGCCGCAGGCAGACCCGGCTATCAGGAAAAGATAACGGAAAAGCTGGCATTGCGCACAAAATCAATGTCTCTTCCCTATCCGCTTTCTGTAAGCATGGGAGAAAAATCCTTTATGCCGAAAGAAAATGAGAATCTTATGAAGTTGATTGAGGAAGTCGATTCAATTATGTACAAAAAAAAGCAGGAGTACCACAAAAATCAACGCACCCCGCAGTAAGCTGCGTGGTATGCACCCCTTCCGCGCGAATCAAAGAACCGCATTTCCGCAGAACCATTTTGATTTTTCCCCCGGTGATTTTGTCTGAGATGAAAGACTAAACGTCACAAAAATGTTCTGAGGTCTTCAAGCGATGTGCAAAGTCTGTAGAGCATTTCCTTGATTTCACCGTCGGGCTGAATCTGGTCCGGGACCATCACACATTTCATTCTGGCGGAATGGGCTGAACGGATTCCGTTGGGGCTGTCTTCCACGGCACAGCAGAGTTCCGGATCAAGTCCAAGTAAGGAGCAGGCGCGCAGATAGATTTCAGGGGCCGGCTTTGAGTGTTCCACTTCGTCTCCGCATATTGTCGCATTGAAATATGACCATAGACCGGCATCTTTCAATTCTTTTTCGACCGCAATTCTTCTGGTGGACGAAGCAAGAGCCAGCGGATATTTTTTTTCCTTTAGATATGAAAGAATCTCTTTTGCATGAGGCATAAGCGGAAGCCCGTTTTCATCCACATAGGAATGGAACAATGCGGAGCAGTATTCCCGGAATTCCTTTGCCTTGAAATCCCCGCCGTATTTTTTCTTCAGATACACCCACTGGTCAGGACGGGAAGATCCCGTGCAGTCGCGGACGGCGGTTTCGATGTCGGAAAGTCCCCATTCATCAGCGGCTTTTTTCCACATAATCCGCGTGATTCTTTCGCTGTCAAAAAGGACACCGTCCATATCGAACACAACCGCTTTTATAGAATGTGAATCCGTCATCAAAAATCTCCCGTAATGAAAATCCCGTCTGCATTCAATCTTTAGAGACGCCGTTTCTTCGTGCAGAGGGGGCAATATTTAAGGAATCCCGGAAATCAGGGGAACTCAACAAGAATCCACTTGCTCTGATCATCCTGCGTGGAATCGATTTTTCCCCAGGTGAGTCCTTTTGAAGTGGTTTCTCCCATGAGGTATCCGGTGCCGTTGAATTCGAAGCTGTGCCCCGGATGGTCGCTGGTGATTGCCGCCATTGCGTGTCCGTACTGTGCGCTTACGAGCATAGGGGCCTCCATATTCATTGCAGTGAGAAGAACTGAAAGAAGCATTGAACGGCTGTCGCAATCGGAACCTCCTCCGAGAAGAATTGACGGAAGTGGCGCAAAGTCGCTTGTGTTCTTCTCCCTTTCGTATGTGAAGTTCTGGGTCCAGTAAAGGAGTTTCTGTGCAAGATCCGTGTTGTCTTTTGCCTTCGGGAAGATTTCATTGAAGATGTCGAAAGAAGCCTGCCACAGCCTCTGGTATGAGTCCCTGAAAATCATCCTGTAATATCTCTGCCATGCGTCTTTCCACAGACTGTTTCCGGCGTACAGGCTCAAAACAGCATATTCCCTCTCGATGAGGTATGAAGCGGCCTCGTTGTCGTTTGCGCGGAGTCTTGTGCTTATCTTCGTGCCGTCGATTTCAAGATTCACGGGAATATATTCGGAGGATTTGGCGAACTGGTATGCCGTCACGGGTCCTGCCTCGTAGTAGCTTCCGGCGTCGATGTTAAGGCTGTCGAGGAGACTCAGCATATAGGATTCCGCCCTGTCGTAAAAGCGTGCCGGTGTCCATGTGACGACGACCACGATTCCCTGTTTTTCAGGAAGGACTGCCGACAATGCGTAACCTGATTCCTGCTCACGTCCGATGACCATTGCAAGCGAGGATATGGCGGAAGTCTGATTTCTCCATTCGAATTCCTCGATTTCGTATTCAGCACCCAGGGCTTTCATAGTGCCTTCCAGTGCCGATTTCGAACTGTCGTATCTGCCGTCCTGATACACTCTGACCACCGCAGTGACCACGGTGCTCGGGACAAGGCTCTGCAGCTGAAAGGAAGTGCCCTCGGAATTTGAGTCCACAAGATTGAATCCCAGCGGAAAATCTATGGAAAAATCATTGTTGCCGTTCAGGATGCTCGTCCGCTGGGGAAAAACCGCTGCCAGTGCGAAAAAAAATGCGGTCTGGAAAATAAATCTCTTAAAGTGTCTTGCCATTTTTTGCCACCTTCACTAGTATATCGGTTGATGTCACCATTTTCCATATTGTTTGAAAACAGCGAGATTCTCTTAGTAAACAAACCAAACGGCGTTCCGGTACAGGGAGGACAGGGAATTTTTCATCCTCTCGACGAAGAACTTTCAAAGCAGCTGGGCTTCAAAATCCATCTTGTGCACAGACTGGACAAAGAGACTTCCGGTATTCTGATGGTCGCAAAGACCCCGCAGGCCGCCTCGAAGTGGACAAAGCTCATAGGAGCAAAGGAAGTGAGCAAGGAATACAGCGCCATCTGTCTTGGGTATCCTGTTGTAAATGGAAAAGCAAAACCATCCGGGACCATAAAATCCACGGTGACGGCACACGGCAGGGAACAGGAAGCCACTCTTCATTTCAAAGTGGAGGCCTCCAAAGAGATTTCAGTGCCTGAAAGCGAAAAAAAAGTGACTCTTTCTTTTGTGCGCATAAGACTTGGAACGGGAAGGATGCACCAGATACGAATCCAGATGGCACAGGCAGGCTCTCCTCTTGCAGCCGATGACCAGCACGGTGATTTCAGGCAGAACAAACTGCTCAGGAAACTGGGAGTGAAAAAACTCTGTCTTGCCGCAACATCGCTCACGATTCCCTTGAACGGAAAAAACGAGACATTCACGGCAGCCCTTCCCCCTCATATGGAAAAGGCGCTTTCGCTGATCACCGGCTCTGAAACGCAGAATCAGGATTTTTCCTGAAACCTATTTCAGTAGGAGCCTCATTTTTTGGATGTTTCCGCAAGGATTTTCCCGGCCCGTTCAAGTGCGGCATTTATGTCGCGGCACACATTTTCGCTTCCAAGTGATTCTACCATTCCCGATTTTTCAAGAAGGCGCAGAGGCTGGTCGTGCACACCGCTAAGCACAATCGTAATTTTCTGTGAGGCACAGGCATTCTGAAGCTGACGCAGGGCTTTTATTCCGCCGGCATCAAGATAAGTGGTGTTTCTCATGCGGATTACCATGACCTTGAACTCGGCCCCGGAACGCCCCACCGCAACTTCGAATTTTCTGACAGTGGCAAAGAAAAGCGGCCCCTCCACTTCGTAGATGAGGACACCCTTGGGCACATCGAGATGCTCTTCGGGAGTGTCGGCATGGGAAACCGGGGTTCCGTCCTCATTGTATGAATGAACGTCGGAAAGAAGAGCCATTTTCTGGATGAAGAAGAAAGCCGCAAGAATAAGGCCCACCCCGATTGCCACAGTAAGATCGACGAAAACGGTGAGAACGAAAGTGACAAGAAGCACGAGGATATCTGATTTCTGACCTTTCAAAAGCCCCTTTATCTCCTTGAAACCGGCCATGTTCCAGGCCACCGAGACAAGGACAGCCGCAAGAGCCGGCATGGGAATGTACTTCACGAGGGAGCCGAGGAAAAGGAGAATCAGAAGAAGGGTGACTGCGTGGACTATGCCTGCAACAGGACTTCTTCCGCCGTTCTTCACGTTGGTTGCGGTTCTGGCGATGGCCCCGGTTGCCGGAATTCCTCCGAAGAGCGGTGTTACGACGTTTGCAATTCCCTGTGCGATGAGTTCAGTGTCGGAGTCGTGTTTTGCGCCGATCATTCCGTCGGAAACGACAGCGGAAAGAAGTGATTCTATGGCGGCAAGGATTGCGATTGATGCGGCCGTGGGGAAAAGCTCCCTTACGGTGGAAAGCGAGAGGTCGGGGAGTTTCGGAGCAGGAAGGCCTGTGGGGATTGCATAGCGGTCGCCGATTGTGTCGACAGGCATTTTGAAGATTGTGCATGCCACGGTTGCAAGGACTATGACCACGAGGGATCCTGGAATTTTCTTTCCAACCACGGGAACTTTTGCCCAAAGGAAAATCACGGCAAGAGAGACAGCGGCAACTGCGAAAGCCCACCAGTTTATTGTTCCGAAGCTTTTTGCGTAAACAGAGACCTTTCCCGTGAAATCACCCGGCATGGGGCCTGTTGTAAGACCGAAGAAGTCGCCTATCTGCGTGGTGAAGATTGTGACGGCGATTCCGGCGGTGAATCCAGTGATGATTGTATATGGAATGAACTTTACGAGTCCCCCGAGTTTGAGAACGCCAAGAAGAATCAGTATGATGCCCGCCATGATTGTAGCAGTGGCAAGACCGGACATTCCGTATTTACTGATGACACCGTAGACTATGACGACGAATGCGCCGGTGGGTCCGCCGATCTGGACTTTGGAGCCGCCGAAGGCCGAGATGATGAATCCCGCGATGATGGCAGTGAAAATACCCTCGGAAGGCCCT
>DGXM01000090.1 GCA_002396325.1 Treponema sp. UBA4232
GTGGTTGAAAACACGTTCACCATGCTACGCCCGATTGGAGCCCCGCTTCAGCGTTCCGAATTGACAGCGGAGCTTCAAGTCGGAATGGAGTGACAACGCAAGGGCGGAAAGCGGGAGACGCCGGGGACTGCGTAAGCCGCATAATCAGGTCTTTCGTCCTGTCCTTCGTACTGTATGTTCCTGATTTTGTCTTTACAGTCTGAATTATTTTCTATATAATTGGGTATTCTTTTGTTAGAAGCGGCTGGAGGATTCTATGGTTTCTATCGATATTCTGGACTCTACTTTGCGCGATGGTTCCCAGGGGGAAGGCATTTCATATTCTGTACAGGATAAACTGCATATTGTGAAGGCACTTGACGAGCTTGGAGTGGCGTATATTGAGGCTGGAAACCCGGGGTCGAATCCCAAGGATATGGAATTTTTTCAGCGGGCAAAGGGATTGAAGCTTAATCATGCGAAGCTCGTGGCGTTTGGTTCCACAAGACGGAAAGATTCTTCCTGCGCAGAGGACGCAAATCTTCAGAGTCTTCTTTCGGCAGATACCGAGGATGTGGTGATTTTCGGAAAAAGCTGGGATTTTCAGGTGACGGATATTCTGCATGCAACTCTTAAAGAAAATCTTGAGATGATACGCGACACCTGCGAGTATCTTACCAAACGCGGACGGAATGTCATTTACGATGCCGAGCATTTTTTCACCGGTTATCAGAAAAACAGCGAATATGCAATGAAATCCCTTCAGGCCGCCGTTGACGGAGGGGCTACGGTTTTGTGTCTTTGCGAGACAAAGGGCGGGTGCATGATGAACGACCTTCGCAGGGCCGTGGCCGCAGTGGTTGAAAAGTTCGGGAAGGCGGTAAAAATCGGTATACACACGCACAATGACTCCGGTCTTGCAGTTGCCAATTCTCTTATTGCGGTTGAGGAGGGTGCCACTCATGTTCAGGGAGTTCTTTTGGGATTCGGAGAACGCACGGGTAACGCGAATCTTTCCACAATCATTGCAAACCTGCAGATTAAAATGGGGAAAAGATGCATACCCGAGGAAAATCTGGTGAATCTTACTTCCATCTGCAAAAGAGTTTCTGAAATCACGAATATTCCGCTTGATGCAGGCCTTCCCTATGTTGGACAGAATGCTTTTGCCCACAAGGCCGGTATGCACATTGACGCTGTGCTGAAGAATCCTGCCGCCTACGAACACGTCAGCCCCGACACTGTTGGAAACGAGAGAGTGTTCCTGATGAGTGAAGTGGCCGGACGCAGCATGATAATAGAAAAAATCAACAAGTTTGACCCCGGCATCAAAAAGTCCGATCCTGTTGTGGCGGAAATCATAAAGCAGGTGAAGGATCTTGAGCACGAGGGATATCAGTTTGAAGGCGCCGACGGAAGTTTCGAGCTTTTGGTTAGAAAGGCCATTGGAAAATACCAGCCCTTCTTCAAACTGCACTACTACAAGACCAGCGGAGAGATTCCTCTTGTGGAAGACGGACTTTACGCTTTCGCACAGGTGAAGATTGCCGTTGAGGACCACATTGAAGTAGCCGCAGGTGAGGGAAACGGACCTGTCAACGCTCTGGACAAAGCACTCCGCTCGGCACTGAAGACGTTCTATCCTTCCGTAATGCAGATACGGCTCACCGACTATAAAGTCCGCGTTCTTGACGGAAAAAGCGCCACTGCAAGCCGTGTACGTGTTTTGATTGAAAGCTCGGACGGAAGCGACAGTTGGACTACGATGGGGGTCAGCTGCGACGTTGTTGAAGCGTCATGGATGGCTCTTGTTGATTCATTCGAATACAAACTGATTAAGGACATTGAAAAGAAGTATCATAAATACATTTGAGTAAGGATTTGAAGTAAAAAAAATCCTGTACTGACAAAAGCCGGTACAGGACATTCAACAAAAAATGCGGATAATTGGAGGTGGCGGGAATTGAACCCGCGTCCAAACAAGCTGGCCAGGCGCCTCTACAGGTTTATTAGGGCGAGGTGGTTGTCGGGAAACGGTAGCAGCCCCAAAAGCGTCGTCTCCGTATTTCGGATAAAGTCCCGCGAAAAACCCGAACATAGTCCGCGGCAAGTCCCTGTTTGTGACAGAAGCTCATGGCGTTAGGAACAGCACCCCACAAGTTCCGGGCTCAGCTACAATTAAGCAGCAAGAGCCTGCTGAGCGTTTTCAGACACTTCGTCTTCTCTACGTTTAGCAGTTATTGTTTTCACCTGTATCAGAGACCAGATGACAGCCTCACCTGCAGCACAAGATCACTCTTATCTGTCGAAACCGGGGCACCCCCGTTCTTATAAGGAGTATAGGAAAAAAACAGTAAATTGTCAAGAAAAATGCCACCCCCGGTTGAGGGCACTGCATTTTTTCAAGTTTTACTCGTCTATGGTGACACCATGACGCTTCTGCTGGAATTTCTTGAGCATGGCAACTCCGTTACGCTTGTCGTTGTAGACAAATCCGCCGTTCCAGTATTCAAGAGCTGCAAAAAGCGCGTTACCACCGTCCTGCTCATCAGACTGCTTGGTGCGGAATGTAACGTAATTTGTCAGTTCCTCAAAGTTTGAATTGTGCAGACAGTCCAATCGTTTTCGGTTGAACTCATTCCACTTCTCCAGATCCTTGAAGCCTTCACCTTCATCCTCAACGATGATGTGGGCGTGTGTTGCACTGAATGAATACCACACATGAATCTTTTTGTTGATATCGCAGTGGTTTCCGTGCTTGACACCGTTCTTGATGATTTCAGAAATCTGCTGTTCGAGCAAATTTATTTCCTTGATTTCCAAGGGTGCTGACTGAACTATAAGCAGCGTGAAGTAACGTATCTGGCGGAAATCAGACGGAAACTCCTTGTAAAGCATATTCGCCTTGTCGAACAAGGGATCATTGCTGTCAGAGCGCAGTTCTTTTATTGCTTCCATGTCCTCCCCCCGTTACTCGTTAATCATCAAGAGGGCTTCTTCCACAGAGTTTGCAATCGGGAAATAACCCATAAGTTTTGTAAGCTCAATAACCTTTTTTACAGAACCGTGGATGTTGGAAATATACAGTTTCAGGTTCATCTTCTTGATGGTTGAACAAATGTAAATGAGAGCACCGATTCCGGAAGAGTCAATGTAGTCAACCTGCTCCAAGTTGATGACAAAAGACTTCACGTTCTTCTCGAGCATCTTCATAACCAACTCTTTAAGTTTGTAAGAATTGTACAAGTCCATTTCGCCGTTCACATCGATAATGTAAACTTCACCGTTCTTGCGTATTTTCAGTTCCATATGTGTTCTCCTTAGTGCACAATTTACTGTATTTTTATTATCAGCAGCGACTCGTCATCATGTTGATCGGCATTGCCACTGAATTTTTTTACTTCAGCCTTGACAAGGTTTGCAAGTTCTTTGCTCGGTTTGGCATGATTTTTCTTCACCAAGTCAAGCAGAGCATCCGCCGTGAATTGCTGTCCGTCTTCGTTCAGCGCTTCAACTATACCATCGGTATATGTTATTATTATATCACCACTTTTGACTTTTTGCACGAAATCTTTGTATTCCGACGTTTTTTCCACACCGATCGGGTCGGTTGACTGTGAAATCTGCTTTATTTCGTCAGTTTCGGAATTGTAATAGCACACCGGAATCACGCCGCCTGTGGCAAATTCAATACTTTGCGTGAGCGGATTGTAATTTATGAGCGCCAAAGAGCCAAAATGGTCGGTACTGTATGATTCCGAAGAAATGCCTTTATTTACCCATGTAAGGATTTTTCCGGCGGACTGGGTTGTATTCACCACAAGATGAAGCATGGCACGAAGCATTGTCATCACGGTCATACTGTTTATTCCCTTTCCGGCAATATCGCTCATTATGAAAGAAACACGGTCTTTTCTCGATACAATCACATCGTAATAGTCACCGCAGACACCGGCCGAAGGATTCCACACGGTTCCCATCTGAATGCCTTTGACAAGAGGAAGTTTCGCAGGTTTGAGCATATCCTGAATACGTCCGGCTATTTCAGACTCCTTGTTCATTTCACTCTTTTCTATTATATCCTTAACCGCAATGACATTCTGAATAGTCGCGGCGGCAAAATCGGTAAGGGTTGAGGCGGTCTTCAAGTGGTCCTCATTGAATTTTTCGGTTCCGTTTTTGCGGGCATAGGCTGTAACTCCGATTACAGTGTCCTGAATCTTCATAGGAACGATTATGTAACTTCCGCACTCAAGGAATTCCTCAGGTCCGTTCTGGTAGATGCGGTCATCCATTTCAGGCTTTGTAATGAGTTCTGCTCTTCCTGATTTTGCGATTTCCCCGAAAATATTGTCACTAAGCGGGAATGAAGCGAATTTAAAGCTGGTTGAAACGCGGACAGGCTTATGAGGCAGGTCTGAAGGCAGCTTGTACGGCGGCGGGAAATCCCCTTCGAAAGCCTTGACCGAAATCAAATCCTCAAAGTCATCAACCATGAGGATTGCGGCTCCGTCTGCATTGATTTGATCCTTAATCGTCTTGTTGATGTAATTAAGGAAACTGTTGTATCCTTGGTCGGAAGTATATGCGGTTGCCGCCTGGGCCATAAAATCACGGTTAATATCCATAAGGGAAAGCTCGTTTTCAGAAAGATCCCTTGACTTTTCCTCTGCCTTCTGACTCTGCTCGGCCATTTTCTGAGCTTTTTCATTATATGAATGAGGCACAAGAACATCGATTTTCTTAGGTTCGAAAGTGGCAAGCATGTATCCGTAAGGAATAAACAAGAAAAGAGCGATAAGAATTGAAACCGCATAAAAAACCATTGCGGAACCGTCGGCATTTCCAGAAAGCAAACGGGAACCGGTAATCAGACTGGAAACAAAAAGTATCAAATCCGCTGCAAAAACAATGAAACTGACGCGGGCAGTGCTCCTTTTACGCACTATAAACAGCAAAGGCAGCAAAACCAATGCGACTATAGCGATTGCGAAAATCGGAATGTAAGCGAAACTGTCATTAAATGTCAAAGTAGCACTCCCTGCACCATTTTTTCTCTGTCCGAAGCAAATCCAGTTTTTTGGATATACTTGAGATTGTAGCACTGAAATATGGTACCGTCAAGATTTTTTCTCCATTTAACCTTATCGGCAAAAAAGTTCCACTACATAATCCAAATTTTCAAATGATTGAATTCCTCAGAGTTATTCCAGGGTCTCAGCATGATATTAACTTTGTCTTAATATAGTTCAGTTTTTTTTAGAATAAATCTTTGCAATGTATTTTCCCTTAAAAAAGAACAG
>DGXM01000101.1:0-10714 GCA_002396325.1 Treponema sp. UBA4232
TTGATTGATTTTGTGGAATCGGTTACTGATAAATCAAGTGCGGATTTTATTCCCGAAGAAGACCGCATCGCGGTGTTTGATTTTGACGGAACACTTTTCTGTGAAACGGATCCCAATTATTTTGACTACACTCTTCTTAATTACCGTGTTACGGAAGACCCTGAATACAAAAACAGAGCCTCGGCATTTGAACGTGAGGTAGCGCAGAAGATTCAGAAGCAGAATGAAACCGGTGAATCATTTACGGGTCTTGAAGTTGATCATGGCAAAGCGGTTGCATCATCATTCAAGGGAATGACTCTTTCGGAATTCGATGCTTATATTCAGAACTTCAAAAAGACTCCGATGCCGAGTTACATTGGAATGAACCGCGGTGACGGATTTTATGCTCCAATGCTTCAGGTTGTTGAGTATCTTGAGGCAAACGGATTTACCGTTTACGTTGTGAGTGGAACCGACCGCTTTATCGTGCGTGGAATTATAAAGGATTCGCCGTTGAAACTTTCTCCGGGGCAAATCATCGGGTCGGATGAGACTCTTGCGGCAGACGGTCAGGGAAATGCCGACGGACTCAATTATCAGTTCACGCTGAAAGACAGGCTCGTTACCGGCGGAACATTCATCATTAAAAATCTCAAGATGAACAAGGTTTCCGTTATTATGAAGGAGATTGGACAGCAGCCTGTTCTCTCTTTCGGAAACAGCACCGGCGATTCAAGCATGGCAAACTTTACGATAACAGACAATCCCTACAGGAGCCTTGCGTTCATGCTCTGCTGCGACGACCTTGAACGCGAAAATGGAAACGAATCCAAAGCCGGAAAAATGTTCGACCTCTGCAAAGCAAACGGATGGCAAAGCATTTCAATGAAAAATGACTGGAAGTCAATTTATGGCGACGGTGTTGAAAAAACACTGGGCTACAAATGGACGGATCTTCTTGGAAACTGGGAAGAAAAATTCTGGGACTATGATTTTGAAGGAAGAGGAAAAATCTGCATTGCAAAAAACGGCTCTGTATATTCCGTTCACATAGAGCGTGCATCTTCGGCCGCAAGCATTGAAGTTTACGACATGAATGCAACTGAAGCAAGCGGCGGCGTTTTGGTTTATGAAAACGGGGTGCACACGATACGCGCAATTTCAGACGGAAATTCCAAAGTCGAAATAAAATCAACAAACGGAAGCGGTCAGTTCTACCTGAACAGTGCAAACGAAATCATGTGGGACGACAGACTTGACCATGCAGGCGATGGACTTGTTTTCATCAGTGTGAAATAGTTTTTTTCGGTATGGCCATCTTCGGAAAATACTTTGCACTTGAAGGCAGCGGCGGAATTGCAGGGTGAGGGATAGTAGTGGCGCCGGAGGCGTTCTGACGCTTGCGGCAGAATGGAGTGGTAACGGAACCACGGATAGCCCGGCCTCCGCCTGCGGAGGACACCCCCTTGTGATTCCCGCTCTTATTTCCGATAAAATATGGACTGGGGAGGTTTGTATGGTGCATTTTGTTTTAGGGAAATCAAAAGTTTTGTCAAATCATTGAAATGAAGAAAAGATTGAGGAAATGATGTGAAAAAGGCCCTGTTTTTGAGAACGGGGCCCTTTTGTTTGTGCGCGATGAATGAGAAAATCAGATTGACTGCGAGTTTGAAGTGGAGCTTTCGGCTTCGAGTTTCACTTTCAGTTCCGTGTATTTTCTGTTGCGGTAGACTGTGACGGTTACTGTGTCGCCGGGGACTTTGTCTTCGAGGGCTGCATAGTAATCTGCGAGCGTGCTGATTGAGATTCCGTCAATGGCTGTGATTACGTCGCCGCCGAGATAGATGGTCTTCGGATTGAACGAACCGTACTGGACTGCTGTTTTTCCGCCTCTGATTCCGGCTGCTTCGGCAAGACTTCCCGAACGCACTTTGCTTACAATCATTCCGGTGTTGATTCCGTATCCTGCGTAATTTGCGATGCGGCTTGTGTTCTGCACGAGGGAGAGCATCATGACTCCGCGGTTTACTTTTCCGTAGTTGATGAGGTCGCTTACAACGCGTCTTGCCGTTGAGACTGGAACTGCAAATCCTACGCCGCTTGACGAACCGCTTGAGGAATAGATGATTGTGTTGATTCCGATCATTCTGCCCTGGCTGTCGAGCAATGGTCCGCCTGAGTTTCCGGGGTTGATTGCCGCATCGGTCTGAATCATGTTGCGGATGATTACGTTTTCGCTTTCCTGAATGGGGCGTCCGAGTCCTGAAATGATTCCGGTGGTCATTGTGCGTTCAAGTGCGAACGGGTTTCCGATTGCGATGACTTTCTGGCCCACTTTGAGGTTTTCGGTGTCGCCGAATGCGATGGTCTTGAGTTCCGCGCCTGGTTTTGGGGTGAATTTCAGAACCGCAATGTCGCTTTCCACGTCTTTACCCACAACGATTCCGTCGTAGCTGGAGCCGTTTGCGAGGGAGATTGTGATTGTGCTTGCGTTCTCGATTACATGCACGTTGGTGATGACGTACCCGCGCTTGTCGATGATGGAGCCTGAGCCTGAGCCGCTTGATGTGACCACGGGTTCGAGGAACCAGTTGTATCCCATGACCTGCGTGGTGATGTTCACGACCGCTTCGTTGCATTTTTCGTACACCGCGATGTTCTGGGCTTCGTCCTGAGTGTATGTACTGTTTGAGGAGGCCACTTGAAGGGCCGGGGTGTTGGTCTCCAGCTGAAACGGGATGTCTTCGGTGTTTTCGATGGCACTGTTGTCGATAATCAGCGGCCCGCTTTCAGAGATGTTTTCCACGACTTCTTTTTGCGCCGCGCTCTTTTTTGCGATGGGCAGACAGACTGCAACCGCCGCCAAGGCTGCCGCGGCACCTGTTATTATGGAAGAAATTACAATGTGATGTTTTGAGTAAAGTTTCATACTATTAATATAACGTTTGTGGCTTGCAATGTCAAAAGAAAATATTGTTTTATGGAAGAATTGTTTGTTTTTTTTGTGGGGAACGGGAGTTGGAGTTGGGAGGTCGGAGTTGGGAGGCTGGACTGCGGGGGCTTTCGTAAAATGAACGGATGGCGATTTTTGCTTGATTTGTGGCGATTTTCGCTTGTTTCCTATTGAATTTAATATCGTTTTCTATTATAGTGTTTAGAATATAGATGATGCGGTAATGTTTCTACGGCAGAGGGTTGTGGATTCATTCTGCAAAACTTAAAGCTGAATTCTTTTTAGAGAGGTAAACAATATGAGCTTTGATATTACCAAGGTACGTAATATCGGTATCAGCGCCCACATTGACTCTGGCAAAACTACTCTGTCAGAACGTATCTTGTTCTACTCCAACAAGATTCACCAGATTCACGAAGTCCGTGGTAAGGACGGCGTTGGTGCTGTAATGGATTCTATGGATCTGGAGCGTGAGCGTGGAATCACAATTCAGTCAGCTGCCACACAGGTTAACTGGAAAGACATCACCATTAACCTGATCGACACCCCAGGACACGTTGACTTCACAGTTGAAGTTGAGCGCTCACTCCGCGTTTTGGACGGAGCTATTTTGGTTTTGTGTGCTGTTGCAGGTGTTCAGTCTCAGTCAATCACAGTTGACCGCCAGCTCAAGCGCTATCATGTACCCCGTATTGCTTTCGTGAACAAGTGTGACCGCCAGGGTGCGAATCCTGTGCGCGTAAAGAACCAGCTGCGTGAAAAACTCGGTCTGAATGCATACATGGTCGAGCTTCCCATCGGTCTTGAGGATAAGCTTCAGGGTGTTGTTGATCTGGTTGCCATGAAGGCCTATTACTTTGAGGGAGCAAACGGAGAGAATATCCGCACTGCTGAAATTCCTGCCGAGATGGTTGAGGATGCAAAGAAGTTCCGCGAGGAGATGCTTGAGGCCGCTTCAATGTTCGATGACGAGCTGATGGAAGCCATCATGGAGAAGGGCTATGATGATTTGGACGAGCAGATGATTATCCGCGCAATCCGCAAGGGTACTTTGAGCGAGCAGTTTGTTGCCGTGTTCTGCGGTTCTGCACATATGAACAAGGGTATTCAGCCGCTTCTCGACGGTGTTGAGCGCTATCTTCCGAACCCGACCGAGGTTCACAACTACGCTTTGGATCTGGACAAGAACGAAGAGCAGGTTGAACTGTTCAATGTTGAGAACAAGCCCTGTGTTGCTTTGGCCTTCAAGTTGGATGACGGTCAGTACGGTCAGCTCACTTATGTGCGCATTTATCAGGGAAAAATCACCAAGGGTGACGAGCTTTTCAATACACGCGCAAAGAAGAAGTTCAAGGTCGGACGCATTGTCCGTATGAATGCGGCTGCAATGGAAGACATCAACGAAGGTATGCCGGGTGACATCATTGCGTTGTTCGGTGTGGACTGTGCTTCCGGTGATACATTCTGCGGCGGCGGTCTCAACTATGCAATGACTTCAATGTTTGTTCCGAATCCCGTTATTTCCGAGGCTATTACACCGAAGAACAAGTCTGACGCTGCCAATATGTCTAAGGCTCTGAACCGCTTTACAAAAGAGGATCCGACTTTCCAGACATACGTTGATCCCGAATCGAACCAGACAATCATCAGGGGTATGGGTGAGCTTCACCTTGCCGTTTATGTTGAGCGCATGAAGCGTGAGTACAAGTGTGAGGTTGAGGTTTCACAGCCGGAGGTTGCATACCGCGAATCTATCACTCAGCAGGCCAACTTCAACTATACACACAAGAAGCAGACTGGTGGTTCCGGTCAGTACGGTCGCGTTGCAGGATTTATGGAGCCCATTTCCGATAAGGATTATGAGTTCGTGGATTCAATCAAGGGAGGTGCTATTCCCAACGAGTACATTCCATCCTGCGACAAGGGATTCAGGAAGGCCATGGAGAAGGGTTCTTTGATTGGAGCTCCTGTTGTGGGCGTTCGCTGCACAATCAACGATGGTCAGTATCACCCGGTTGACTCTTCGGATATTGCATTCCAGACTGCTGCTATTGGTGCATTCCGCGAGGGATACGAAAAGGCAAAACCGGTTATTCTTGAGCCTATCATGAAAGTTCAGATTGCCGGACCTTCCGAGTTCCAGGGAAATATGTTCGGTCTTATCAACCAGAGACGCGGTGTAATCATCGACTCTACAGATGAGAATAACACTTCCACAGTCAATGCCGAGGTTCCTCTTTCTGAAATGTTCGGATTCTCTACAATTCTCCGCTCTTCCACACAGGGAAAGGCAGAGTTCACAATGGAATTCGAAAAGTACGGCAAGGTTCCGAACAATGTTGCTGAGGAACTGATTGCAGCATACAAAGAAAAGCGCAAGGCTGAGCAGAAGTAAGGAGTAAAGAATGGCAAAACAGGAACTTTATGAGCGCAGCCCCATCCGTGCATTCGATGAAGCCGCAAACGGTGGACTCAAGGCCGGAGAATTGGGACTGGTTACTTCAAAGAAGGGCGTTGGAAAGACTGCTGTTCTCGTGCAGTTCGGTATGGACACGCTTCTTAACGGAAAGCAGTTGGTTCATGTGTCTTTTGATCAGCTTTCTGCCAACGTAATCACTTGGTATGACACTATTCTGGGAGAAATCTCAAAGAAGAAGTCTATCCCTGCCGATGTGAAGGAAACTCTTCTTCGTAACCGCACAATCCTGAACTTCAACCAGGACAACTTCAGTCTCGAAAAGGTTGTCAATACCTTGAACGCACTGAAGGCCGGTGGTATCGGAGTCGCAGGTGTTGTGATTGACGGTGTTGATTTCGGCAAGGCAAAAGAGTCTGATATTCAGGCTGTAGCAAGCTATGCCAAGGCAACCAAGTCAAAGATTTGGATTTCTTCCACAGCAGACAGCGACAAGCTCGCAGATCAGGCTCCAAAGTCTATTCTGCCGTACTTTGCTGATGTTGTTCATCTTTCAGCTTCAAAGGCCGCGGGTACAGTGGTTCAGATTCTGAAGGCCGGCAAAAAGGAGAATGTTGCATCCACACTTAAGCTGGATCCCAAGACATCTCTGATAGTAAGCAAGTAATTCACTGCTGATTGCAAAAGAGGCCGGTTCTTCATGAGCCGGTCTTTTTTTTTAATTCGTATCATCTCCTCAAAATCTTTTAACCCTGACTACCGTATGAAGGTGATGGATTAATATTATTTGCAAAATACTTAAAGTGGATTTATAATACTTCTATGTACGAACAGTTGTATAGAATTGAAGTCAATGTAATCTGTCTGCTCATTTTATTTTGGATTATTTTTCGCTTGCGTCTTTTTGCTGATAAACAGACCAGAAATATTCTTTTCAGCCGTGTCATAGTTGAAAATTTTCTCCTGATTTTTCTTGATACATTAATGGTGTTTTTTTCCGGTAAGACAAGTCCATTTTTTTATGCCTTGAACTGGCTTTTTAATTTGCTTTATCTTATTTTAAATGCTTGCACAGCATACTCATGGTTTTCTTATGTCATTTACACTTTGTTTGAAAACAAAAAAAGAATTTCGGTTGTAAATAAATTTTGTGCGATTCCTCTTGTGATTTTTATTTTTATGTCTGTGGTTTCAATTTTTACAAAATGGATTTTTTTTATTGATTCCGCAACAGGAAGTTTTGTAAATGGTAAACTCTATTTTTTACAGATTATTTTCGTTTACGGATTTTTTACCTGCGCTTCGGTGATTTCACTGATTTTTTTAATTCAAAGAAAACAGACTCTTTACAGGCCTTATGTTATAGTCATTGCTTTTATCCTGCTCCCGTTTTTGGGCGGATTTTTTCATATCATTTTTCCGCAGGCAAAACTTGTCTGGCAAATGCTGTCGCTGGGTTTTTTATTGATTTATGTTGAAATTCAGTTCGATTTGATTTCAAGAGATGCGCTTACAGGATTGAACAACCGGAGAGCATTTGACAGCCAGCTGGAAAAGATTTCTGAATACGGACTTACGGAATCGGATGGTAAAGCGTATCACATTTTTATGATGGATATAAATCTTTTTAAGGAAATCAATGATACTTACGGGCACATAGAAGGCGACAATGCTCTTGTTGTTGTGGCAAAAATTATCAGTAAGCATTTTGAAAACACCAATGCTTTTAAATGCCGCTATGGGGGAGATGAATTTGCCATAATTTATTGGTGCACGTCGGATGAGGCCGGTAAAATCCTGAAAGATATTTATAGCGATTTTGAAAATTCAAGTCAATCCTATAATCTTGAATACAAGCTTTCCGTCAGCATCGGTTATGCCGCGATTAACGGCAGGGGATTGGAATCTGCAAAAAAGGCCCTGAAACTTGCTGACAGCAATTTGTATGTGGAAAAGGATTTTATGCATAAAAAGCTGAACCGCTGAACAAATATTCTGAACGAGTTGATATGATTCTTTACACCGCCTCCCCGTTTTTTTCTGAAAATACAAAATGTTAGCTTTCTTTGCGTAAATTCAAAACAAATTTTGTAGACTTCGGATGATTTTTGCATTAGTGTTTAGGAAGATTACATCGCAAAAGAGGTAAAATATGCTTGGAAAAAAGATTTATGATTGCAGAAAGAAAAACGGAATGTTGCAGGAAGTTTTGGCAGAAAAACTCAATGTCGCACGCCAGACGATTTCAAACTGGGAGATAGGAGAAACTTCTCCCAATCCTGAGCAGCTCAAAATGATTTCTCAGATTTTTAATGTGAGTATTGATGAACTTTTGGACAACAAAATATTTATCAAATCCAAAGAGTCTGTTGATTTTCAAAAAAATTGTTTTGAATATAAGAGTGAAATCATGATAAATGGACTTCCTCTTGTTCACATAAACTTTGGACCCGGGATTCCCCGTGTGGCAAAAGGTTTTGTTGCAATCGGAAATATTGCCAGAGGAGTTGTCGCGCTTGGAGGCATTAGTCTTGGCGTAGTTGCTGTCGGCGGAATCGGAGTTGGTGTGGTTTCTCTCGGCGGACTCGCAATCGGTCTGCTTGCGGCGCTCGGAGGAGGAGCTGCTGGGGCGTTGGCCTGCGGCGGCGGGGCAGTCGGACTTATTGCCTATGGGGCAGGAGCACTTGGCCTGTTTTCCGCAGGAGGAGCAGGAGCACTTTCATTTTTTTGAAGGTTGAAAAAGGGCGGCTGTTTTTCCTCTATGATTAAAACGCACTCTGCATCGTCTTTAAAATCAATATCCCCTGCCGGCTGACCGTCAGGGGATAAACATTTCAGGATGCATTGGAATGCATATCAGCCTGAAAAGAACTTAGAATGAACCTGCAAGCCGCAACCTTCGGTTGCTTAACGAGTTTCCACTTGCTCGCGAAGGCTCGCATTTTTTGCTATTGCAAAAAAACATGGAAACTCGCCGGCTGCCCAGTAGCCAATTCTACTTTCAGTAAAAACTAGAAACTAGAAAGAACCGGCAACTGCAACTGCGCAGGCAACTGTACAAGCCGCAACCTTCGGTTGCTTAACGAGTTTCCACTTGCTCGCAAAGGCTCGCATTTTTTGCTTTCGCAAAAAAACATGGAAACTCGCATGTTAGTTTAGAATGAGCCTGCAAGCCGCAACCTTCGGTTGCTTAACGAGTTTCCACTTGCTCGCAAAGGCTCGCATTTTTTTGCTTTCGCAAAAAAAACGTGGAAACTCGCATGTTAGTTTAGAATGAACCTGCAACAGCTACGGCACAAGCCACTGTGCAGCCTACCATCGGGTTGTTTCCCATTCCCATGAAGCCCATCATCTCAACGTGGGCGGGAACAGAAGAAGAACCTGCAAACTGAGCGTCTGAGTGCATGCGTCCCAGAGTATCGGTGAATCCGTAAGAAGCAGGTCCCGCAGCCATGTTGTCGGGGTGAAGTGTACGGCCGGTTCCGCCACCGGATGCTACAGAGAAGTATTTCTTACCGGCAAGAAGTCTTTCTTTCTTGTATGTTCCTGCAACAGGGTGCTGGAAACGTGTCGGGTTTGTTGAGTTACCGGTGATAGAAACATCAACATCCTCGTGCCACATGATTGCAACACCCTCGCGTACATCGTCGGCACCGTAGCACTTTACGATAAGGCGATCAGGATTGTTTCCGTATGGAACTTCCTTTACAACTTTGAGGGCCTTGTCTGTGCCTTCTCCGTTGAAGTAGTCGAACTGTGTCTGAACATAGGTGAATCCGTTGATGCGGCTGATAATCTGTGCGGCATCTTTTCCAAGACCGTTCAGGATAACGCGGAGCTTGTTCTTGCGGACTTTGTTTGCATTGGCGGCAATTTTAATGGCACCTTCTGCGGCGGCAAATGATTCGTGACCTGCCAGGAAAGCAAAGCACTGTGTTTCCTCTGAAAGAAGACGTGCGCCCAGGTTTCCGTGTCCAAGTCCTACCTTGCGGTCATCGGCTACAGAACCCGGCAGACAGAATGCCTGAAGTCCCTTACCGATGTTGGCGGCGGCGGCAGAACCTGTCTTGTCTCCTGTTTTTTCCGCTTCCTTGATTGCGATTGCTGAGCCGAGAACATAAGCCCATTTTGCATCTTCAAAACAAATCTGCTGAGTTGACTGACAGATTTCGTAAGGATCAAATCCACGAGCCTTGCAAAGATCGCGGGCTTCGTTCAATCCTTTTTCTCCTTCCGAAAATCCATATTCCTTAAGAGCCTTATTCACCTGAGGAATACGGCCTTCGTAATCTTCAAATAATGTTGCCATTTTTTACTCCTTGCGCGGGTCGATAAGACGAACCATTCCCTGATCGGCTGTTACGCGGCCATAATGTGTGCGTGCGCCTTCAATAGCTTCCTGAGCTGGTTTTCCGGCCTTCAGAGCGTCCATCAGTTTGCCAAAGTTGATGCAGTTGTAACCGATAATCTGGTTGTCCTTGTCAACTGCACAGGTTTCCACATAGCCTTCCGTCATTTCAAGGTAGCGGGGACCGGTTTTGCGGGTTGCAAACATAGTTCCCACCTGTGAGCGGAGGTTCTTTCCAAGGTCTTCCAAAGAAGCACCGACCTTAAGTCCGTTCTTGGAGTAAGCTGACTGGGTGCGTCCATAAACAATCTGCATGAAAAGTTCGCGCATGGCTGTATTGATTGCATCGCAGACGAGATCCGTATTCAATGCTTCAAGCAGTGTTTTTCCGATAAGGATTTCGCTGGCCATAGCGGCTGAGTGAGTCATTCCTGAGCAACCGATTGTTTCAATCAAAGCCTCTTCGATGATGCCGTCTTTTACGTTCAAAGAAAGCTTGCATGCGCCCTGCTGAGGAGCACACCAACCGATTCCGTGTGTAAATCCGGAAACGTCTTCAATTTTTTTCACCTGTTTCCATTCGCCTTCTTCCGGGATTGGAGCAGGTCCGTGATATGCACCCTTAGCTAAAGGACACATATGTTCTACTTCTGCTGTGTAGATCATATAAACTCCTAGAAATTACTTTCAAAGGAGCGGAAAAGCCAAAATCCGCCGCCTTTTGTAAAATACCGTTTTAAAACGGAAATGTTTACAAATAAATTAGCATTTTTTCTAGTGTTATTCAATGAATTTAGGGAAATCTTGCAAATTATTAGCAGAGTCTAACTTATGCTGTCTGTGGAATGATAATTCTATGTAATGTAAATAATTATAAAACAATGCCTTTGTCGTAAAATAACTCGGTCAAAAAAAGAATGGAGGCATGAACGGGCGCAGTGTCTTTCAAAAATGCCCCGTCTGTAGTTGTTTATACAGGGCTTCAGCACCAGTTCTGCTATTAGCGTTCAAAATG
>DGXM01000101.1:10879-11241 GCA_002396325.1 Treponema sp. UBA4232
TGTTTCATGCTGAAGCCCTGGTTGTCTATAGATAACCTATTGACTAAAAAATTTAAAAGGAATATTCTTATATCGGTAGCCTATGCTAACAGAAATATGACAAAAGCCGAAACAGTCATTTTTTGTAAAATCCATAAAGGCGGAAATGTTTTAAATAGAAGAAACTTGCAAATGGAGGTTTTATAATGAATTCTATTGCTATAGCAAAGGTGTGGGGACGTGAGATTTTGGACTCCCGCGGAAATCCCACCGTTGAAGTTGAAGTGACTCTTGAAAATGGTGTCATGGGGCGTGCGGCTGTTCCTTCCGGAGCATCTACCGGTGAAAACGAGGCCCTGGAACTCCGCGACGGCGACAAGAGC
>DGXM01000022.1:0-23745 GCA_002396325.1 Treponema sp. UBA4232
CAAGCCGGAAGAGAATGTGGAGAGTACAGAACCGGAACCGGAGCCAGAGCCGGAGGAGCCAGTCGAGGAAGAGATTGTAGAAGAAGAGCTCCCCGAAGACGAGAGACCTGTGGAAGAGGACAAGCCGGAAGAGAATGTGGAGAACGCAGAGCCGGAACCAGAGCCTGAGCCTGTCGAAGAAGAGATTGTAGAAGAGGAACTCCCCGAAGAAGAAAGACCCGTGGACGAGGACAAGCCGGAAGAGAATGTGGAGAGCACAGAGCCTGAACCGGAGCCTGAGCCTGTCGAGGAAGAGATTGTAGAAGAGGAACTTCCCGAAGATGAAAGACCCGTGGAAGAGGACAAGCCGGAAGAGAATGTGGAGAACGCAGAGCCGGAACCGGAGCAGGAGCCTGTCGAAGAGGAGATTGTAGAAGAGGAACTCCCCGAAGAGGAAAGACCCGTGGAAGAGGACAAGCCGGCAGAAAATGTGGAGAGTGAAGAGCCTGTCACTGAAGACTCGGATGGAGAGGATGTGCCGCTCGAGGAACCCGTTGAAGAAGATGAAATTCCTGCGGACAAACCCGGGGAATCAGTTGCGGAAGAGCCTGTTGAAAAGGAGCCTGCACCTGCCGCGGACGATCCTGACGAAGCTGTTGAAAGCATCGAGCCTGAGATTCCCGAAAGCGACAGACCGGGAGAAGCCGTTGAACCCCACGACGGAACACCTGAGGAAGATTTGCCGGGAGAAGCGGTTGAAGAAGAGGATCCGGCTCCTGCCGATGATTTGCCGGGAGAACTGGTTGAAAATAATAATCCGTTCCCGAATAAAGATCTGCCGGGTGAAGAAGTCGCCGCTGAAGAACCCATTTACGATGACAGTCTTGGAGAAGGTGTCGAATCAACAGAGCCGTTGACAGAAGAACCCGTTGCAAATCTTGACGGAGTCATACCGCCCGAACGCCGCGAAAACACTGGAGTGCCTGCCGGGGACGCACAGGAGGAAACTGTTGTGAGCGTGGAGCCTCCTATTGAAAATGATCAGCCCGGAGAGATTGTGGAAAGCGAAGAATCTGTTGCAGAGGATTTGCCTGAAGAAGACAAGCCCGGTGAAAATGTCGAGAGCGAGGAAAGCGTTGAAAACGATCGTCCCGTGGAAGATGACAAGCCCTTGGAAAACGTTGTGGCCGAGGAAACTGTCGAGGATGAAATGCCTGTTGAGGAAGACCGCCCTGAAGAGAGCGTAATTCCCGAAGATGTTGTTGAGGAAGAGCCTGTCCCCGAGGATGACAGACCCGGAGAAAGCGTCGAGAGCGAGGAAAGCGTTGAAAACGAGAGACCCGTGGAAGAATACAAGCCCGAAGAAACTGTCACGCCCGAGGAAACTGCCGAGGATGAAAGGCCTGTTGAGGAAGACCGCCCCGAAGAAAGTGTTGTTCCTGAAGACGTCGTGGAAGATGAAATCCGCGAAGAGCCGCTTGCAAATCTTGAGGAAGTGGAAGAACCCGTTCCTGAAGAAAAGGACGAATCTCCGGCTGAATACGAAGCGATAATCCTTGAGCCTGCGGAAAAACAGCCGCCTGTGCCTCAGGTGAAGAGCGGTCTTTCCGGGCATATCGTAAACGAAAGCGATTTGCAGAAGAAGTTCTATTATGTGCAGATATCCACAATGGGAAGTGAGGAAGGAATTCTTTCCCTCGTCGAACAGTATAATAAGTATCCGCTCATTGCAGTTCCTAACGGAAGAGGATTGTACAAAGTCATGGTCGGTCCTCTCACTGTGGACGAATACGGAAGCGTTCTCGAAAAGTTTAGATCCTTTGGATTCAGGGATGCATTTGTCAAGAAGATAGAGTAGATTTCAAAATTGCCATTGTAAAAATCTTCTGTTTTTGCGATGGCTTTTTTTTTCAATAAAATCAGTTTTCCCGTTGACACTCTCCCCTGAAAATGATATTGTAGAAACGTATGCGGCAAAGTATAACAGTCTTGGCTCCCGCGAAAATCAACCTGGGTCTCTCAGTGTTTCCTCGTAGGGAAGACGGTTATCACGACATACAGAGCATTTTTACAACGGTCAATCTTTGCGACAGGATTTTTGTCGAACGTTGGCCTGAGAAAGATGTTTGTCTTGTCGATTGCAAGGGAATGGATCTTCCAAAGGAAAATACATTCACAAAAGCATACAAAGCTTTCTGCGTGCTGACCGGAATACGGGATGGTGTCCACGTGACTGTGGAAAAACACATACCTGCCGGCGGTGGATTGGGGGGCGGATCAAGTGATTCATCTTCATTTATTCAATCCATTGATATTTTATTTGGTACTCAGTTAGATTCATCTGCTTGGGGTTATATTTCAAGTCAGGTCGGCAGTGATGTTTTTTTCTTTTCTGCTGCATTGCAAAGAGAAAAGAAATTATTGAATGGGAGAGTTTTTTCCGCGGTTGTTGAAGGGCGAGGCGAAAGGATTTATCCAATAGAGAGCCGTACAGATTTGTGGGTTCTTTTGGTTTTTCCCGGAGTATTTGTTTCGACCGCAGAGGCGTATGCCTTGGTTGACGCAAATATGAAGTCTTGCTCCAGGATGTCAATCCAGAGAGACAGACTGGTGAATTCTTACAACGGTCCGGTACGGGAATGGTTTTTCAGTAACGATTTTGCAACTCCAGTAGTGGGGCGGTATCCCAAAATTCAACAGGCACTGAATTCCTTAAAGGGATGTGGTGCAGATTTTGTTGATATGTCGGGTTCGGGATCAACGGTGTTTGGTATCTTTGAGAAAGAAGATAATGCTGTTTCTGCCTATGAGGCTATCGCCAGACAATGGTGTTCCGTGCTTGTACATTAGATACAGGAGGAATAATGCAAGTAACTGAAATCCGGATTCGGAAGGTTGGGGGAGAGGGAAAACTCAAGGCTTACGTGACAGTGACGTTTGACAACTGTTTTGTCGTTCACAACGTGAAGATTATTGAAGGCAAAACCGGGGTGTTTATCGCCATGCCGAGTCGTAAGACCGCCAGCGGAGAATACAAGGATGTGGCTCATCCCATAAGTATGGAATTCCGCAATGAGCTGCAGGAAAAAATAGTGTCTGAATACGATGCAGGGCACTTTGAGGAAGTTGTAGTCGGTTCTGAAGAATAACAGAAGGGCCGTTGCTATATTTTGATTTTGGGACGTCGTCAAGTGGTAAGACAACGGCTTTTGGTGCCGTCATTCCGCTGGTTCGAATCCAGCCGTCCCAGTTTACATATAGTGTAAGTATTTTTTTTCGTAAGGAGTTCTTTATTATGGAACAGTTTGTTATTAATGCAAAAACAAGAAGTGAGACTGGAAAAGCATGTGCCAAACGTCTGCGTAATCAGGGTAGGATTCCAGCGATTGCCTATAATGAAAACGGCCAGTCAATTATGCTCGATATTGATGCATCTGAGTTTTCAAAGGCTTGGAGATCAATCACAAAGACAACTCTTGTCAATTTGAAAATCGATGGTCAGGACAATCAGGCTTATATTAAAGATACTGAATATGACATAAAGACCGACCGCAGCCTTCATGCAGACTTCCACATCGTAAGCGGAAACAAGCCTGTTACAGCAGTCCTCAAGATTCGTCTTGCAGGAAATCCTGCCGGTGTTCTCAAGGGTGGTTTCATGGTAAAGCACGTTCCCGATGTAAAGCTCAAGGCTCTTCCTGCTGATATGCCCGCTTCCGTAACTGCCGATGTTTCCGCATTGGAGATTGGAGGAAAGTTTGCAATCAAGGATCTCAATCTCAGCGACAAAATCACGGTTCTCTCAAATCCTGAGTCTCTGGTGGTGACAATCGCTCCTCCCAAGAAATGATAGGAAGCTCTAAAGACTCATTTTTTAGAGATGCCCGATAACAATCACAGCAGGGCTGATTAAGATACGAGAGATGTAACCGTTTTTTTTAACTGCAGGTTCGGTTCTCTTCGGGTTCGGAAAAGTTCTGTATGTTTGGAGACACAGATTCTGCCTCAGGGTGGGTCTGTGTTTTTTTTTGCCGCCATGGAGGTTTTCTGCAATCAAAATGGAAGACATAATCAGTTTTGTGGAAAATCGCGTCCGCAGGGAATTGGAAGCATTTGGAGTTGACTTTTCATCGCGCACTGCCATAGGGGCTGCCGTAAGCGGAGGTGCCGACTCAATCGCACTGCTCACGGCTTTGAGCCGCCTTTTGCCCGAAAACTGCACACTGAAAGTCATAACCGTGAATCACAACATCCGTGCCGCAGAGGAAACCGAGGGAGATGCGTCTTTTGTGCAGGAATACTGCCGCAAATTGGGAGTCCAGTGCGCCCGTCACGATGTGGTCCGGGGAACAGTGGAAAAAATCGCCCTTGAACGGGGACTTGGCATTGAAGAAGCCGCAAGAAATGTAAGATACGAGGCCTTTGAAACTTTCATCCGCTGCTCGTCGGTCAGCTGCCTCTGTCTGGCCCACAATAAAAATGACCAGATAGAAACCGTGCTCATGCGTTTTTTGTCAGGAGGTGATTCCTCATCTCTTTCCGGGATTCCCAAAAAAAGAGATAAATATTTAAGACCCCTTCTTTCAGTCAGCAGAAGCGAAATCGAGTCCTATCTTTCGGTGCAGGGCATCCCGTACAGAACCGACAGCACAAACAGCGACACATCGCTTTTAAGAAACAGAATCAGAAATCATCTTATGCCTTTGCTTGACACGGAATTTCCAGGCTGGAACAACGCGGTGTGGTCTTTATCCCAGAAAATGCATGATGATGCCGCCGCCGTTGATTTTTTGTCCGACTCCGCATTGGAAACAATTGCGTGGAAAGATGAGGATGAAGGAATTTCGTTCGACCGGTATTTTTTCTCCGTTCAGCAGTCTGCTGTAAAAAGAAGGCTTTTGTACAGGGCTTTTACTGCGGCAGGTCCCTCTTCACGGGTTCCCTACGGTCTTATCGAGCGTGTCATCGGTCTTTCGTCATCAAGCGGGTGGCATGAAGAGGCTTCAGGAATCGAAGTGTTCTGCAAAGATGCACGGATTTTTGTTCAAAAAGCAAGAAAACTAGCGACAGAAAGCGGATTCTTTGTTATAATAGAAAAAGATGGAATGTATCCTGTGGGGGACTGCATTCTTTCGGTGAGCCGGTGCGGTTCAGACATGGTTTTGTCGTCGCAGAAAAAAGGTTTCCCGAAAAGTGTAATTTCCTTGGCCGGTCTTGGTTTTCCTTTTGTATGCCGCAGCCGCCAGAGTGATGACTCCATCAAGTCTGCGGACGGTTCCATGAAATCTGTTTCGAAGATTCTTGAGGACTGGAAATGCGGATCCATGAAAGACGATGTTCCCGTGATTCAAAACGTGGGAGTTCCCGGTCAGCCTTTGGTGTGTCTGTGGGGATCCCTGCTTGGATTCAGGAATTGGATAGTAAAGGGATGATTATGAAAAGATTTTTGCACGTTGCGGCCACTGTTCTGGCCCTGAGTCTTGTGTCGCTGCCGGTGTCCGGTGCGGATTATTACGGTTCCGGAGATTCTCTTGAAGATTCCGCCTATATGGCAAACAGGAGAACCGCCCTCCGATGTCTTACGCTTGCAAAGGATTATGCCGCCGCTGCCAATTGGAATTCCGTTGTTTCCCAGGTGAGCATGGGCATTTCTTACGACTCTCACATTTCCGATCTGTGGTATATGCTTGCAGTCGCCGCCAACAATCAGGGAAAGACGAAAGCTGTTGTTGCTTCATACGTGGAAAGGGCCATTAATGAAGCTCAGTGGGTTGACTACAACCGTGACGCAGCAAGAATCCTTTATGCCGACATTCTTTCCGACACCCTCCGTTATGCAGATGTTTTTGCGGTTCTTGACGGAGATGCCAGATACTCAATGAACGAGTGTTACGTCAACGCACCGCGCATTTATTCCTCCGATGCCGATTATATCCGTGCGAAGGCCCTGTACCGTCTTGGAGACCCTGCTTCCGTGGAACAGGCAAGGAAGAAAATCGACGATGCCAGAAAGATGTATCCCGCAGACATAAGATTCCCGATTCTCTTTTTCACGTATGAAAATCCTGCCGTAGTCAATGCCGACATGACACGCATCGCACGTATTTTCATCGCACAGATTCTTGAGCACAGCGGAGCCTATTACGACGGACATTCAGCAGCTTCAACAACCGAAATGGAGATTCTTGCGGTTCCGTTTGCAGATGCCCAGACCCGGACATATCTTTTGCGCTCATTTTCTGCAAGAGGCCTCCGTCATCCCCGGTATGCCATCCTTGCACAGCAGTACGGACTTTTAACTCAAAAACAGGCACTTGAATATATAGAAGATTTTGCAGACAGTCAGATTTCTTACGATGTGCTCACATCCTTCCTTGCGGAAATCACCGATGCCGATGTGAAAAAATCCGCAGCTTCTTATCTCAAGGCTTACAACGGACTTATTGCCCGTGACACTGACGGCGACAAAATCCGCAATCTTTACGTGCAGTACGAACGCGGAAGACCGCAGTCTGTCTATTACGACAGAAATCAGGACGGCGTTTACGAATGGAGCATCGACTGTGATTTCGGTACTCCTGTAAAAGGTTCCGTCTATTCTCAGCGCATGGATTTTACGTGGGGTGCTTTCCCTTCTTTGAGGACTGTCCGCTTCAAAAAAGAGGATGGCTCTGTTGACCAGTCTTATTCGCTGGTTCCCGGCAAGGCCCAGTGGACTCCTTTGCGCATGGTTTTGAATCAGGAAATCGGAAGACCTGCGGGGGTCTCGTTCTACTTCCCGGAAATCAATGAAGGCCAGGAGGAACTGGGGTCGGCTTTTCTTTTGGATGCGGCTTCCTCCATTACAGTCACAAGCAGTGAAAGAAAAGATTCTACAATAGAATTCATCGTTCTTGACGGACAGATTCAGATTGCCCGTTATATGCAGGGAAACCGTCAGTATGCGCAGGCGGAATTTGTGAACGGGGTGCCTTCGTTGCGCGTGGTTGACTCAAACGGCGACGGTGTGTACGAAACGACGGAATTCTACGGGGAAGACACCACAGGTCAGATGGAAACCCACTCACTTGAGGAAGAGCAGACCATTATGACAAATCTTTTCGGAAAGCCTTCAAACGGAGCCGGCTATTATCTGCGCATGATTCAGATAGACACTGGAAAGCCTGACACGATAAGCGACTTTACCGAGGAATATCTGCCCCGCGGCGGAAAAATCACTTCGTATGACACAAACGGCGACGGAAGCTGGGATGTGCGTGCTGTGCGCCAGTCAAGAAATGCGGAAGACCCTTCTGCCCCTGTTGTGGAAGAGGCATTGTTCTTCGATGCAAACAACGACTTGGTGCGCATTACTTCAGAAAACGGAATCCCCGTTCAAGTTACGGTTGGTCTTAAATCCGAGGCCGTGATTGAGGATGACTCGTTCCGCTTCTACTGGATAGGCGAAAAGGGAAGCCCGGCACTTGCAAAGAAAGCACTCCAGACTCTGAACGCCCAGAACACCCAGGGAAAGAGCATGATTGTTTCCACGAGCGACGGCAGTGAAGAGGCCCTTGTGATCCGTATTGGGGAACTGAACTGCGGAAAGTTGATCCACTAGGCCGGTGTCTCTGATGAAAAATGCTTTTTTGATTTTTCTGGCATCTCTTGCCTTGGTTTCCTGCACTTCGGTGAAGGAGCCGGGGAATTTGTATACACCCGTGAATTACACTCAGGAAGATGCCGTTAACGACGAGATAAAAAAAATCGACTCAATAGGGGAAAAAAGACCCTCCGAGGCATTGTGGAGATCCGCAATTCTCCATGGTATGTCATCCTCGTTTTCTCAGACAAAAGATGTGAAATCGCATTGGGAAGAAGAGCTTGCACTTAAATTCAAAGAGGCTCTTGAGGCGAAGAATTACATTGCGGCACTGAGTCTTTATGATTCCCTGCAGGCTGTTGATTACAAATCGCTTTCCTCTTTTTCCTCGTCATCCCGGATTCTGCGTGCACAGATTGAAAAGTCCATGCCTGTCCTTGGACTGTCATCCGGCGGCAAAAAGTTTTCCGAAATGATAAACGGCACCGTCACGGTCTATGTTGACAAAGGCATCAAAGTTGAGCAGGGAAGGGGATATGCGGACGCCATGCTCGGAAGCGGTTTTTTCATCACAAAGAACGGATACATCGTCACGAATCATCATGTGATTGCAGATTGCGTGGATCCAAGCTACAACGGATTTGCCCGTCTTTACGTGCTGCTTGCGGAGGATTCCGAGACAAGGATTCCTGCCCGTGTTGTAGGCTACGATTCCGTGCTCGACCTTGCACTTTTGAAAGCGGAAGTGGATGCACCCTATGTGTTCAATCTGGGGTCCAGCAGTTCTCTTGAAGCCGGGGACCGTGTCTTTGCGATAGGCTCTCCTCTGGGACTCGACAGAACAATCACCAGTGGTATCATTTCTGCCACAGACAGGGAACTTCTTGCTTTGACAAATGTTTTTCAGCTTGATGCGGCGGTGAACTCAGGCAATTCCGGCGGCCCTTTGATCGATGAGCATGGAAATGTGCGTGCCGTTGTTTTTGCGGGAGTGGCCAATTATCAGGGACTCAATTTTGCGATTCCGGTCGAAGCGCTGCGCTCGGATCTTCCTTTTTTATTTGCAGGCGGCGGCAGGACCCACGGATGGTTTCAGGCTTTTGGAAAAACAAAACGGCTTCCTGGTGCAGGTGCAAAAAACGAAGGTGTCGAAATCGTTTATTGCATGCCGGGCGGTTCCGCATATCTGGCAGGTCTTGTTCCGGGAGATATTGTCGTTTCTCTGGACGGGGAAAAAATCACTTCTATAGAAGATTTGCATGCTCTGTGTTTGAAAAAATCAACAGGAACCATCTGCAGACTTGAGGCGCTGTCGAGTTCAGGTGAAAAAAAATCGGCTCTTGTCTATCTTTCTGAGCGTCCGAAATATCCGGGTTACGACTTTTACACACACGACCTTATATCCTCGTCCCTGCTTCCAATCTGCGGTATGGAACTTGTGCGGGTTTCCACTTCGGACAAAAGGGCCTATTCAATAAAGAAGATTTTGAAAGGTTCTTCCGCTGATTTGAATGGTTTCAGTGAAGGGGATCCGGTGGAGCTTCTTGACGTGACTTTGGACAAGGAAAAATCCATGATGCAGTTGACAATTTACGCAAAAAAGCGCAAAAACGGTTTCCTCGATGTGGGTGTAACCCTGGTGCTGCCTTTGGATTCAAACTATTATCTCTGAACGGTGTTAAAATACTGCATGGAATAAAAGAATTGTCATGGGAATGACCTGTAAGTATCGTCATGCTGAACGAAGCCATGCCATGCTGAACGAAGCCATGTCATGCTGAACTTGATTCAGCATCTCTTGTGAAAAAGGGGATCCCGAATCAAGTTCGGGATGACGGTGGTGACAGGTTCGGGATGACGGCAGTAGCAGGTCCGGGATGACAGCGGAATGTCATGCTGAACGAAGCCATGTCATGCTGAACTTGATTCAGCATCTCTTGTACAGGGGAGATCCCGAATCAAGTTCGGGATGACGGTGGTGACAGGTTCGGGATGAGTCGGGGAGTCATGCTGAACGTGGTTGCATGCAAGCGAATTCAGCATCTCTTGCACAGGGGAGATCCCGAATCAAGTTCGGGATGACGGTAGTAGAGACTCTGAATGACGCTATGCAACGAACTTATTGGACAACCCCATGACATAAAAACTGATTTCCATGTATGGAATCAACAGACTTCTTGTAAGTAAAAAGAAAATCTGATATAATAGAAGGATAATTTTTGTGTCCGTTTCATGGACACTTTGAGGGACTTACATGGTAGAATTAAAGTACAAGCGCAATTTCTGTATCACCGCGCACATTGACCACGGAAAATCAACACTTGCCGACCGCCTCATTCAAAAGGCCAAAATCATTGAAGACCGCCAGATGATGAACCAAATCCTCGACAATATGGACATCGAGCGCGAAAGGGGAATCACCATAAAAAGTCAGGCCGTGACAATTCCCTACCATGCAAAAGACGGACACGACTACGAGCTTAATTTTGTTGACACCCCCGGTCATGTTGACTTCAGTTACGAAGTGAGCCGTGCGATTGCCTCCTGCGAGGGTGCTCTTCTTTTGATTGATGCCACTCAGGGTGTTGAAAGCCAGACCGTAAGCAATATGTACATGGCTCTTGAACACGACCTTACGATTGTGCCCGTTATAAATAAAATTGACCTTGCCAGCGCCGACATTGAAAGTGTAAAGCATCAGATAGACCACGACCTGGGACTTGACTCGTCCGAAGCGCAGCTTGTTTCCGCAAAGACAGGCCAGGGCATTGATGATTTGATGGAGGCCATCGTAACGAAATTTCCCTCCCCCACAGGTGATGTGAATGCTCCTCTTAAGGCTCTTATATTCGACTGCCATTACGATGAATACCGGGGAGTCATAGTGCACATCCGCGTTATGGACGGAAGAATCAAAGCCGGTGAGTCAATCCGGCTTATGAGCAGCAATTCAGAATACAAAGTGGAGCAGGCCGGAATCTTCAAAATCAAATATGAAGACACCGGCATTCTTGAAGCGGGAGACGTAGGTTACATCATTGCGGGCATAAAGACTGTTTCCGACGTGAGGGTAGGAGACACAATCACCTCTAGTTCAAATCCTGCATCCGAGCCTCTTCCCGGATTCAAAGACGTGAAACCCGTTGTGTTTTCTTCCATATATCCTATCGATTCGAACGACTACGAGGAACTCCGCGACAGCATGGAAAAACTCAAGCTGAACGATGCCTCCCTCGTTTATGAAAAAGACAATTCGCTGGCCCTTGGAAACGGATTCCGCTGTGGATTTCTGGGGCTTCTTCATCTGGAAATCATTCAGGAGCGTCTTGAAAGGGACTTCGATCAGGTTATAATCTTTACGGCACCGAGTGTACGCTACAAAGTGAAGACTCCCGGCCACGAGGAAATGTTTGTTGACAATCCCGCCGACTTCCCCGAAGGAAAAATCGAATCTTCTCAGGAGCCTTACATCAACGCCACCATAATCACTCCGTCTGAATTCCTTGGCAGCATTATGGAACTCTGCCGCATGAAGCGGGGGACTCAGAAAAACATGCAGTATCTCGACGAAAAGCGTGTGGAACTCACTTACGACATGCCTCTTGCGGAAGTGCTTTTTGATTTTTACGACAAACTCAAATCTTTCAGCCGCGGTTATGCGAGTTTTGACTACGAAGTCACCGACTACAGACCCACGGATCTCATTAAAATCGACATTCTCATAAACGGAAAGCCTGTTGATGCCCTTGCTCAGTTGTGTTACAGACCGTCTGCGGTGGAAAGAGCCAAAGTGGTATGCGAAAGACTCAAAGGCGAAATTGCCCGTCAGCAGTTCAAGGTTGCCATTCAGGGAGCCATCGGAAGCCAGATTATCGCCCGTGAGACCGTGAATCCCGTGAGAAAGGACGTTCTTGCCAAGTGCTACGGAGGAGACGTGACGCGAAAGAGAAAGCTCCTTGAAAAGCAGAAGGCCGGTAAAAAACGTATGCTTATGGCCGGAAACGTGGAGCTTCCCCAAAGCGCATTTCTTGCGGTCTTGAAGGAAAAAGAGGACAACTGAACTGACTATTGAAAAAAACAGGGGAAACCTGTAGAATATCAATATGAAACATGTTTTGCTTGCCCCGTCCATTTTGGCGGCGGATTTTGCCCGCATGGGCGATGAAATAAAGAAAATAGAGACAAATGGCGGTTCCCAGATTCATATTGATGTGATGGACGGTCATTTTGTGCCCCCTGTGTCTTACGGTCAGCCTGTAATCGAGTCAATCAGACCCTGCACCAAACTTCCCTTCGACGTGCACCTGATGATTGAAAAACCCGAGCAGGCCATAGATTCCTTCGTAAAGGCGGGTGCGGACTACATCACTTTCCACATAGAAGCCACGAATCATGCGGATCTTTGTGTGCAGAGGATTCACGAGTCCGGTAAAAAAGCAGGAATTGCACTCTGTCCGTCAACACCGGTGGACGCAGTCACCCATCTTCTGCCTCTTGTTGACATTGTGCTCGTTATGACGGTGAATCCGGGGTGGGGTGGTCAAAAACTTATTCCATATACGGTTGACAAAGTGAGAAAACTTGCCGATATTCAGAAAGAGAAAGGATACCAGTATCTGATTTCTGTTGACGGCGGCATAAATGCCCAGACAATTTCCTCTGTGATAGAGGCGGGAACGGATATAGTGGTTTCCGGCTCGTCTTTCTTCCGGGGGACTTTGAAATGGGAAAACTGAAAAAAGACATAATAAGGATATCCGCATCTTTTTTGCTGGCACTTGGATTCATTGTGCCGCTTTCCGCATTGGAAGGAGATTTTGAGCAGGGGTCGACCGCCTACCGCGAAGGCGACTGGATTTCAGCACGGTATTTTCTGCGCAGGTCTTTGGACGATTCTGGACATGACAGCGAGGGAACTCGTTACATGCTCATAATGTCTCACATTTCGTTGGGTGATTACAGCTCCGCCATTGCGGATTGCGATTCTTTTGCCGCGAAATTTCCTGAAAGCGGACTCGGTGACACTGTTTACTACCAAAAGGGACGCTCGCTTCATCTGATGGGAAAAAACGAGGAGGCAATCCCGATTCTCTCTTCTCTTTCCGAAAAACACGGAAGCGAGGATTTGGGACCTTCCGCAACGTATTGGCTTGGTGAATGTTATTATGCCCTTGGTGATTACGATACAGCCGCATCTTTGTATGAACGCGTGGCTAAAGACTTCAGCGAAACCGAAAAAGCCCCTGATGCGGAAAAAAGGCTTCAAGAGATTGCCAGAGGCCAGAACATCGATTCTCTTAGGAAAGATTTGGCGGCGGCAAAAATGCGCATTGCAGAGTTGGAAAGAGAATCCGAACTGAACAAAAATGCCTTGCTCAGGGCTCAGGCGCAGGTGGACGAGGCAAACGAAAAGGCCCGCCAGACCAGACAGATGCTTGATGAAGCCAATGAAGATGCCCGCCGGAGAATTTTGGAAGCACAGACGGCACTGGAGCAGGCCAGGAAAGCCGCTGAAAATGCCCAGAACGAAGCGGAAAGGGAGAGACTCCGTGCGGAAATGGAAGCCGAGCAAAACCGCTTGAATGCTTTGCTTGAGGCGGAAAAGACAAAATCGCAGACAGAAAACAACAGTGTTCAGGGAAAACTCGATGCTCTGAAATTCAAAGCCCGTCAGGTGCAGCTTCTTGCGGAAAAAAGTGAAATCCGTGAAAGGCAGGAAGACGAGCTCCGTGCATTAAAGACAAAGGCGGCCTTCATACAGGCTTTATTGGAGAAATAAATGAGGATGGCACATATGAAAGCTAAAACATTATTCGCCGCGGGAGCAATGGTTCTCGCGCTGGTTTCATGCAAGACAACACAGCAGGAAGAAGGCCGGGTGGAAACCGAAAACTCAGGCACCGTCGTAATGGAATTCAATTCTGTTACTACGGACGGTCAGACGGCACCTCATGCCACAGCTGTGACACCTCCCGCCGAGTCAAAATCTTCCGATGGTGATGAATCCTTGAAAACGGCTCAGGGAAAAGACGCGCGCACACCTCAGACAAGGGCCTTTAAAAGAGGAACGCCCGAATCAAGGCTCAGGGCAAAAGTTACTACTGATCCGTACACAGGCTGGATTTATGTTCCCGAGCGTCATTTTACACTCACAAACGGAGACTTGAAGATTGAACTCAACGGCCACACAGGAACCTTTGCACTTTCCGCAATCCCCGAAAACAGCAAGCCGGTCTCTCTGCTTTCCACTGTCGATTCAATGGACGGCTCATATTTCTCACTGAAGATTGATGATGTGGAATATCCCCTTACCCGTGAAAGCGGTGTGAAAACCCAGGCCCGCCGCACTCCTTACGGTGGACAAATGGCATACACTGTCCCCAAAAAGGCTGAGGTTATCATTGATTTCAGCTTCCTCCCTTCAATCGCGACTTCTTCCCGTGTTGATATGCTCCGCGTCACAGTTTATATGATAAATCTTGGAAGAACGACAAAGGAATTTTCTGTCAAGGCACTTTTCGACACAGTGCTGGGCGAAGGCATGAAATCGCATTTTTCAACACGCACTCTTATGAAAGTCACAAAAGAAACGCAGTTCAACCGTTTCGACGATTCCAAGTGGATTTGTTCCACAGACGGAAAAAACGCGGTACAGTTCCTTTTGGAAGGCGAGGGGCTTCCCTCACCGCAGACAGTTACTTTGGCAAATAAAGACACTTTGAGCAGCGGACGTTGGGTTCCTGCCATTGACGAGCAGAGAAGCTTCAATTCCGTGAACACATACAACAATTCAGCGGTGAGCATCATCTGGCCGGGTTCCTTCCTTGATCCAAAGCAGACCGAGGTTGTGACTTTCTACATTTCCGTTGCAACAGACGGCAATGTTCCCGCCGGAGAGGAATTCCTTGCATCCCTCAAAGATGGATCCGTGGCACTCGGACCCGACAAGGCAATCCGTCTTCCCACTTCCGAAAAGGCTCCCGAAGCGGCTCTTATTCCTGATTCAGAACTCAAGACTTATTACTGGGAAAATATGCCCGCACTGGTCAGCATTGACAACGAGTTCTGGAATCCCGAAAATCTTGATTTTGAAAACACTCCCGTTATTGCGAGCTGGGTTGAAGCGCAGGAAGGAGATGAGACTTCAAATGTTGAATTCGAAAAAACAGTTTCGTCAGGCTCTGCATCGGAGGCAAAAAAAGTCTCTACGCTTTCAGGCTCCGGACTCAATTTCCCCGTTGCTTCAGGCTCTTCAAAATCAAAAGGATCGGATGTCGACATGGATTACGTGCGCATGCTTGTGAACCACATTCAGTCTCTTGAAAGCAGCTCGGGTATTGACGAAGAAGAAATAAAGCGTTTAAATGCAGAGTTGGATGAAATAATGGCAAAATTGAAGGGAAACAACTAAGACTCATGGCAAAAGGTGTATTACAACAGGCAAGAATTCTCATGCGAAGACGTAAATTCGGAACCGCAATCAGGTTTCTCGAATCCTACATCGCAAACTACAAGGGTAGTTTTGAGTATTATCTTGCCCTCGGTACATCCTGCCTGTATGCCGGAGACGAAGGAAACGCCGGTAAATATTACAAGATTGCCCGTGAAATACGTATAAACAACTCTGAACTTCTTTTAGGACAGGCCGCTATTTTTTTACGCAGGGGAGAAACATCCAAGGCTCTGAGTTATTATCTTGACATCCTGAACATAGATCCCGGCAACGAAACTGCCCGCGATGCAATGGAATTCATCCGCTTCAAGGGAAACGATTTCAACGAAATACAAAGGCTGAAGCAGAACGGAAAAATTGAACGCTTTTATCCTCCGCTTGGTATCAATCCCGACATCATCAGAAACTGTGTGCTCATAGGACTTGCGCTGGGAATCATCATCTCTCTGGTAATTGTATTGAGGCCCCGTGAAGGCGTGAAGTGGAACGGCGACCGCGGAAATCTCAGCAATCTGGAACTCACAAACGGCGAGCAGAGAAATGCGGTGGCTCAGGATTTGGCGGCAGGCACCGTGCATTACATCCTCGACAACGACACCGTAAACCAATGCTACGAAGATGCCGTCATGTATTACCAGAATCAGAGGGACAATCCTGCGAGGGTTCAAATCAACAGGCTCTTGAACAGCAATGCCACGGCTTCAATAAAACAAAAGGCATACATTCTCCAATCCTACCTTTCGGAAATCACTTTCGACAAACTCAAATCGGAAGACAATTACACTTACAGTCAGGTTGATTCTGACCATGTGCTTTACAACGGATGTTATGTGGCCTGGACGGGAACCATTGCCGACCCGAAGACAAACGATGACGGTTCATGGCAGTGCAAGCTTTTGGTCGGATACCACGAAGGAAAACACGTTGACGACATTGTGCCTGTAATCTTCACTCCTGAAAATTTCTCTCCCGTAAATCCCGACAGACCCATCAGAATCCTCGGTGTGGTTACAGAACAAAACGGAAGAATCACTCTTTCCGGCCGCTCAATCTACCAGCCGGTCAGCGGCAAATTCCAGGATTGATTTTTGAGATGCCCTATAGGGAACCTCTAAAAACTTCAGTTTTTAGAAATACCCTATATATAGTCAAAATCCTCAAAATAGTGTATATTGGAAATGAAGTATCGGGTATCTCTGAAATATCATTTTGCAGCGATTTTTTAGAGACCCCTGTTTTGATTTTTTTCTAAGGAGACTTGAATGAGGGCTGCTGACATAATCGTAAAAAAAAGAGGCACAGGCAATATTCCCGGACAGGCACTTTCCAGCGAGGAAATTGAGTTTCTTGTAAACGGCTATACAGACGGTTCCATTCCCGACTATCAGATGTCTGCCTTTATGATGGCGGTTTATTTCAACAGCATGACATTCGAGGAAACCGGCTTTCTCACTTCCGCAATGCTTCATTCAGGCGATGTAATCGATCTGCGTTCATATAAAATCCCCGGTCTTGAAGGCCCCTTTGTAGACAAACATTCAACCGGCGGCGTTGGAGACAAAATCTCGCTTCCACTTGCCCCCATAGTTGCGTCTTTGGGTGTGCAGGTGCCGATGATGAGCGGAAGAGGATTGGGGCACACAGGCGGAACTCTTGACAAACTTGAGTCTGTGCCCGGATACAATGTTGCGCTGACACCCGAAGAGTTTGCAAAACTCATTTCCAAAAACGGATATGCCATGATGGGGCAGACTGAAAGAATCGCACCGGCCGACAGAAAAATGTATGCTCTCCGAGATGTCACGGCCACGGTTGAAAGCATCCCCCTGATTACAAGTTCCATTCTTTCAAAAAAAGTCGCGGAAGGTTCCGATGCACTTGTCTTCGATGTGAAATTCGGACTCGGTGCATTTATGAAAAAACTCGACGACGCGGAGCAGCTTGCGACTTTCCTTGTGCGCACTTCACAGGCAATGGGCAAAAAAGCTGTTGCGCTTTTGACAAATATGGATTCACCGCTTGGATTCAAAACCGGAAATTATCTTGAGCTTGAGGAAACTCTTGAATGTCTTCAGGGGAAAGGCCCGGAAGATGTTATGGAACTGGTCTATGCCCTCGCAAGCCGTATGGTTGTGCTTGCCGGAAAAGCTGAAACAGTGGAGCAGGGCGAAAAAATGTGCCGGGACTCAGTTGAATCAGGAAAAGCAATGGAGCATTTTCTCTGCAACATAAAGGACCAAGGCGGAGACCCGGACCGTCTTCTTTCGGAGCAGGGCAAGCGCAGGTCGAAATTCCACATGGAACTCAAGGCCTCCCGCGACGGATACATTCAGGTTGACGCATACAAAACAGGAATCGCATGCATAAATCTCGGTGTCGGACGCAATAAAACAACAGACAAAGTTGACGCCGATTCAGGAATCATCTTCGCAAAACGCCAGGGTGATTTCGTAAAACAGGGTGAGAAGATTATGGATGTGTACGCAAAAGACGCTTCCTCCCTCGTGACTGGAACCGCATCTTTGCAGAATGCGCTTTCCTACAGCGACTCCCCGATTGAAAAAAGTAAACTAATCGTAAAGGAAATAAAATAGTGGCTAAGTGGAACAAAAAACAAATCTCAAAAAACGACGTTGAGCGGCTGGTTTCAAAATACAAGCTCGACCCTCTTACCGCCAGCATTTTTGTGCGCAGAGGAATCACCGAAGGAAAGCAGCTCCTCTATTATATGGAAAAAGACATGAGATTTCAGCATAGTCCTTTTTCGTTTGCAGCAATGGAAGATGTTGTCGACCGCATCCTTCAGGCTCAGGAAGAAAAAGAAAAGGTGCTGATTTTCGGAGACCGCGATGTTGATGGTGTGACCGCAACTACGGTTCTTTACGACTGTCTTTCGTCTCTTGGAATAGATGTCACATACAGGCTCCCGTCGGGCGATGACGGCTATGGTCTTTCGATGGCGGCTGTTGACGATTTTGCAAAGGATTACGGCTCGCTCATAATCACAGTGGACTGCGGTATTTCAAACAATGCTGAAATTGCACACGCCGGCTCTCTCGGAATGGATGTGATTGTCTTGGATCACCATAATCCTCCGTCAGAACTTCCGTCACCTGCAGTCATACTCGACCCGAAGATTGAAGATTCAGGCTATCCTTTTCACGACATCTCCGGTTGTGCGGTTGTTTTCAAAACGGTATCTGCAATCCGCTTCAGCAAAAGTCCGTGGTACAAACAGGAAGTCTGTCTCTTGAATGCACAGAAAATTCAGGAGGGCATTTCAATCGACTGTGTGAAGCTCAGAAACCTCGTGCCCGTAAGCAGAATGACTGAACTTGTAGTTCCTGGCGGGACAGACATTATGCACACGAAACTGCCTTCTTATCTTCAAGGGCAGCAGATTCTTGCATGGGATGTTCCGCACGTGGAGTCTTTGCTTGCACAGGCATTCGG
Organism: Treponema sp. UBA4232; assembly: GCA_002396325.1. Lineage (GTDB taxonomy): Bacteria > Spirochaetota > Spirochaetia > Treponematales > Treponemataceae > Treponema_D. The sequence goes on from DGXM01000022.1 coordinate 18,468, forward strand.
AAACGGCACTCAATTCAATATGCTTGACATAAGGCCGGAGGTTGCAAAGATAATCCCGAGGATGGGAAATCTTCCGTTGAGCAAAATCAAGGATATGTCCAAGATTGCAAAATACGGCGATCATCCTTCCACAGAAATCGGGGGATTCTATAACATCTACGTGACTTATGTGCAGGAGTGCCAGAAGATTCAATTCCCGGAAGACGCAAAACAGGAAGATGCCGACCTGCAGTTGGTGGCTCTTGCGGCCCTTGCAGACATAATGCCGATGAGAGATGAAAACCGCATATTTGTGAACAGGGCTCTTTCTTTAATCAATGCAAAAAAAATCAGACCGGGACTTTTGGAGATTATGTCGAAAGTGAATCTTTTGGGAAAACGGGTCACTTCCATAGATTTGAGTTGGGTGATTGTTTCCCATTTGAATGCGGCTGGAAGACTCGGACACCCGGAACTTGCCGCAGAATTGTTCATCACAAAAGACAGTGCCCACCGGGAGCAGGTGGCCCAGACGATTTTGGATTTGAACATCCAGAGAAAACAGCTTTCAGCAGATGCCTGGGAATACGGTGCAATTCAGGCTTCGGCATCTCTTGAAAAACACCATAACAATCTTTGCGTTGTAATTGACGAGCGCATAAACCGTGGTGTGAGCGGAATACTTGCAGGCCGTCTTGTCTCAGCATACAATGTGCCTTCAATGGCAGTCACTTTTGTTGACGATACGGCAATCGGCTCAATGAGGAGCTGCCGCGGATTCAGTGCCACCGCTTTTCTTGATCAGATGGGAGATATGTTTTTGAATCACGGAGGTCACAATGCCGCCGCAGGTTTCAGTTTCGAAAGAGCCCGTCTTGAAGAGTTCAAAACCCGTCTTGTGGAGCTTTCTGAAAAAATCACTTTGGAGGAATCAAGCAGCGACACATTTGATATTGACGCAGAAATTCCTCCTGCATTTCTTACTCCTCATCTTCTTGAAATTGAGGATTTGTTTGAGCCTTTCGGTGAGGAAAACGAGCAGCTGCTTTTCATGGCAAAAAATGTGCCGTCTGTCGATGCAATCGTGATGGGAAAATCAGAAAAGCGTCATCTGAAAGTCATTGTCAGTGTGGGAAAATACAAGTGGCCCTGTCTCTTTTGGGGCGAGGGAGACCGTCTGCACCGCGACTTTGAAGTCGGGGACGATTTGGATATTCTTTTCCATGTGGAAAGAAATATTTTCAACGGCATGGAAACACCGCAGATTGTTCTTATTGATATGAAAAAAAGTGCGGCAGTTAAATGAGGCGTCTGAAGAGGAATAATCTGCCGGTCTAAGGTCATTTGGTATGGCAGAACTCAAACGACACAATATCAGGAGTGTAAATTGAAAAAAGTCTTTAAAAATATTTTGTCTCGTTTTTTTGTTCTCTCGTTTTTCGCTTTCTGCACAATTCCGGCTTTTGCAAAGCGCGTGGATTTTTCTGTGGGAGGACACACTGCGGTTCTTTATTACAATGATTCCGTTTATCCCGGAGATGCGGTTTTTGTAAAAATGGAACTGAAAATTCCGGTTCAAGCGGACTCTGGGAATAATGTGAAGATTAAAGCCGGCATGGATTTCTATCTTGGCGAAAAAGCTCTCCGTCATTCTGATTTTTATTTCATCCACACGGAAGAAGGATACTGCGAGATGCTTTCTGGTATTCCTCTTTCAACCTGGTGGAAATCTGGAGACGGATATTCCATAAAAGTGAAAATCTCTGTGGATGATTATTCCGAAGATTTTTTTCTTCCATGCCTTTTGCTCCAAAAGAATTTCATAAGCGAAATAATTCCGTTGTCGCCGAGTAACACAAGCATCAAGACAGATGATTCGAAAGAACGTATGAGGCAGATTGAAAAACTCAATGCGATTTTGGCAACCTGCGACACAACTGCTGTTTACGAAATCGACGCGTTCGTTCCTCCGAGCAAATCTCTGTACCGCACATCTTTTTTTGCAGACCGAAGAACTTTCACCTATTCCACAGGAGGCTCTTCCACAAGTCTCCACTTAGGCCTCGATTACCGTTCCCCCGAAGGCACTGATGTTTATTCCTGCGCAAAGGGAAAAGTCGTGCTTGCGGAATGGCGCAATTCAACCGGCTGGAGCATCGTGATTGAGCATCTTCCCGGTCTGTACAGTCTTTACTATCATCTGCGTGAAATGAAAGTCGAAGCGGGAGATATGGTCGAAGCAGGGGAGCTTATAGGTCTCAGCGGTTCCACGGGACTTGCAACAGGACCTCATCTGCATTGGGAAATCCGTCTCAATTCAGAAGCGGTGAATCCTGATTTTTTCACCACTGATTTTACATTCAAACGCTGGCCAAGATAACCGCTCGTTATCACGATTGACTAAAGAATTCCTGCTCCGCTTTCAAGAGCGTTCAGTTTACTTCCGGCTGCCTGTTCAATCATAAAATAAACAAGTCTTTTGATTGCATAGGCATCGTTCTTTTCTATTTTCATTGCCCTTACTTCACCGGGGCGCAGTTCATTTATTGCGGCAAGATATTTAAGTCCTCCGCTCGTAACCTGGATTGTGTCTGGTGCATCGGAAAAAGTTGAAGAACAGTCGGCACAAAAAAATGCAGATTGAAAAGGCACGTAGTATATGGGATTTTTTTGAATCAAAAGCTCTGATCCGCATCCTGAACATTCGTGAATCTCTGGTTGAACTCCGAGCAGTCTAAGGTAGCGCCACAAAAATCTGATTGTGCCAAGTCTCGCACCTGCTTCATCACAGGCATCGATTCCGTCGATGAAAGATTTCAAAAGAAGGAAAGAGGTTTTGTCGTCTCCCGCGCATTTTGTTTTCATCACAAGTTCCGCGCCAAGATTTGCGGCCCACATTTTGTAAAGATTTGTTCTGAGAGTTGGATGCACGTTTTCAGCATCGAAGTCGGAAAGCTTTCTGCTTCTCTTTGATTCATCCGTATAAATGTATGCTGTGCCGGAATTGAACTGCTGTGCAAGGGAACGCAGTTTGCTTTTCGGGCCGCCGTAAACAGTGGCATAAAAAATCCCCAGATCTGGAGAAAGAGCCGTGACGCTTCTGTTGTTTTCTCCCTGCGCCTTTACACTGAGTATAATCGCCTTTGTCTGTGAATTGCGTTCTCCCATATCTGCATCCGCTTTTTGTATTTGAAATACACATCAAACACTTTGTAAACTTTTCTCTCGCTGTAAATTGTCAGACGCTTTGTGTAAGTTCCGCAGGTGTCAGTTTTTTCATATACAAACGATTTGAAGTTTCGGATATCCCCTCTTCAATTATTAAATATGGAATCCGTCTAAATGTCAATATAAACAAGCGGCTTATTAATCCCCGGTAAGCCTTCGCCTCTGGTGCCCGGACTTTTTTTCTTGACCTTGCAATATTTTTAATGTAAAATTAGATGATATGGAGGATTTCAATGTCGGAAAAGACTGTTAGGGAAATGAATGATGTTGAGAAGCGGCATCATTCTTTGTCAGCCCGTGTTTTCCATTCCACTCTGCTTGGTGCCATAGTTCTGGGTGTTGTGTCCCTTGCAATCGGTCTTGGACTTTACACTTATGCTCTGTTGCGGAGCTACATCTCCGAGTCCTTCAATCTTTCGAACTCAGCGGCCTGTATTTTGAAAAAAGTTGTTGATGTTGAGTCTCTTTCAAACGAAGTGATGCAGGCCTATAAAAATCAAAGTGAAGCTGAATTGAATGAAGTTGGAAGCGAGGCATATAAAAAACGTTTTTCGTATTTTACACAGCGTGATGATTACAAACTGATTTGTTCGGTTCTTTCCGACTTTCTCAGCTCAAGCAATGTCCAGGCAATTTATCTTGCAATGTATGACAGGGAATCTTCTTCCATCGTTTATATTGCCGACCCTGATGAGACCGAAAACATTTGTCTTCCGTGTGACTGGGAAAAAACTGATAAAAAGGCCATTGATGCTTTTTTTTCGTGGGACGGAAGTTCCATGCTATACGATATTGAGAAGACTGAAAAATGGGGGTGGATTTGCACCAGCGGTGTTCCGGTGAAAAATAAATCGGGAGAAATCGTCTCTTTTGTTTTATCCGACATCTCTTTGCTTAATGTGCGGGAGGGAATGAAAAATTTCCTTTTTCAATATCTGATTGCAATGCTGCTGCTCGTAAATATCGTCGGTATTGTGTCTGCAAAGCGGATGAAAAAATATGTGGTGACTCCAATAAATTTAATTGCCTCTGCAGCTCAAAAATATGTTGATGATAAAAAGAACGGAAAGACTTTAACAGAGCACTTTTCTTCTCTCAACATTCGGACTGGAGATGAAGTGGAAAATCTTGGTCTTATAATGGAAGATATGGAAAAGGATCTTTCGGAATATGAAAAAAACCTCACGAAAGTGACAGCCGAAAAAGAGCGGATCGGAACAGAACTTGCCCTTGCAAACAGGATACAGGTAGATATGCTTCCCAATATTTATCCTGCATTTCCTGACCGTCCAGAGTTCGACATATACGCAAAGATGAATCCTGCCCGCGAAGTAGGCGGTGATTTCTACGACTATTTTTTAATTGACGATGATCACCTTTATTTGGTGATGGCGGATGTTTCTGGAAAAGGTGTTCCCGCCGCTCTCTTTATGATGGCATCAAAAATCATCCTTGGAAACAATGCTCTCGCTGAAAAATCTCCTGCGAAAATTTTGGAAAAGACGAATGAAATAATCTGCTCGAACAACAGGGAAAATATGTTTGTCACCGTGTGGCTGGGGATTCTTGAAATTTCCACTGGAAAACTTACCTGTGCGAATGCCGGTCACGAATATCCTGCTGTCAGCGAGGCGGGAAAGAATTTCGAATTGCTCCATGATCCTCACGGGCTTGTGGTCGGTGGAATGGCGGGCATGAAATACAAGGATTATGTGATTCAATTGAAAAAGGGATCGAAAGTCTTTGTGTATACTGATGGAGTTCCTGAAGCCACGGCATCATCGCAGGAAATGTACGGCACCGACAGAATGGTTGAGGCACTGAATCAAAATGTTTCGGCTACTACTGAAAATATTCTTGCAAACGTGCGTTCTTCTGTTGACGGTTTTGTGAAGGATGCCGAGCAGTTTGACGATCTTACGATGATGTGCCTTGAATATATTGGAAGTTGATTTTCTTTTTTGTATTTGTAAAATGATGCCTCGCTTTTGCGGATTGATTTATCGACTCAATTCAGAATTCTGCAATGCGGTCTGCTTGCCGTATGTTTTTATTCGTGCGGAGGGTTCAA
>DGXM01000022.1:23873-24985 GCA_002396325.1 Treponema sp. UBA4232
TCTGCGTCGAGTGTTGGTGATTTTTTGATTCTGGTTTTGCCTTTCGATTCTATTATATAGAAAATGGGAACATTTGTCAGGATTTGAAAAATCCCTGCTGGAATAAACCAACAGGGGGTAAAATCAAAGCGATTGAATTTCTGACAATCAGAAACCACGCTGAAGAAGTATAAAATTGCGGATTCCAAACCTGTGAGTTTCAGCGTTTTTTTTGAAGTAAAAAACAGGCGACTTTGCGACTAAACTGAAACTCACATAGCTAAAAATCTTTTTAGCGGCTGGCTCCTGGAATCTTCTTTTCGAACTCAGGGTTTCCGTGGGTGTAGGTCGGGAGAAGTTTTGGAGAAACCTTGTCGGTCTTGATTCCGGCTTCCGCCATCTCTTTCTCGAAGTCCTTCACGTGCTGGAGGCTGAGCTTTGAGGTGTCTGTAAGAGAAATGTTCTTGAACATCTTTCCTGCTTCGATTCCCGCTTCGCGTCCGAATACCACAACGTCAAGAAGGGAGTTACCCATCAGACGGTTTGTTCCGTGAACACCACCCGATGCCTCTCCTGCGACCAGAAGATTTGCAACGCTTGAGTGGCATGTCTTGTTGATTTCAACACCACCGTTCTGATAGTGGAGTGTCGGGTAGACCAGAATCGGTTCCTTTCTGATGTCAATTCCGTACTTGATGAACATGTTGTACATGGCAGGGATTCTCTTCAAGATTGTGCCCTCGCCGTGAATCATGTCAATCATTGGTGTGTCGAGCCAGACTGCATCCTGAACATCGTTCTTTACGCCGCGTCCGTTCTTCACCTCACGGATGATGCCGGAAGCGTTCACATCGCGTGTTTCAAGCGGATGGATGTATACTTCTCCGTCCTTGTTGATGAGCTTGGCTCCCAGTGAGCGGACTTTTTCCGTAACAAGTTTTCCCAGAATCTGAGTAGGGTAGGCGGCTCCTGTGGGGTGGTACTGGAGACTGTCCTGGTACAGAAGTTTTGCTCCTGCCCTGTATGCGAGAACAAGACCGTCTGCAGTGGCACCGTAGTGGTTTGAAGTTGGGAAGCCCTGATAGTGCATTCGTCCTGCACCACCGGTTGCGATGATTACAACCTTTGCCTTT
>DGXM01000104.1:0-4673 GCA_002396325.1 Treponema sp. UBA4232
CAGAGACGGGCAAAGGATTGGAGGGGCGCGGAGCGTTCCGGTCTGTGGGACACGGGCCGGAATGGAGGCGAAGGCCGGAACCCCGGAAAGCCTGGTTTTTTGCGGGAGCAAAAAATGCCTCCAGATGAATTCCGTTTTCATTCGTATTCCTGAGCAATCCTTCTGTTTGCAAATCGACAGCACTTCCGGGCGGGGATGATTTTCTGAAAAACGGAGAACAGGTTTCTTCCATACAGTATGCATTTGTGTTATAATTTCTTCCAAGGAGTTTCATGTGGCGATGGATGAAAACAGAATCAAGCGGAACGGTATGCTTGCACAGAAGGTTATCAAAGGACTGGAATCCCGGGGAATGGCGGGGTATTATGCACGTTCAAAGGAAGAGGCCCTGCAAATGGCACTTTCGATGATACCGGAAGGGTCGGCGGTTTCAAAGGGCGGCTCGATGAGCGTGAAGGAGATTGGTCTTTCGGCGGCACTGGCAGAAGGAAATTACCGATTTACGGACAGGGACAACCGAGGACCTGATGCGGAGGATCCCCGTGCGGCGGCTCTCAGGGCATACGATGCCGATGTTTATCTTTGCAGTGCGAATGCGGTTACCGAAGACGGAGTTCTTGTGAACATCGACGGAAATTCGAACAGGGTTTCAGCCTTGGCGTTCGGTCCGAAGAAAGTGATTCTGATTGTCGGGATGAACAAAATCACTCCCGACGTGGACACTGCGATGAAGCGTGCAAGAAACGAGGCGGCCCCGGTCAATGCGCAGAGATTCGGTTTGAATACACCCTGTTCAAAAACGGGAGCCTGTATGGACTGCAAAAGCCCCGACACAATCTGCTGCCAGTTTATGATTACGCGTTACTCACGCCACCCCGGAAGAATACACGTGATTTTGGTGAACGATTCGCTGGGATTCTGAAAAGCAGGAAATAATTTTAGAAAGCGCGAAAATGATTGCGTTAAAGGATGCAGAGGAAAAATGGACTCACAAAACAATATATCAAAATTCGATTTCAAAAACATACCGGGAATTTTAAGCGTGGTTCAGCCGATGTGGACCGATCCTTCAATGAGGACGGAATATGCACGCCTTTACGCCGAGCTGATTTTGCGCTGCAATATTTTTGAAAATGATTTCAGGTTTCAGATGGAGGATGAACGCGGTTTTTGCAGTGCGGCTTTCGGAACAACCAAAGGTGAAAAGAACACTGCCCGCTCCTGGCTTGACGGTGTGATAAAAAGCGGTGATTTTTCAGACAACGACATTTACTGGTTCAATAACTGCGTGGAGTATATAGAGACCAATGATGCAAGGCTTCAGTCCCACATGACGGAGACCGATATTCAGCTTTCGCTTTTCGTGAGCAGAATCAAAGGCTGCGGAAAAGCCGTTTTGAATGAGTTTTTGCGGCATGCCAAAGACTGCGGATATAAAAGGCTTTTTCTCTGGACGGATGTGGAGTGCGACTGGGAATATTATCCGGCCCACGGTTTTGAGCTGGTGGAGGAAAGCGTTTACGATTTGTACAGCAGACCGGGAGAACCGTACAAAGTGTTTTTTTACAGAAGGGATTTGTGATTTTTTTGCTTTCAAGAGACGGTTTTTCACCCTGAAATTGAAAAATTAAGAAATATTACCTAATACTTTTTTCACTGTTCCGTTATTAACATTTGAAAAGATAGGTGCTATCCTTTAAGTAAGGCTTGGCTTTCATCATATTGATTGTGATGGAATATTTTCTATGCAAAGAAAAAAAACTTAAGGGGGAAAAATGAAAAAAAACAGGGTGTTTCTTGGACTCTTCGGTGTGTCCTTGTTGTGTGGAATGACGGGATGCCAGAGTGCTTCCGGGACAAATTCCAAAGACGGTGCGGTTCCTGAGATTGCCTCAAGTCTCATCAGTGAATTCAACGACAATTTTGAAGGTGCCGATGGAAACGGAAATCTTTACTGGTGGAACGATGCATCCTGGTCACCTGCAAAACTGAAACGGATTGCTTACGGTGAATCGGAAAGTCCTTCGCCTTCCTGCGGTGCCTATTACGCAAAGGCCATCTCCAGCGGGGAAGCGTCTCAGATTCAAATCTGCCATTCCAACATTGCGGCGGCACTGAGCAGCGGAACAAAATACGTGTATACATACTGGGCAAAATCAGACACACCCGGAACACTGAAGCTCAATGTAAACGGTGCGGCATCCGACTGGTCCGCAGTATGTTCAACGCAGGGATTCCCGGAATCTCAGCTTGGCTCAGAATGGAAGAAATACACAGGATCATTTGTGCTTGATGATGTGAAGGATCAGGTGCAGTTCCAGTTCGTCGGTACGGAAGGCATGACTTATTATCTTGATGATTTCAGGATTGAAGAGGCTGCCGGACAGAAGAAATCAATAGAGAAAGACATTCCGTCATTCAAGGACATTGTTGCGTCCAGAAACGGAATAGGAAAAAATGTCATTGCAGGTACAGCCGTCACAACCGGCGAGGCAAGCGACCAGCTTTACATGGATTTGATGGGAAAGCATTTCAATGCCGTTACGCTTGGAAACGAACTCAAGCTCGACTGCATGATGGGCTACCACGACGGAAACCGCACAAACCCTGGTCTCACGAAAGCCGTTTTGAACGGTCAGGAAATTGTGGTTCCTGTTCTGGACCATTCACGTGCTGATGCGATTCTCGACAAGATTCTTGAAATGAACAGGCAGAACAGGGGAAATCAGATAAAGGTTCGCGGTCACGTTCTTGTCTGGCATTCCCAGGCTCCTGAATGGTTCTTCCATAAAGATTATGTTGCTTCCAAACCCTATGTCTCAAAGGACGAGATGAATATCCGCCTTGAATGGTACATCAAAGAGATGATGGATTACTACACGAATCCCGCTACGGAGACCGGAAAGAAATACGGAAGCCTTTTCTATGCATGGGATGTCGTGAATGAAGCCATAAGCGACGCAACCGGAACATACCGGACGGACACCGAGGCCGGAAACGATTCTCTTACGGATTCTACGCACGGTTCAAAATCAAGCTGGTGGAGAGTATACAAGAGCAACGAATTCATTATAAACGCATTCAGATTTGCAAACAAATATGCTCCCGCTTCCTTGGAACTGTATTACAATGACTACAATGAATGCAGTCCGAAAAAGTGCCAGGGTATCGTTGAGCTGCTCAAGGCCGTGAAGTCTGCCGAAGGAACAAGAATCAGCGGAATGGGTATGCAGGGACATTACGACATGGTGTCTCCTTCAATTAGTCAGTTCGAGGATGCGGTCCGCGCTTATTGTGCCGTTGTCGGAAAAGTGATGCTTACAGAGCTTGATATGAAGGGCGTGAAGGATGACACGAAATGTGCCTACCGCTACAAGGATTTGTATGAAAAACTCATCGCACTGAACAAGGAACCCGGCATCAACATCGGAGGAATCGTGTTCTGGGGAAGCGTTGACAAATATTCATGGCTTCAGAGTTCATCAAACGTGGGAGGCGGAGCAGACGGAAGCACAAGGCAGCGTCCGCTTTTGTTCGACGACAATTTCAAGGCAAAACCCGCATACTATGCTTTCGTTGATCCGTCAAAACTTGCTCCCTACACTCAGAAGGTTGTGATTCTTCAGTCGGAAGATGGAAGCCTTTCAAATGCCGAATCCTATTCATTCGAAAAAAACGGAACGGCAGTCAGCTTCAAGACGGTATGGAACAACAAGGGAATCACATTCGATGCTGATGTAAAGACGAAAAACAAGGCCGGTATAGATTCCCTGACTTTTGTTGCAGACAAGCAGCAGGTTTCAGTGAGCAAAAATGACTTTACCGAAACAAAGGACGGATACACCGTCAAGGCGACTGTTCCGGCTCAGAATCCCGCCTGCGGACAGGTGAAGATTCTCGACATCAAAGTGAGCGGTTCAAAGGGCTCTTTTGCCATGAGCGACATCTTCACTGCCGAAGGATATGTAAAGCCGTTCATGACAATCCCGAAGGGCACCGTAACTGTTGACGGACAGATGGATTCCGCATGGGGCAAAACGGACTATGTGCCGCTGACGATTCTGCTCAATGCCTCGGTTTCCGCAAAGGCCAAGCTTTTGTGGGATTCTGAAAATCTGTATGTGTACGCCGAAGTGACCGATGCTGTTTTGAATGATGCAAACAAAGAGGAATACCAGCAGGATTCACTCGAAGTGTTCATCGATGAAAATAATGCCAAGACAGAAACCTACGAGGCTGACGACAAACAGTACAGAATCAGCTTCAACAATCGTCTTTCATTCAACGGAACAAAATGCACAGCCTCAAACATGAAGAGTGCCGCCAAGATTACATCAAACGGTTATGCAATAGAAGCGTCATTCAAGTGGACTGACATAAAGCCCGCCGCAGGCACGGCCATCGGTCTTGATTTGCAGATAAACGATGCGGATAAATCAGGCTCACGCAAAGGAACCCTCAACTGGTTTGACGAAACTGGAACGGGTTACATGAAGCCTCAGAGTCTGGGAACTGCACTTCTTTCAAATTAAAAACGAACAACGTTTGACAAAACAAACGCCCCACCGCAGTTTTCATTGAAAAATCAGGCTGCGGCGGGGAGATTTTTTTTCAGATAAGCGAAGAAAAGTTTTATTCGTGCGGAGGGTTCAATACCCCGACGCTCTGCGTCG
>DGXM01000104.1:4786-8782 GCA_002396325.1 Treponema sp. UBA4232
CTGCGTCGAGTGTTGGTGATTGCCTCTTATGAAAAATACTTCCCGCTTGAATAAGAGAGGACAAGATTTTCAATAAGTGATACAATCATCATATGAATGACAATCGCTCAGACCGTCCCACTCACATTCAAATCAGAGGGGCGAAAGTCCACAACTTGAAAAATATTGATGTTGATATTCCTCTCCATAAAATCGTTGGAATTGCCGGTGTGTCAGGCTCGGGCAAATCTTCGCTTGCATTGGGAGTTCTTTATGCGGAGGGCTCCAGACGCTATCTTGAATCCCTTTCGACCTACACAAGACGGAGAATGACTCAGGCGGCAAAGGCTTCTGTTGACGAAGTTCTTTATGTCCCGGCATCCCTGGCTCTTCATCAGCGGCCTTCTGTTCCCGGAATCCGCAGCACTTTCGGAACTGGTACCGAATTGCTCAACAGCCTGCGTCTTATGTTTTCACGGCTTGCAAGCCACCGGTGCCCGAACGGTCATTATGTGGAACCGTCTCTTGCGGTTGCGGCGGAACAGGAGCTGGTGTGTCCTGAATGCGGCTCCCGCTTTTTTGCTCCCGGTGCTGAGGATCTTGCCTTTAATTCAAGCGGGGCGTGCAAATACTGCGATGGAACAGGTACGGTGCGCGAAGTTGACGAGTCCACGCTTGTCCCCGATGATTCTCTTACAATAGACGAAGGCGCGGTTGCTCCCTGGCAGACTTTGATGTGGTCGCTTATGAAAGACATTGCCCGGGACAAACTTGGCGTGCGGACAGATGTTCCGTTCAAGAAGCTTACGAAAAGAGAAAAGGATTTGGTATTCCATGGCGAGGCGAAAAAATATCATCTTCTTTATCACAATGAAAAAACAAATACCGCGGGTGAAATGGACTTCACTTATTTCAACGCAGTGTACACCGTGGAAAATGCGCTTTCCCATGTGAAAGATGAAAAGGGAATGAAACGCGTGGAAAGATTTTTGAAGACTGCCCCTTGCCGTGAATGTGGTGGAACGCGTCTTTCCGATGCTGCCCGTGCTCCGCGTCTTAGAGGAATTTCTTTGGCGGATGTCTGCAAACTGACTCTTTCCGATGCGGTTGAATGGGTGTGCGGGGTTCCGTCATCTCTTCCAAAAAAAATGAGACCGATGGCAGAAAGCATATGCGAGTCATTCCTTCATTCAGCAAAGCGTCTTATGGATTTGGGGCTTTCGTATATCACGCTCGACCGCGAGGCTTCAACACTTTCAACGGGAGAAAGACAGAGGATGCAGCTTGCACGGGCGGTGCGCAACAGAACAACAGGCGTGCTTTATGTGCTGGACGAGCCGACAATCGGGCTTCATCCTTCGAACATAGAGGGCGTTTCCGGTGTGATGGACGATTTGATTTCCGACGGGAATTCCGTGATTCTTGTTGACCACGACACTCAGATTCTTTCTCATGCGGATTGGATTGTGGAGATGGGACCTGGTGCCGGAGAAAACGGTGGTACGGTAATTGCGGAAGGAACGGTTCCTCAGATAGAAGAAAATCCTGTGAGCAGAATAGGACCTTTTTTGAAGAAGGATTATGTTCATGTGGGTGCAGGAAATTCGGATGAAGGGTTGAAATCCAAGAGAAAAGAAATTCTTTTTTCATCGTCTGACGTCAATTTCCGAAAGGCAGAAAAATCCGACGTTGGGGAAATTGTTTCACTTTTAAAAGCCGCGGTTCAAAAACTGAAAGAAAATAAAATCGATCAGTGGGACGAACTCTATCCCACGGAAAATGATGTTGAACAGGATATTCTTGACGGAACGCTTTTTGCAGGCGAAGTAAATTCTGCGATTGCAGTGATTTTCACCCTGAACAAATATTGCGATGAAGAATACGGCAGGGGAAAATGGAAGTTTAATGAAGGAAAGTTTCTGATACTTCATCGTCTTACAGTTCATCCTGATTTCCAGAATATGGGAATTGCAGGGATCGCTTTGAATCATGCGGAAGCCGAAGCCAGGAAGCTGGGTGCAAAAAACATCCGTCTTGATGTGTTCAGCAAGAATCCGCAGGCCGTCAGACTCTATGAAAAATCTGGTTATGCAAAAAGCGGTGAGGTCCAATGGCGTAAGGGGCTTTTCTATCTCATGGAAAAAAATCTCTGCGACATTCATCTTGAAACTTCCGTAATTCACACGGTGCAGCCATTAAGCGTGGATTTTCCAAAGGGAAAACTTACGGTCGTGACAGGTGTGAGCGGAAGCGGAAAAACAACGATGATTCTCGAAAGCCTGATTCCCGCTCTTGAAGCAATGACTTCAGGGACAAAACTTCCTTCCCACATAAAAAAGATTTCGGCAGAAGGAATCAATCGTGTCAAATTGATTGATGCGACTCCGATTGGAATCAACGTCAGGTCAACGGTTGCGACATACGCAGACATTCACGACGAACTTCGCAAGATTTACGCCCGTACTTCGGATGCAAAAGCACGCGGTAAAAAAGCAGGCGACTTTTCTTACAACACAGGAAATCTCCGATGCCCTGTATGTGACGGAACCGGAGAGATAAGCCTTGACGTTCAGTTTTTGCCTGATGTGGACATTCCATGCCCCGAGTGCCGCGGTTCAAGATATGCAAAAGAAGCCTACCTGATTAAACGTGTTTCAAAAAAATCAGCCGGGGCTTATTCGCTTCCTGAATTGATGGATATGAGCATTGAAAAGGCATTGGATTCATGTGCGGATCTTCCCGTTGTAAAAAAACGCCTTGAAGTGCTCAACGATTTGGGACTCGGATACCTTACGCTTGGAGAAGAAACGCCGAGTCTTTCCGGTGGAGAAGCGCAAAGGTTGAAGCTTGCAAGTGAAATGGGGAAAGGTCAGGAGGACACCGTTTTTGTTTTCGATGAGCCGACAATCGGACTTCATCCGCTGGATGTGCAGACTTTGCTGAATGTCTTCAGGAGGCTTACCGCAAATGGAGCGACAGTGATTGTGATTGAACACGACCTTGATGTAATCCGTGCTGCCGACTGGATTGTTGACATGGGGCCGGGCGGCGGTGTTCACGGAGGTCGGATAGTCGCAAAGGGAACCGTCGATGAGGTAAGACATAACAAAGAAAGTGTCACGGGAAAATGGATTTGATTTTTGGCGATGCTGGTTGTCTGAAAAAAACTTGAGTTGAATGCAGACAGCGGGGGCTGATTTCATACACATATTTTCCTATGTTTTTTTCGCCGAACCCGTGTTATCATAGAGGCATGCGTGTCCTTGAAAGACTTTCGCAGAAGGGGGAAAAATGAAGATTTATGTGGACATCAACGCAGGCCGTGACGGAAACGGAAGCAAGGAGATGCCTTTCAAGTCAATCAACAGTGCGGCTCAGATTGCCGTGGCAGGCGATGAGGTGCTAGTCTCTCCGGGAGTGTACAGGGAATACGTGGCTCCCAGAAATGCTGGTACAGACGATGCAAGGATTGTTTACCGCAGCACGGAGCCTTTGGGAGCCGTCATCACAGGTGCGGAACTTCTTACGGGGTGGAAGCAGGACGGAAGCATCTGGACTGCAAGCGTTGACAACGGAATCTTCAACGGATACAACCCTTACACAACATACGTTTACGGTGACTGGTATTTTGCGGGAAGGTCGAAACACACAGGTGCTGTTTATCTAAATGACAAAATGCTTTACGAAGCGGCATCAGTCGAAGAATGCAGAAAGGGAGAAGTCTATGCATGCTCGTGGGAACCGGAAGCCTCGAAACTGAAGTGGTTTGCGGAACAGAAAGACGGACGCACGGTATTCTACTGTAACTTTCAGGGAAAGGATCCGAACAAAGAGAAAGTCGAAATCAACGTAAGACAAAGATGCTTTATGCCTGAGGAGAACGGAATCAGCTACATCACCGTTTCGGGATTCAATATCAACAAGGCCGCAACGAACTGGGCACCTCCCGCCGCATATCAGGACGGAATGATAGGGCCGCATTGGTCAAAGGGATGGATAATAGAAGACTGTGAAATC
>DGXM01000003.1 GCA_002396325.1 Treponema sp. UBA4232
CCCTGATTGTCTACTTCGTGCAGTTTTAGATATGTGTCCTCAGTTTTTTGACTGCCCGGTCGTAATGGATGCATGTTCTGTCTGCAGAATTTGAATTTTTATACATTCTCTCTATTTCTTTTTCGACGGAGATTTTTATTTTCTCCGGAGCGAGCACTTTTATTTTAGATCCGAAACTCAAAATATAAGAAACAAGCCAGTATTCGTCAGGCATCTGAAAAGTGAGGGTGACAAATCTTTTTGTTTTTTTGATTATCGTCACTCTGAAGTCGTCCATGATTCTGAAAGTCTCTTCGTTCGGAACTTTTACTTTTAACTCAATCAGTTTGAAATCCTGTGCGAGTTTTTGTTCATAGCCGCGTACGGAAGATTCTGCAGCCTTCACAGATTTTGTAATCGGCCGCCCCGTGTTCACAATATTCTGAATCCTGCTGAGCTTAAAATATCTCTCTTCATTTTTCAGATTGCACCAACCGTACAGATACCAGGCCTGCCCGCGAAAGACAATTTTCCACGGCTGCATCGTGCGTTCCATGTGTTCACCGCGGCTTGAATAATAATCAAACTTGAGCTGCTGCTTTTTTAAGACCGCAGATTTCGCGACATTAAAGACGGTGCGCACATAAGAGCCGAGAGGATTCCAGGTGCCGAAATCAATTTCAAGCCAGTTTGTATTTGCACTTGAAAGTGAAGCGATTTTTTGCACGGCTGTTTTTTCTGGAGAATTGCAAGCACCGTCCTTTTTTTCAACTCCGGCTTCTCCCGCAATACCATTTCCGCTCCCACTTAAAACCTTGAACGCATTCACCGCCGCAAGAATACTGATTTTTTCATCTTCTGTAAGGACTGTTTTATCAAGTGCATAATGCTCGTCAATCTGAATGCCGCCGCCGTAGCCCTTTGTGGAAAAAATCGGAATGCCTGCCACACAGAGCGAATCCACCCATCGGTAAACGGTGCGCACGGAAACTCCGAAGTGATCCGAAAACTCCCGCGCAGTCATCTTCTTTTTGTCGAGCAAAAGATAAACCATTTCAAACAGATTTTCGGTATTGGTCATATCTCAATTATAGCACAGGAGTCTCACCTGTCCAAGATAATTTCATAGTCCCGCCTCTCCCCGCAGGCAATCCAAGGAAAGCCTATGTTTTCTCCCTGAGATTATTTCACGGCAATGTAAATGAAAATCGTGCCGGTCTTTCCATCGCAGTCTTCCTGATATTCTTCAAAGTCGCCGGTAAATGTCCGCTCCAACGGAGTGTTCCAGATTTCCCTCCAGGTCTCTCCCACCGCTTTTACAACGTCACCCCTGAGTGTGAACTTGGCGTAGCGGCCGGCGGGAATGTGTCTGTACGCTGAGCCACTCGTGCTTCCCCCCTCTGCCGCGGTGTTGGTCTTAGCGGCATTTTCAGATTCCACTTCGCATCCAACTAAAACCGTGTAATCATCTTCAAGCGATTTTCCATAGTCGCAGTACAAGCCGACTGCCTTGCCGTTTACGCGGCCTTTCATTGTCTGTGCCATTGTGCCATACAGCTTCTGCCAAAGCGCACCGATTTTTGCACCCATTTCGGGCGAGGAGTTGTTGGTTTTGTCTGCGACGCCGCAAACCCATTTTTCGTTTAATTCCACGATTTCGTATTCCATAATTTCTCCTATAAAAATACTTCCTGCGGGACGCGCATTGTTTTTTCGTCCCCTGTGTATGAACACATAATAGCACGAGGAATATGACATAAGTTGTCATATTAGTTTCATCTATGTGATTTACAGGTGATTTCCGGGATTGACACTCCGCGCGGAATATCTTGAGCCTGTAAAAAGCCCCTGTCCTGAATTCTGTTTTCAGGTGTACAATGTGATTGCATAAAGTTGCGGAAAATGCTATAGTGTCTGCATAAAAACGCAATGATGAACTCCATCATTAATTTGTCACACGAACGACATAGCCGTTTTTAAAAAATCGGAGACTCAAACTGCAGGGCCTGAATCCTTCGTGAAGACAGGTCTCTGGTAAATATTATGGAGTGTGACATGAAAAAAATCACAAAAATCGCAAGTGTATTGGTTGCCGCCGGACTTATGCTCACCGGATGCGCAAAAAAATCCAAAGGTCCCGTCACCGTGGAAATCTGGCACAGCTACAACGGAACCCAGGAAGCCTACCTCAACAAAGCCGCCGAAGAGTTCAACGCGTCTCAGACCGGCTATGTGGTGAAGATTCTCGCCCAGGACAATTCAGGATTTGCCGATACCGTTTACAATGCAGTCGCCAACGGAGTCGGACCCAGCATCATCTTCAATTACGGCTCTACGGCAGTTGATTATGCAAAGGAAGGACTTGCCGTAAACATCGCAAAGTACATCGCGGAAGACGTGAAGAAGGGCGACACCCTTATGCAGGACGTGATTGAATCCCTCCCCGAATCAATGAAAACCGACGTTAAGGGCTTTGCCGACGGTGGAATCTACTATCTGCCGGGCTGCACAACCGGACCGGTTTTCTTCTATAATAAGACTATGTTTGACGAGCTTGGACTTGTGCCTCCGAGGGACTGGAAGGAACTTGAGAACATAGGCCGCACAATCTACGAGAAAAAGGGAATCGCCGCATTCCATTCGGACGGTCTTGTTGACAACATCCAGGAACTGATTATGCAGAATAATCTGGGATACATCGATGTGGCAAACAAGAAGGTTCTTTTCGGATCCGACAAACTCGTGGAAATTTACCAGTGGTATGCCGACTGCTGCAACAAGGGCTGGTTCGAATTCAACACGGTGGGTAAATATTCCTCAGAAGACCTGGCGAACGGAACCATAGCTTCCTTCTCAGGCTCATGCGTGAACGATCAGTACGTGAAGATGCTCAACGGCGAGGAGCTTGGAATTGCCCCTTGGATTGCCTCATCAAACGGAATCGACTTTTACACAGCCTGGAACCGCGGACCCATTTTTCTGAAGCGTGCCGACGACGTGGACCGCGGAGCCTATGAATTTGCAAAGTTCTTCCTCTCTCCCGAAAGAAACTGCGAATGGGCACGTGCCAACTCAGCTCTTTCTCCATACGGAACCACACAGAAGCTCGACTCATACAATGACTACATCTCTCATCTTCCGGCAGGCTCGGCCCTTCCTTCCGTTCAGGCGAATCTTTATGCATCGGGCTCCTTCCCCAATGTGCATGGCGGCTCACAGGTGCGCAACATTCTGGTTGAGTATCTGAACAATGTGGTTGACGGAAAAATGTCTGCAAAAGAAGCCGTCGATGCAATGGTGCGTGACTGCAACAAAGCGTTGAACGACTGACGGAGTAACATGAAGATAACGCTCAGGAATGTGACAAAAAAATACGGTGCCACTGTTGCCGTGGATGATTTTTCCGCATCCCTTCCCGACGGACATTTGATTTGTCTTCTGGGACCTTCAGGCTGCGGGAAGTCCACCCTGCTGAATATGCTTTGCGGAATAGTGGAACCGACTGCGGGACAAATTCTTTTCGATGATGAAGATGTCACGAAACTGCCTCCCGACCGCAGGAACATCGGCATGGTTTTTCAAAATTATGCCCTTTATCCGCATCTTACCGTTCTTGACAATATTGCGTTTCCCCTTGAAGTGCAGAAAGTACCCAGGGTGGAACGCAGAAAAAAGGCCGAAGAGATTGCGGCATTGGTTCACGTGGACACACTCCTCAAGCGTTATCCCGGAGAGCTTTCAGGCGGACAGCAGCAGCGTGTCGCAATTGCCAGGGCTCTCATAAAAAATCCCCGTCTCCTGCTTATGGATGAACCGCTTTCAAACCTCGATGCAAGGCTCAGACTTGAAATGCGGGAGGAAATCCGGCGCATACAGCAGGAAACAGGAGTCACAACAATCTTCGTGACCCACGATCAGGAAGAGGCCATGTCCATTTCCGACAGCATCCTGCTGATGAAAGACGGAACCCTTGTCCAGACCAGCACATGCCAGGAGCTTTACGAAAATCCCAACTCGCAGTTTGTCGCGGACTTCATCGGCAATCCTCCCATAAACGTTTTTCCCCAGGGCACCTTGGACACGAACAAAAATCATCCTGTTTACAAATTATCGTCCGGTGTGGAAATTCCCCTGCCGTTGAATTTTGAAAATCTTTCGTTCGAGGGAAAAAATCCCCGCCTTTCAATCAGAGCGGAAAGTTTCGTCTTTGCAGATGATTCAGAGGAAGGATTTGAGGCATCCGTCTGCCGCATCTCCCTGTTGGGAAAAGAGCAGATTGTCTATGCCGACATCGGAGGATTCGAGGCCCGCACTCTGCTTGACAGTGAAATGCCCCTTAAAAAGGGCGACAGGATTCACCTGCGTTTGAAGAAAAAAGGCGTGTTCCTTTTTGACTCTGAAACGGGGGAGCGTCTGGCGTGAAATATTCAGAAAAACGTGAGCGGATGAAACAATCCGCAGAACCCTGGCTTTACCTGCTTCCGTTCATGGTGTTTTTCATTGTCTTCATTTTTTATCCCGCCGTGAACGTTCTCATCCTTTCATTCAAACAGAATTACAGTCATCTTCGTGGCACTTTCGACGGTCTGGGATTCGAAAATTACCGCATGATTCTCGAGGACGGCAAATTCCGTCAGGCGCTGCTGAACACATTCCTTTATGTGATTTTCGTTGTCCCTGTCAGCACGGCTCTTTCAACTCTGGCAGCACAGCTTTTGAACCGCAGGATCCACGGCATCGCAATTTTCCAGACGGCATTTTTTATGCCCATGGTCACTTCCGTCACTGCGGTGGGACTTGTGTGGCGTTTTATGTACAATCAGAAATACGGTGTGTTCAATTTCGTCCTCAGCAAACTGGGACTTTCCCCGGTCGGCTGGGTGGACGATTCCGCATGGTCGCTCGTTTCCCTTGTGATTTTCGGAATCTGGAACATCCTTCCGTTCACGATTATACTTTTGATGGCGGGTCTTCAGAACATCGACGAAAAATACTACATTGCCGCAAGAATTGACGGAGCACGTCCGCTTAAGATTTTCACAAGAATCACTATTCCGCTTCTTTCCCCCACAATCTTTCTCGTGCTCATTGTAAACACAATCTCCTGCTTCAAAGTGTTCAGTGAACTTTATCCGCTCTTCAACGGAAAACCGGGACCGTATTACAATCTGTACACCGTGGTCTACTACATCCGTTACGCAATGGTTGAAAAACGCAAATACGGATATGCCGCCGCCGCCTCGATGATTTTCTTTTTGTTCGTTTCAATTTTCACATTCCTGCAGCTCAGGCTGAAAAGCAGAATGCGCATAAGGGGGATGAACTGATGACAGGAAAAAAAATCGGAAAGGCTTTCATTTACATCATTCTTATTCTCACGTCTCTGTGCATGGTGTTCCCGTTCATCTGGATGATTCTCTCGTCTTTCAAAACCCCGGTGGAAATCATTCAGTTTCCTCCGAAGTTTCTACCCTCAGGCATTTCGTTCGTGAATTATGCGAAGGCATTCGAGATGGCACCGTTCGGGCGTTATTTTCTCAATTCCATTCTGGTAATGATTTGTTCCGTCGTCTTCACAACAGGAGCGTCCGTGCTGTGTGCATTCGCTTTTTCACGGCTCCATTTTCCCGGACGCGAAATGATTTTTTCCATCCTGCTTTCAATGATGATGGTTCCGTTTGAAATGCTCATAATCACCAATTACACAACCGTGGTGAAACTGCATCTTTACAACACTCTTCCGGCGCTTTTCCTTCCGTTCGTGGCAAACATTTTCTACGTGTACATCCTGAAGAATTTTTTCGACACCGTGAGCGACAGTCTTTATTATTCGGCACGCATCGACGGCGCTTCGAACTGGATGTATCTTTGGAAGATTCTTGTGCCGCTTGCAAAACCTTCTCTCTTCACCATCATCCTTTTGAATGCACTCTCTTCCTGGAACTCGTTTGTCTGGCCCATGTACGTCACTTCCGATTTCCACTCCCGGACACTTCCCTACGGTCTCCAGGTATTCACCACCGAGGGAGGCTCTTTCCCCGAACTCCTTATGGCGGCGTCAACAGTCATCATTCTCCCCATGATTGTTCTGTTCATCATCGCACGCAAATACATAATCAACGGAGTCTCCCGCGGCGGTCTGAAAGGCTGATTCTCATAAATCGTCCGCAGGCGGTTATCAGGACGGAAGGCTCAATTCAGCGGCTCCGCAGTCCACCGCGCCCCCGGCTTTCCGCCCCCAGGTCCCTCCGGGACTGCTCCGCAGGGCTGCAATCCGGCGTAGGATTTTTTTTACAAAATCCGCTTTAGGGTTTATACTGGAGATTATGGAATGTTCAATAGAAACTTTGTTTGCGGAAAAAAATTTTTCTCCCGATGAAAATCAGCGCAGGGCAATCATGCACAACGAAGGGCCGCTGTTCTTGAATGTCTGCCCCGGTTCAGGAAACAGCGATGTCATTTTGTGGCGCACATTGAACCTGATTGTTTTCCACGGTGTTTCTCACTCTGAGATTTTTCTTTCAACCATAACAAAAAAAGAGGCCCTGCATTTGAAGAAAGGACTTGTAAGTCTTTTGTCGCTTGCCTCGAAGTACACAGGTAAAAATTACGACATTTCAGGAATGTACATCGGTCACTTCAACTCTCTCTGCATGAGGATTTTAACGGCGGCCCTGCTTGACTCCTCTTCGGAAGAATCAGGCTTCAAATTTCTTGACGCAGACGATCAGTTTCTTTTTGTCTCCTGCTACAAAAACTGGAAGAGGCTTCTCAAGAGTGCAGATCCCAACATCAATGTCGATTCCAACAAGGAGAGAATGGAGGAGCACTCTGTAATCAACGAATGGTTCGGTGAAAAATCAGCATCGAAAATGACGGCCGCGAGAAACTGCATTTCATTTTTCAACAGGCTCAGCGCAGAGGATCTGGATGACGGACAAATCGAAAAGGCGATTGAAAAAGCGGATGAAGTGACCGCAGGTCTTCTCAATATGGCTCTTACATACAGAGAGCTTTTGAATGAAGACGGTTTGGAAAAATGCGACTCTTACAGTCTGCAGCAGAAGGCTCTTTCCGCCATAAACCGTTCAAGAAGTCTTGCAAAAAAATTCCGCCACGTGATTGCAAGCGGCTTTCAGAACGCAACTCCCGTTCAGCAGAAAATCATTTTGTCGCTGGCAGACCATTGCAACAACATCTTTGTGGCTGGCGACGAGGATCAGACTTTTTACCGCGATAAGGGTGCGGATGCGGGAAGTTTCCTTGACTTTGAAAAAAAATGCGGCTCCAGTTTTTTCCATAGCCCCGTGCGGATAAATCTGAATGTGAATTACCGTTCACGCCCTCAGATTGTGGAAGTCTGCAATCAGTTTATGGAAAAATGCGCTTGGAATGACAAAATGAATCCCGGCACCGCTTTCAGAACGGGAAATAAAAAAATGCACTCTCACAGAGGCGGTGAAAATCCTTCCGTCCTACATTCGTTCGGCACAAGAGATGAAGTCGTGGAAGAGGTTTCAGATTTTGTGATTCGATTGAAGGAAGAAGGAAAAATACCGGACTACAATCAGTGCGCCTTTGTCTTTCCTGTTCTGCGGGAAAAAGACGGAGAAATGAATTCCTCCGTGAAAGCCTATTACGAAGTCTTCAGGAAAAAAGGAGTGCCTGTTTATGCTCCCGCCGCGATGAATTTCCTTTCCACCGATGAATGTCTTGCATTTTTTGGTACGCTTGCAATGATGCTCCGTATTGAACCTGAATGTTCGGAACAGACCGGCGGTTTCAGAAAATTCTGCGAATGGATTGCCCTTGCGAAAAACAGGGCCGGGGAAATCATTAAAAAAGATCCGGCATTTTCAGAGTTCGTGAAAAGCAAAACCGTGGAGATGGCTCAGGCGGAACAGAATTACATTTCGATTGCATCATTCTGCAGAAGGCACGGCATGAAGCTTGAAGAAGCCGTCGATGAAAGCACTGCAAAAAACATTTATTACATCGGAGGTCTTTCGAGCAGTGTCAAAACAAAAATCCACGATTTCCTGCTTGCGGAAAACTACGGCATGAGTGTCGCTTCTTTCATTGAAAACATCAGCTCGGTTGACTGGACTCTGATGGATCTCTTTTACGAGATGCAGAAATTCAGCTGGTTCAGCGGGGAATACGCGGCGGCGCAGGACGGCTCAGATGCAGGTCTGTACAATCTTGCCCGTGTCTCAAAATGCATTTCCAAATATATGGAATCGCGGGAAGAGATTCTGACAGGCAGGGATTTTACAGAAGAGGGCCTGGAAGACAGTCTGTATTATTCTTTTTTGTACAGTCTGTTCCGAAAAGACGATTGCGGATGCGACGAATCGGAAATCCAGATTCCCAAGGGAGCCCTTCCATTTCTCTCTCCTTCTCAGGCAGCGGATTTTACATTCCCCGTTGTTGTTCTGGGCTCGTTGACGCACAGAAAAAATCCTTCCCATCCGCTTGAAGCGTGTCTGCGGAAGATGCATGAAAACTGCGGCCGGAAACAGGGATTGAAAGAACCTCTTGAGATGGCTGATGATTTTGATGCGATGAGGACGTTTTATCTTGCAATGAGCCGTGCAGACAATCTTCTTGTGATAAGTCACTTGAAAGGAATGACGCAGTCAACATACGCTCCGTTCGAAGAGATGCTGTCGCAAAATGATTTTCTCCGTCCTGCGGAATCTGCTTCATCCGATTTTTATCTGCCGGAAGACGAATCCTCGGGGTGCGGAAGAGTGTACGATTATGCGGAAGACTATATTGAATACAGAAACTGCCCGAGAAATTATGCGCTCTCAAAAAAATATGGATTTGCGCCGTCAAGAAACCGCGGTTTTTTTTATGAAACCCTGGTCAGAAAGGCAATCGATGATGTTCTGGACTTTGAATCGGAATTGAAGGAATTCAAAAACAAGAGCGAAACGGACGCACACGCAAAAGTTCAGGAATTGATACTGATAAACGAAGTTCTCGATTTCAATTCGGACTATCTGAAGGAAATGTACGGTTATTCACTGAATGGCGATTTGAAGGCCGATGCATACCTTGAGGTTGTTCTCCATTTCAATTTGGCACGCCCGGCTTTGAAGGAAGAGCGGCATCAGAAAATCAGTTTCATTTTTCCTGAAAGCAGCACCCCCTGCAAAAAAATCCCCTATGCCGTTACCGATTGTGCGGATTACGGAAGTCTTGGCGGAAAAATGTGGCTGTACAATCTGACCGTCAGATCACCCGAGAAAATAAAACTGAATGAGAAGTGGTTCAGGGAAAGACTCTGCGCTTCTGTTGATTTGTGGACAAAAGAGAACGCCGGAAAAAAAATCGACGGACTTGTCACCGTGAGCACTTTTTTGACCGGGAAAATCCGAGGGACAAAGGGTTTCGGCATTTCGGAAGAAGATTTGGAAGGCTGGAATCCGACGGTGACGTTTGAGAACAAAGAAGACGGGACGGAAAGACTTTCGGATAAATTCGGAGCGGTGGTGGAGCAGATTGAAAACGGAAAATTCCCAAGTCCTCCGATAGAAAAACTCGGCGGCACAGTCCCCGGCTCGAAGGAAAGCTTTTCGAATCTCATTTGTGAAAAATGCGATTTCCGTTTTTCATGTCCTTCCTATCTGCACTTGAATTTTTAGAAGCGGGGAAAAGAAGATGTCAGAAAATGGAGCAAATATGATATTTTTCGGCAATAAATTTCATATTGCATAATAAAGATTGGATTTTGAGCTCTCCGCAAAGGTTGACATCCGGCATTTTAAGTGTGAGAATATTTTATGGGCAAGGTGATTGCCGGAGATTTATTTTTACGGGGGTATTTTTTATGAAGCGGGCTGCCGTTTTGCTTGGAATTGCGTTGTGTGCCGGAGTGATGTGCATGGGATGCACCGAAAAAAACTATGTGCCGGAAGGATACAATCTGGTGTGGTCGGATGAGTTTGACGCAGACGGAGCCCCTGACCCGGAAAAATGGGATTATTCACTCGGAGGCGGCGGATGGGGCAATGCAGAGCTTCAGACTTACACCAACAAGCGCGACAATTCTTTTGTGAAGAACGGAATTCTTTCCGTAGTGGCAAAACTTGATGGAAGCAAGTGGACCAGTGCAAGACTCAAGACCCAGTACAAGGCTTCATGGACTTACGGATACTTCGAGATAAAGGCCCGTCTGCCGGAGGGAGTGGGAACATGGCCTGCCATCTGGATGATGCCTGAATTCGAGAATTACGGCGGATGGCCGCGCTCAGGCGAGATTGACATAATGGAGCATGTGGGGTATGACCAGGATGTGATTCATACTTCGCTGCATTCAAGCGCCTTTAATCACAAAAAGGGAACGCAGAAGACTCATTATGAAAAAGTGGCGGATGTCTCAAAGAAATTCCATGTGTATGCCGTTGAGTGGACCGAATCTTCCATTGAATGGTTTGTTGACGGAAAGTCATTTTACAGAGTGGAACGCGAAAACGATGTGATTGAGGAGTGGCCTTTCAACAAAAACTTCTATATGATTCTGAACATTGCAATCGGCGGAAGCTGGGGCGGTCAGCAGGGTGTAGACAAGAATATGTCGCCCGTCACAATGGATGTGGATTACGTCCGCGTCTACCAGAAATGAGCCGCGATTGCACGAACTGATTTTTCAGCTTGATTTTCAAGCCTGATTCTGAAGGCAAAAAGCCGCTTCCTTTGAGACTTTGGCATCTTCCGGGAAACGGCTTCTTTTTTTCAAGGATTTGTTTCTTTCCTAAATCCGCTTATCCTCTTTTGAAAACAGGAATCCATTCTATCGGTGCGTCCACGGTAACGCGCTTCCCGCCTTCGAAGGATTTTCCTGAATTGATTTCGGTCCACTTTCCCTCCGGGAGGTAGACTTCGCGCTTTGTCTCGCCGGCATGAAGGACAGGTGCCACAAGGTAGTCGCCGCCGAACATGTACTGGTCGCGGATGTTCCAGCACTCTGCGTCATCCGGGAATTCGTAGAACATTGCGCGCATCAGGGGACTTCCGTTTTTGCTTGCCTCTGCATAAAGTTTTGCGATGTAGGGCTTGAGTTTCTCACGGAGCTTTATCTGTGCCTCCATGATTTTCTGAGCCTTGTCTCCGTAGCACCAGATTTCGTTGGGCTGACCGGTGTACAGGTATCCGCCGCCCCAGTCCTTCACTTTCTCAAGCGGCTCAATGTCGTGCGGGTCGCGGTCTCCATGCAGGCGGAGAATCGGTGTGAACACAGCGAACTCGAACCATCTCTCAAGCAGTTCGACAAAAGCGGGATCCTTCGGGTTTCCGTACATGAATCCTCCGATGTCTGTCGTCCACCACGGAATTCCGGCAAGCCCCATGTTGATTCCCTGAGCCACTGAATCCCGCAGGCTTTCAAACGTGCTGTTAGTGTCTCCGTTCCAAAGAACAGTACCGTACTTCTGGCTTCCGACCCAGGCGCATCTCTCAAGGTTCACCACATCCTTTCTTCCCATTTTCTTCATTCCGTCCCAGAATGCCTGCGCATAGAACTTGGGATAAAGGTTGCTCACTGCCACTGCCGGGCCAAGCTGGTAGCGGTAGTTGTCGTAATCGTAAACGTCCAGATCGGGCTCGGCGTTGTCAAGCCAGAACATGTCGATTCCGTACCTGGCATAATTTTTCCTGCACACATTCCAGATGTATTCGCGTGCCTTGGGATTAGTGGCATCGAAAGTGATGCAGTCACCGTTGAATGCGTAGGTCTGTGCGGTTCCGCGCTCGGTTCTCACAAGGAGTCCTTTTTCCGCCATCTCGTAATAATGACTTGATTTTCTGTCTACGGAAGGCCACACGGAAACCATCACCTTTGTGCCCATTGCGTGAAGCTCGTCGACCATTGCCTTGGGATCCGGCCAATACTCCGGATCAAACCCCCAGTCGCCCTGACGAATCCAGTGGAAGAAATCAATCACAATCACGTCAAGATGAATGCCCATCTCCTTGTATTTGCGGGCAACTTCAAGCAGTTCCTCCTGAGTCCTGTAGCGGAGCTTGCACTGCCAGAATCCCAGCAAATCAGAGGGCATGGCAGGAGCTCGTCCAACCACGGCGGTGTAATTCTCAACAATCTTTGCAGGTGTGTCGCCGGCGGTCACCCAGTAATCCATTTCCTTTGTGCACTGAGAAGTCCACTCGGTCATGTTCTTTCCGAAAGACGCCGTTCCCACGGAAGGACTGTTCCACAAGAATCCGTAGCCCAAACTGCTCACGGCAAACGGAATTGAGACCTGGGAGTTTCTCTGCGCAAGCTCAAGCACGCATCCCTTCAAGTCAAGATACGGCATCTGGTACTGTCCCATGCCGAAAATCTTCTCTTCATCGTTTGACTCAAAACGCACCGTCAGCTTGTAGTCGCCTCCGACAATCCCCTTGAACTGACGGCTCACAATTTTAAGTGCCGCACCGTCACGGCTTGCCTCGGGGTCATAGCTTCTGAAATATTCGTGGAGAACAACCTTTTTGTCCTTTACAAAGGAAATGACTCCCCGGGGATTAATCTCTGCGGTGAGTTTTCCGTTGCTGATTGACGCACAGTCATTTTTTTCGTCGATTTTGACGACAGCGGAATTTTTCCCTGTAATCGGCTCGGTGAGTCCCCAGTTGTTTTTGGTGAATTCTGGTTCCAGTGTTGAGCGCACACGAAGGGAATCCTTTCCCCATGCCTCAATCCTCAAAGTCTCGTTGCCCTTGGTGAAAATAAGGGCGTTTGCAGTCTTCTTGAAGGACATAACTTCTCCTATGCATTTGATAAAGCCCATCGGTATTCCGACAATGAGGCTCCCTTTTTTTTGATTTTAACACGGCATACATTTATATTTCCATAGGGATTTTTATTGAAAAAAAATAGAATTTTTACATTGACAAATCGGCGGACCTTCCTTTTCGCCGCGCTGCATGGAAAAAAACATTGAATGGCTTGACAGCAAATCTTTTATGTGTTACTGTATTACTATCTTAGTACAGTATTCTATAATAGCGGGGTATGTATGGAAGCTTTTAAATTTACCAATGACAAGCCTATTTACATCCAGCTGATTGAAGTCTTCAAATGCAGGATTGTTGCGGGAGAGCTGAAACCCGGAGACAGGCTCGACTCTGTCCGCGATCTTGCGGTGGTGGCACAGGTGAATCCCAACACCATGCAGAAGGCTCTTTCGGAACTGGAGAAAGAGGGGCTTGTAAGGACGGAGCGGAATTCAGGACGCTATATCACGGATGATTCGGAGGTGATTTCAAACGTGCGTGTTCAGCTGTCGAAAAACGAAGTCGAGTCATTCGTGCAGAAAATGGTGTCGCTTGGTTTCACCAAAAAGGACGTCATAAAACTTGTCAACGAGCAGGACTTTTAGGAGCATATTTATGGAAGAAATTAATTTGGAGTGCAGTAATCTTTCAAAATCTTACGGAGGGAAAACCGCCCTTGATGATGTGAGTCTTACATTGCCGAAAGGTGCAATCGTGGGACTTTTGGGACCTAACGGAAGCGGAAAGACAACTCTTATCAAACTTGCGGCAGGTCTTCTTACACCCACCTCGGGAACCATCAAAATCTGTGGAATGAAGCCTGGTGAAATAACAAAGGAAATCGTTGCCTACCAGCCGGACAAGCAGTATCTGAGCGATTGGATGAATGTGGAAAACCTGATGAACATGATGAGCGATTTTTACACCACATTCAACAGGGAAAAGGCCGCCGACATGCTCGCCCGTCTCAAAATCAATCCCAAGGACAGACTCAAAACCATGTCCAAGGGAACAAAGGAGAAGGTGCAGCTGATTCTCACAATGAGCCGGGACGTTCCGCTTTACATTCTTGACGAACCCATAGGTGGTGTGGATCCGGCAGCCCGCGATTACATCCTGAACACAATCATTGGGAACTATCAGGAAAATGCAACGGTAATGATTTCGACACACCTTATTTCAGACATCGAGAACGTGCTCAATTACATTATCTTCCTTAAGGAAGGAAAAGTGGTGCGCTTCGGTGATGTGGAAGACATCCGCGAAAAAGAAGGAAAATCCATCGACGATCTTTTCAGGGAGGAATTCAGATGTTAAATACAGAAGCTTCATCTTTTGCAAACAATGGAACGGAGGCTGCTATGCAGAGAAAAAATCCGGTTGAGCGTGTGGGAAAAATCTTCAAGTACGACTTCATGTCATATTCAAGAAACCTTTTCCCCATGTGCCTGATGATTCTTGCGGTGAGTTTGGTGCTCTTCATCTTCTCGTTAATACCAGGAGTATCGATTTTCAACAATATTGACAGCTCCGATCCTACCGGCGTAGTGTCTTTGATTATGGTGACATTGTGGCCCACGTTTGCGGCGGCGGTTTTCGTCTGCCTTGTGATTATGGTCGGAAAAAATATAAAGAAGAGCTATTTCGGGAACGAGGCCTACCTCAGAATGGCATTTCCTGTAAGTGTGGGTGAGCATATGTGCGGTACAATCCTGAGCGGCCTTCTGTGGTTCATCATAGTGTCAGTCGTATGCATTGTCTCCTTCACGTTGGTGTTCGGACAGGAAATAGGCACCGCATATTTAAATGCTGATAGTTTCATCGAATTTTTAAAGATCGTTTTGATTGCTTTCACATTTATTACTTTCATATTCATAACAGAGGCAATCGGAAGCCTTTTCTCAAAAAAGAAGCTTTTGGGACAGTTTCTGTTCATCATAGGCGTCATCATCATATGTGAAGTTGTGGAGCACTTGATCTTGGCAACACTTACGTACGCTATGAGTAATGTAATCACGATGGTTATGATCGCTTTGCTGGGAATCGCATTCTACGTCGGAACGTATTTTATCATGAAAAAGAATTACAATCTGGAGTAGACGCCTGTTTCGCCGGGGGCTCTCTTTACGGGCCCCCTTTTGTCACGTAAGTCTATTTCAGTGCATAACCGCTGATTGAGTAAACGACATCCTTTTCATTTCCGCTGCTGTCACGGGTGATGTTGATGTTTATGTTCGTAAGAAGGAGCTTGAATCCTCCGGGGGCATCAAAAATCATGGGGGTTGCGGAATGGTGAGTCGGATTGTCCGACCATTCTGATTCCTTTTCCTCAACAAGAGATTTAAGCTCATCGCTTAAGTCAATGCGGTATTTTCCGTTGGCATATTCCACCACTATCCTTTCATTGTTCTTTACATCATAAGAGCTTGAGTAAAAACTGTAAAGTGTGGAACAACCGCTCACATCAATGGCGTTCTGATCCTGGAAGACGAAATCGTATCCGTAATAACGCTTTTGTTCAGGATCACGGAAAGTTGTCAAATGCTTGAATCCGAATGCGGTTTCAAAATCAAAGTAACTCGTGGCATGGGGGCCTTCCACAAATCCGTCCTTATACCACCGAGGCTCTTCGGGCAGTTCCGAAAAGTCTATTGCATCGTAGGCATCCACCACAACGGCTTTTTCCTCGTTGGGGATTTCGAGCCCTGCATTCTGCGTGAGGATTTTCCCTTCACTGAAAAGATTGTGTTTTTTGAAGACGCCCTCAAGTCTGCCGATTTGGTTTTTGATCGGAATGTCAATCAGGTTGAGCGGCGTAACGGAAGCCGTAAGAATCAGCAGCGAAAGGATTGGAAATGAAATCTTCATGTAAGAGCCATTCCGTATAAAAGGAAGAATGCAGAACAGAACCGAGAAGATTATATAAAGCAGGCTTGCATAGCGTGTGCAGGTGTATCCGTAGGCATTGATTCTTATTCCGAAAGCGATGCACTGCACGGCAATCAGCGGGAAAAGAATCAGCGGAACCCATTTTGTGAAAAATCTGGTGAACCTTGTGTCGAATCGCTTTATCGAAAAATACAAAAGCAGATAAACAGCACTCGCAGTTGAGACGAAGGGATTTATTTTTCCGCTCGGCATGGTCCATGTGAACAGACTTTTGAGCAGATAAAGATAAAGCACTCCCACGAGAATCAGATAAAGCGGCGTGATCATATACAAAATGATGGTCTTGAACGCTTTTGGGACTGTGATTTCGTCTTTCGGTTTTGCCGCATAAGACAGGAAGATTGAAATGAAAAACACGAGGAAACTGAGCATCACGATGAAGGAGATTATGAAATCTTCCAGCCATTCCGGGATGTTGGGGAAAATCAGTCTTGATGAGGCATAAATCAGTCCGAGTCCTCCACCCAGACAAAATGACGCAATGCCGGCGATGACACCTGAGACTATGCAGTTCGGCGCAACGTCATCCTCTTTCTGCATGCACAAAAGCATGAACACGCAGAGCGGAACCAACGAGAGGATAATGCCCCAGTAGCTGAGATTCATCCTTGATCCGATATCACCACGGAAGATTAAGAAAGCCGGGATGAAAGAAAGTGCTCCGAGGATTTGTGAAATAAACGGCACCTGGAGAAGTTTCGTTTTTCCCTGAAGACGGTCCGAGAGCCATTCACCGAAAAGCTGGAAAAATATCGAAAGGAATTCCGCCATCAGTGCGGCCCTGAAAAGCGACTTCATCAGAGATTCGAATGCATTCTGCCGGTGCTTCATCAGATTGAAGGCTTCGGTATGGACGTCGAGGTCAATGGTCGGAAAAAGTTCCCATGCAACGGATTGAAGTCCGAAGAACACAACGGCGGAAAATCCCATCAAAATCACGACGGGAAAGCGTTTGAAGGTGGGCTTGAGCGCGGCCCGGAAATTCGTCAATACATTCATGCGCCCAGTATAACCAAAAAGCCGGAACCTGACAACACGCAGGGAAAGGATGGCGGACATTCCGTATTCCTTCCCCTTTGGATTTTTTATCCCTCGTTTTCGTAGGCTACAAGGTGCTCTTTTCCGTACATCTTGCGGAGGAGCGGCTTTTCGATTTTGCCTGTGGGATTGCGCGGCACGTCTGCGAAGATGATTTTGCGGGGTCGCTTGTATCTGGGGAGCCCCAGGCAGTATTCGTTCATTTCTTCCTCGGTGCAAGTCATCCCGGGCTTTATGCTGATGATGGCTCCTGCAATTTCTCCCTGTCGTCTGTCGGGAAGTCCGATTACGGCAACATCATTCACTTTGTCAAATTTGCGGATGAAGTTCTCTATTTCAACGGGGTAAAGATTTTCGCCGCCGGAAACAATCACGTCTTTCTTGCGGTCAACCAGGAAGATGAATCCGTCTTCGTCCTGCTTCGCCACATCCCCTGTGTAAAGCCATCCGTCCTTGAGCACTTCTTTTGTCGCCTCGGGATTGTTGTAATAACATTCCATTACGCCGGGACCTTTCACGCAGAGTTCGCCGCATTCCCCCTGTTTGACGGAATTGCCTGAATCGTCCACAATCCTGCACTCCCAGCCGTAACCGGGCACTCCGATTGCTCCGACTTTGTGCGTGTTTTCCACTCCCAGATGAACGCATCCCGGTCCGATGGATTCGGAAAGTCCGTAGTTGGTGTCGTACTGGTGGTTCGGAAAGTATTCCATCCAGTGCTTGATGAGACTCGGCGGAACCGGCTGTGCTCCGATGTGCATAAGACGCCACTGTGAAAGCTCAAAATCGGAAAGCTTCAGGTCTCCTCTGTCCAATGCGTCAAGAATGTCCTGAGCCCAAGGGACAAGAAGCCAGACAATCGTGCAGTGCTCTTTGCTCACGGCCTCAAGGATGTACTGGGGTTTTGTGCCACGCAGCAGAACGGCACGGCTTCCCGCAACAAGGCTTCCCATCCAGTGCATCTTTGCTCCCGTGTGGTAAAGCGGAGGAATGCAGAGGAAACAGTCGTCGCGGCTTGTGGAATGGTGTTTCTGCTCGACAACGGCGGCATGCATGAGGGAGCGGTGTCTATGCAGGATTGCCTTTGGAAATCCGGTGGTTCCGGAAGAAAAATAAATGGCTCCGAAGTCGTCGTCAGTAATTCTGATATCGGGGGCAACGCTTGAACAGTCGGCCACAAGCTCACGGTAGCTTTCCGCAAAAGAGGGGCAGTTTTCACCAACGTAAATCAAAAGACGGTTTTTGCTCAAATCATCTGCAATCGCTTCAACACGTCCAATGAATTCGGGGCCGAACAAAAGAATGTCCACTTCTGCCAAATCAGCGCAGTATTTTATCTCATCGGAAGAATAGCGGAAGTTGAACGGCACGGCGATTGC
>DGXM01000187.1 GCA_002396325.1 Treponema sp. UBA4232
GGATTTTTATCACAAACTCCGCAAAACCGCCAACGAAATGCATGTGCGCTTCCTTTATGAAACCAACGTTGGAGCAGGACTCCCGATTATCGACACGCTCCAGAATCTCTTTAAATCAGGAGACAGACTTACCGCATTCAACGGCATTATGAGCGGTTCCTTAAGCTACATTTTCGGCAAACTCGATGAAGGCAAAAAATTCAGCGAAGCCGTGCTTGAAGCAAAAGAACTCCGCTACACCGAACCGGATCCACGCGACGACCTCAAGGGCACCGACGTTGCCAGAAAGGCACTCATCATTGCACGTGAAGCCGGCATGGAAATTGAACTCGAAGACATTCAGATGAACTCAATCTTCCCCCCGGACTTCAGTCTCGAAGGAACCACCGAAGAATTCCTCGCAAAACTTCCCGAGCTCGACTCTTATTTTGCGGAAAAAATGGCCGCACTCAAAAAGCAGGGCAAAGTCCTCCGCATGGGAGCCAGCATCAAAGATGGAAAGGTCAGCGTCGGTATGCTTGAAGTGGGACCCGAAGATCCGTTGTACGGAGTCCGTGGCGGAGAAAATGCATTCGTCTTCACCACAGCCAGATACACACCGATTCCTCTCACAGTCCGCGGATACGGGGCAGGAGCAGGAGTCACGGCGGCAGGAGTTTTTGGAGACATTCTCCGTACCGTAAGCTGGAACGTGACGAGTTTCTGAGACTGTTTCCAGAAGGAGGTGTCATCTTGACCCCCCCCCATCTTGTAGTATAATACCAGCCATCATAAATTAGGAGTAAACTATGAAAAGATTTATTATGATGGTGGCTTTGGCTACTCTGGTTGGTTCAGCGGCATTTTCAGCATCCAATACTTACACCTCATCAGCAACAGTCTTCACAAACGATGCTGACGATTTTATTGATGTTAATGCATGGCAGTCTACTGCAGAAAGCACAGAGAAACTTTTTGCCTATGGTCTGTTCAAGTCTGCAAACCTTGACTTCGGTGTTGCAAAGAAATTCGGTTCCGTTTATGCAGGACTTTATTTCAACGGCTACATTCCCCAGCTTTATTTCGGAAAAAACGGTGATATAACAACCTTCCAAAACCTTGGCAGTTCATTTAATCCGAAACTTCTTTTAGGGTTTGGAAATTTGGGACTTCGGTTTGAGGCCTCTCTGGTTCCGAACTCCTGGGAGAACAATAACGGCACAACAAAGACTACGACCAACTATACCGATACAACACTTACCTTCATGGCCGGGTACAATCTCCCTCTGGGAAATGTAAAACTTACTCCCCATGCAGGTATTGCCTATCGTTTTGGAAAGCATAGTACAGTTAGTGAAACAGCGGGCGTCACAACAACAACTTTTATTGGCTCGTCATATGATTTCCTTAATTTCAATCTTGGAACAGGAGTCGAATTCGATCAGTCGGCTCCTGTAACACAGAGTTTCGCGTTCGATGTGTACGGCATCTTCTGTTTCTATCCAACAGAGCTTTCTAAAGTGGGGAATGAAGTCACTTCAAGGCAGGATTTATACAGAAATAACATCTCCATGACTCCCGCATACAATGTCACATACGATGTGAGCGATAATTTTGCTCTTGGTTTCAAAGCAAGTCTTCCAGTTTGGTTCGACTCCTACAAAATACTCGCAGGCGGCCCCGACACCTTCGCCTTCGGAATTGGCATGAACGCAAACCTTGGAATTCAGTTCCGCCCCACAGAAAAAATCACAATCAACGGAGGAGCGGGATTTAATCTGGGCAATCTTTTGTACTTAACTTCAACCTCAAACTCAAGCAATTTCCGCCTTTTCCCCGAAAGCATGAGTGCATCTCTTGTCACCGGTTTTGCCTATGCATTTACACCGAAAGTGATTCTTGACACCACATTCAATATTCTTACAACAACGGCAACAGGAACCACAACAAGCCTCAAGGGTATCTGGGAAGGAGACATCGGTCTTTCCCTCATCCTCAAACTGTAGAGTCTGAAATCCTTTAGGACAAAAAAAGACCGTCTTTCAAGCGAAAGGCGGTCTTCTTTTTTATATTGAATGGCAGAAATTACTGCATCACTTTTTCGCCGCGGTCCATTGCCGTCAGCCCCGACTTGAGAAGCTCAAGTATTCCGTAGGGTTCGAGCAGCCTGATGAGGGATGAGATTTTGTCTTCGCTGCCTGTCGCCTCAACAATCAGCGAGTTTTCCGAGACATCCACAATATGAGCACGGAAGATGTTGCAGGTTTCGATGATAACCGCCCGCTTTTCTCCTGAAGCCTTTACTTTTATAAGAGCCATTTCCCTCTGCGTGGTCTCTGAAGGATTGCAGTGCTCAATTGAAATCACTTCCACAAGTTTTGAAAGCTGTTTTTCAATCTGCTCCAGAATGTATTCGTCACCGCGCACCACAATCGTCATGCGTGAACACTCGGGGTCGGCGGTTTCGCAGACGGTGAGCGAGTCGATGTTGTATCCGCGTCGGCTGAAGAGGCCTGAAACACGGCTCAAAACACCGGCATGGTTTTCCACCAGAACAGACAGCACATATTTTTCCATATTATCCTCCAAAAAAACGGACTGCGGCAACAGCATCTGCAAAAGCTTGTTTTCCAGCGATTTTCAATGTCGGAAATCACCGAGTCCTATCCTTACAATATACCAGAGAAATCCTGCATTGTCAAACTGGGGATTCTGGTGTATCATATTATGAAAGGAAACTGAATGGAGAAAAGTGTATGGACGGAAAAAAGCCTGTTTGGATTGCTGTTTTGAAATATGTACTCGGGGCGGCTCTTATTTCTGCGGCACTTATCCATACCGCTCTTTTTTTCATATCTGAAATCCAAAATGAAAATGCAACCCGGAGGACTGTCGCAACTCTTGACGTGACCGATCCTTTGTGTGTGTTGCTGAACCACATCTCTATGCGGCAGTACAACGTGGCAATCGAAGAGATTGAGAGGATTCAATCAAATGCAAACATACCATCTTCCGTAAAAGCATATCTCAGGCATTTTTCCGCATACTACAATGAAAAGACCGGCCGCAAAAAGAAAAAATCCGATCAGACGGTGGGTGCTTTGTTCTTCATCTACTACGCTTCCGATGTGAAAAATTATCTTGCCTCGCAGAAGATTCCGGAATCCGAAATCTGCGGATGGACTGAAATAATTCCTTACTGCTGCATTGTTGATTTTGAGGAAAATCCGAAGAACAACAAATCCAAAAATAAGGAGAGGTTCAATCTCTGCGAACAGTATCTCGACTCTTTTGTGAGGGGGAATTCCTCTGTAACCGAAAAAGGTGCGAACATCATCTGTCTTGACGTGCAGGCAATGTGCAAAAGCAATCCGCAAAAGGATCAGTATCTTGCGCAGGTGGTTTCACAGGTTGATTCTTTCCGAAATGATTTTTCCAGACAGCTTGGTGAAGGCGGCACTTTCGTAAGGCAGAGAAATTATCTTGAAAACATACGCACGTGGAGCGTGAAAAAAAAGAACAAAAGTCATCCTGGAAAATTTCCGGAATACATTGCATAAGGGAGTCTGTAAAAAAACTTTTTAGAGGTGCGCATAGCTTCAGGAGAGGATTATGGCTGAATACTTGAATGATGAAAACAAAATAATGGAAGACAATTCCTCAAGATTTTTGCTTCTGGCTGCATCGGTTTTTCTTTTGTGGATTTCCATGCTGTTTCAGTCGCGTTCGGGGGCGGTGAGACTTACGGCGGCGGCTTTTTCCCAGACAATGGTGTTCGCTTTTCTGGGAATGCTGCACGGCCTTTTTCTTTTTCTGCACAAACGCAATCTTACAGGCTGTGCTGATTTCATGGATTTCCTTTCATATTTTTTTATGGGCTGGGCTTTTTACTCGGTGGTGCTGCTTCCTCTTTCGGGATTCGGATGTGCGCAGTGGGTTGTGGTGGCAATCTATCTTATTTCTGCGGTGGCTGGTGCAATAGGAAAGCCTGAAGTGGGCGGCAGGAAAATCTTTGCGTCTCAGAGTACGCTGTGGCTTTTCATTTTCGGTTCCGTGATGCTTGTCTTCAAAAGCGCCTTGTATTGGTTTTCGCCCGACAATCTTTATATTATGTCCGTGGCCGGAAACAAAACCCTGCGTTTGCTGCTTGCGACTCTTTGCATTGTGGGGCTCGTTTTTTTGATTGCACAGTTGGTGTCGCGTGGAAAGACTGTGAAAAGCAATTCCCCGGCGGCGGAAAAAGTCATCCGCAAAGTGGGGGAAGGAATCTCCTCTGCGGGAAGGGCTGTGTCAGGATTGATTCTTTCCATTTTCTCGGGGCCTGTTGTGCTGATTTTGATTCTTGCCGCCGTTTTGATTTTTGCAGCGTGCAATGTGCTTTTAGTTTCACGCATTTACAAAGATCTGCTTTCACTGGTGGAACCGCTTTTGGACCGCCTTTTGACTACGGGGGAAAATTCAGTGCCTCCAGGAACTCTGCATGGATTGTGCCAGTTGACTGCCTATGTGTGCATTATGATTTTCCACGTGTGGTTTTATCTGCATCTGGAAAAGAATGAAGAAAATGGATGGAATGAAAATGCCGCCGGAAAAAACAGCGTGAAAAAAGATGCCGCAAAATCTGCGGTAGAAAAAACTTCCGTTGTGAAATTGAAGGAAAATAAAAAAGCGGAGATTCCTGATGCAACGCATAAAAAATCCCCGCTTAGTGCTGTGGAAAAAATATTCCGCAAATAACTGGAAACCCGAAAAACCGAAGCCTTTCGAGTCTCTCTGAATCACTTGGAAAAGTCAGGCCTTAGCGCTTTGTAACCTGGAGTTCTCCGCTGCCCACTTTGACTTTGAGCAAGGCACCCTTTGAATCCTGGGGGAAGCTTGAGCGGAAACGCCCTCTTTCCACGGTTCCTGTTGTCCAGAAATCAGCTCCGTCGGGAAGGTAGATGCTTGCATTTCCTGAGCCAACGCTTACAGATGCATCCTTTTCGAACATCTTTGTAACGTCCATTTCAAGAGTGCCTTTTTCTGCTGCCACTGTGAATGTGTCTGCCTCGACTCCCTTGAGTGTGAGAGTTCCCTTGAGTGTCTCTGCTTCAAGATTCTTTGCCTTGATTGACTGGATTGTAATGTCGCCGCTGGGTGAACTGAGCTTCAAGAGCTTGTCTGCGATGAGTGATTCTGCATTGATTGAGCCCTTTGCGCTTGTCACTGTGATGTTTGCGCCCTTGATTGTGCCGAGTGTGAGGGCACCTGTATCCTGTGTGATGACCAAATCGCCGAACTCGAATCCTTCGGGAAGCATCAGTGTGACGATTACATTGCGTCCGTTCAGTTTGTTTGTCTTGTCTTTCTGCTCAATTTTGATTGATTTTGCATCCGCATTTACAATCGGGTTTGCGCTTGAGAAGTTTGACTCGACACGGATGCCGATGTTCTCATCCTCTGCCTTTGTGATTACCAGTGCCTCTCCCTTGAGCGTGATGGTGACTTTTTTGATTCCCTTTGCAGGAATCCCCTGGAAATACACTGACTGAAGTTCGGGCCATGTGGGCTCATCAGCAAATGCCATTGCGGTTCCGAAGAACAATGCTACTGCCATCAATGCGCGTACGAATTTTTTCATGTTTCCTCCATTTTATGCTGCTGTTTTCAGCACCTAAAAATCAGTTTCTCGTTGAGTTTTTTAGGTATAATTAGAGGATACACCCATTTCCGAAAAAAAACAAGGCTAAGTATTAATGTTCTGTTATTTTTTTTCAAGGAAGCCTGTATTCCACGAAATGAACTCTTCCGGCTCTGATTGCGTCCCGAATCTGCTTTTCCCGTGCCGAAAGCGTGCTTTTTCCGGTTTTCACTTCTATGAAGATTATGTCGGTAATGTCCGAGC
The DNA here is from genome assembly GCA_002396325.1 of Treponema sp. UBA4232. Lineage (GTDB taxonomy): Bacteria > Spirochaetota > Spirochaetia > Treponematales > Treponemataceae > Treponema_D. The sequence continues at coordinate 5,864 of DGXM01000187.1, forward strand.
CTTCCGCACTGCCTTTGAAAGCCACATAATCGACAGGGTTGCCCAGAAACTGCGCGTCTCCGGGATTGCACGGAAAACGGGGCATAAAAGGTGCCATCTGTTCGCTGAACTGGCCTCCGAGCACCGCCCGGCTTTTTCTTACCGCATCTTCACGCTCTTTTTTTATGAGACTGTGCATCTGCGCTTTTTGAATCAAACGGCCGATTATTATGCCCGCAAAAAGCAGAATGACCACTGCGATGCAAAGAAATGCAGTCAGCACCGGTATGCTTTTTTCAAAAACGGGAGAAATCTGCTCTAAAATCTCTTTCAAATCAGGATTTTCCATCATTGACTTTCAGGAGTAACGTTTTTTACGGTGAGTATGGCGCTCTGGTCTCCGGAAAGCATACGGTCGCACAATTCCTGAGGCATCGGTTTGCCCTTTAAAAATCCCTGCACGTTGTGGCACTTGAATTTCTTGAGCATATCAAGCTGCGAATCGGTTTCGACTCCTTCGGCAATTGTGTCCAGCCCCATCTTCGTGACCATTGAAACAATGCTTTCGGTGATGTTTGCCTCAACTCCGTCCTTCTGGTTTATGTTTGAAATGAAAGACTTGTCGATTTTGAGTGTCGTGAGAGGCAGAATCTGAAGATAGCGCAAAGAAGAATAGCCGGTTCCGAAGTCATCGAGAGAGATGCCGATTCCCATCTCGCGGATTGTGTTCAGTTTGCTTACGGTGTCCGGGATGTTGTCTATGAGCATACCTTCGGTTATCTCGATTTCAAGATGCGACACATTGATTCCGTAGCGCTTCGTTTTGTCAATCAGACTGTCGATGAAATTTTCATTTTTGAACTGAATCGGGGAAACATTCACAGACATTATGCCGTCGAAGTTGAATTCATTTTCCCACTGCCTGAGTGTCTTTATCGCGGTTTCCATAACCCAGTCGCCCAGGGGAATCACCATCCGGGACTCTTCCGCCAAAGGAATGAACTGATCGGGGCTTATCCATCCAAGCTCATCATCACGCCAGCGCAGAAGTGCCTCGAATCCTCTGAGTGCACCTGAAGACACATCGAACTGCGGCTGGAAATAAAGCTGGAACAGATTTTCTTCAATGGCTTTGTGCAGTTTGTTTTCAATCAGCATCTTCCGTAGGAATTTGTCCTGCATGATTTTCTGGTAAAAGAAGACATTGTTTTTGCCGTTCTTTTTCACTTCGGTTTTTGCCATGTCGGCAAAGCGCAGAAGGTCGTTGATTTCGGACGAATCTTCCGGGAAAATCGCAATACCGCCTGAAAATCCTATGTTTTCCGCATTGCAGGCCTTGAGCAGCTCGTAGGCAAGCAGGGTCATTTCATCGCGGCTGGTGATTTTGTTGCGGACCACGATGAATTCATCACCACCGAAACGGTATGCGGAAGTGCGGTTGTTTTCCATTGAACGGAGGATTGTGGCCATGTGCCTGATTACAGAGTCTCCCTTGTTGTGTCCTTCCGACTCGTTCACGTTTTTCATATTGTCAATGTCAAGCAGCATCAACCCGAAGCTGTTGTGCCCCACAATGTCATTTCCCTTGATTTTTTCCACATCCTTGTTGAAGCAGGCGCGGTTGCAGAGATTTGTCATTGTGTCGTGGTAGGCGGCAAACTGAAGCTGACTGTTCAGGGCCTGTATGCTTTCGAGTTTGGTTCGCATATTGGTGCGTGTGAGTGAAAGCTCTTCGGTAAGCGTGGCATTTCTCAAATCACGCTGCTTCAGGTTCTGTTCATTTTCCTTTTCACTTGTCACATCGAGCAGAGTGACCACCACACAGTCGGGGGCGGGGCAGCTTATGAAAAGATGAATCCAGCATTTCGCCTTTCCCGAATAAAAAATCTTCGAAAGAGGATTGTTGGAAGAGAGCACATCCTTCGCAAGTTGAACCCACGGCACTTCCTTTGTAAGATAATCCTTGAATTCATTGAATGTCATTCCCGAGTGGATGAAATTCCCCGTCATTTCGAGAAAACGCTCGTTTGTGTAATCAATTCTGAAGTCTATAATCTCGCCGTCCCTGCGGATTGGACTAGCTACATATACGGCCTGGGATAAAGTGTCGAGAATGTTTTTGAAATTCAGCTCTATTGCCATTACAATTCCTCGTTTTTATAATTTAACCCACCTTCTCCTATTATATACTGTATGTTTGATTTTGTCCATTTTTTTAATTTGCAATTTGAGATTTATGTTTTTCAATTGGACGGCAGGCAAAGAAAAACGGCTTCCGCGCTCCCCTGTGCATCCCGCTTTCCGGGGTTCCGCGGGTCCCTGCCCACTCCATTCGCCGCAAGCGTCGAACCTCTAAAGAGGCCCCTCCAATCGGGCGTAGGCGGCAGGGTTTTTGTGTTTTCCGCCTTGAAAAATCCGCATCATCAAAACATGGAAGTCCACCCCGGATTCCGATGATGAGGAAGATTTCCGGTCTTTTTACCAGCTGAATGATAGTGCAATATAGAATACATTCTGTGTGAAGCCGTATCCCTGAGAGACTTTCGTTCCCGTTGTCGACTTGTTTGTCGCGCTGTAGTAGGAATCTGCGTATCCCCTTGTGAGTCTCCAGCCGATTACGGGGTTTATGAAGAAGTCCGGCACGAATTTAGCCTGTATTTCCACATCGAAGCCCTGCAAAAATCCCATAACCATATCGTATGAGCTTGCGTCTTTGCTGTAAGAGAGTGTTTCAATGTTCAGTCCCGTTGAAAAACCGAACGATGCTGCAAGGCGCACGACTTTTCCCAGATAAAATCCGACTGCGGGCCCGAAGTTGAGGAACACGTCGCCGGCAAAACCGCCTTTCTGCTCCATGTATTCTGAAAGACCGATTCCTGCGTCGAGTCCAGCCTTGAATCCCACCCCCATGAACGGAAGGGGTTTGAAAAGGTGCCATGTCTCAATGCCCGCCCCGAATACCGCCGCTTTTACGGGGGATGTTGTGTTTTCATTAATCACAACCCTTTCGGCTCCGAAGCCTAAGGGGAACTGAATGTCGCCGTTGTAAATTCCGCGCGCAAAAGAAAGGCTGCATGACAAAAGAAGCACGGAAAGCAAAGCTGCAATTTTTTTCATAAGATACACTCCCTAAAAAAACGATGGAGCAGATTATACTGAAAAAAGCCTCTTTGTCAAGTTCTCCACCTGAAGGGGTGCGGATGAACGGTTTTTTAAAGGTCGAAGTTGTAGTAGACTCCTGGACGTGCCATGCCGTAAAATCCGTTGGCCTCTGCATCGTAATTGCTGAAGTTGTCGGAATAGTGGCACAAGAGTATTTTTTTTTTCAAATCTGGAGGCAGAGACTTGAGCTCTTCAATTCCGGTGTGGACACCTCCGTTGAAACTCTGGCAGTCGTGGAAAATGAATTCGGGGTGCGACCTTTCTTCCATCCAGAAAAGCAGATCGGGGTCGAAACGGGTGTCGGCAGGGAAAAAAATTCTTCCGTCTACAAGGATTCCTGTGCTCCAGGCACTTTCTTTCCACGACGGAACACTGTCGGGAATATGCATTGTGCGGAAAAACTCAATGTGAATTGAGCCGCAGTCGGCTTCCCACAATGGCCGGGGTGAACTTGAAATGAGCCGCGGTGTGACCTGTTCGAAATAATCGTCAAAGGTAAGGTATCCGTTTGGTTCGTTCGCATTGTAGGGGGTAGGGCGTTGTTCTCCGTAAGCAAGACCTCCCTTCAGGGTCTGGTTCCAAAGCAGGTCGCGGTAGTAGTCCGTTATAATCATCTTCGGGCGGATTTTGTCTCCGTAGCGGTGCATAAGGGCAAGTTCTTCAAGTCCTCCGGCGTGGTCGGAATGGCTGTGCGTTATGTACACGTTCCTGACATTGGCCACTGCGGACTGGTATTTGCTGAAAGCAATCGGACACTGTGCCCCGCAGTCTATGAGCAGATGGTCTTCTCCCTTAATAATAAGAAGATTGTTTTGAAAGTTCTGTTTTACAAATGCACTTCCCGTTCCCAGGAAAAAAAACTCAAGGGTGCCGTTGTTTTTTAGTCTAAGCGGTCCTTCTAGCGGCAGCGTTTTCATATCCCCCCTATGTACGGGCCGGTACACCAACCCTTAAAACACATTATATCAACACTTTTGATGAATTTAAAGTAAAAAAGTGCAATTTTGAGGGAAAATCAGAAAAATATTTGCCTTGAGAATTACAGCTCAACTCGAAAAAAGAGAATTCTTTCTGAAAACACTGAATTTATAATTCCTCGCCGTTTCTCCTCAAAAGCTCCATGCAGCATCTTGCGTTGTGGTAACTGGTCTTCCAGTTTCCGCCTTTGACTTCACGCTTTGCAGGTTTTCCCGTTGCGCTTACGGCCCACCACCATTCTCCGTTCTCCGTATTTTTCTGGCTTGTCATAATCCAGTTCCAGACTTTTTCGGTGGCGGTGCGGAATTCCTCGTCTCCCGTCATCTGCCAGGCGTTGTAGAAACCGTTCAGCGCTTCGGCCTGATTCCACCAAATCCTCGTGGAATCCTTGACGCCGTTTTCGTCCATTGTGTTTTCAAACCCGCCTGTTTCGGGATCGAATCCTTCCAGAAGCGAAAGTTCCGCGATTTTTATGGCAACGGGTTTCACTTCTTTTTTCAGCTCAAGGTTTTTCAGCTCACATGCCGCCTCCCACAAAAGCCAGCTTGCCTCGATGTCGTGTCCGTAGCTGATTTCCCGGGGACCTGTGGGTTTCCAGTTTTTGTCGAAATAAAGCGTGAGATGGTATCCGTTTGCGAGGATTTTATGGAGATGCACTTCAACAAGATTCTGCAATGCCCTTCCAACAGCCCTGCGTTCCGGTTTCTTTTCCGGGAACACAACTGGGAGAGTTCGGTAAAGGTTTGTGTAGGCTTCCATCACGTGAAGATTTGTGTTCATCGATTTGGCGCAGTCAATGTCCTTGTCGCTCAGCTTTGTGTCTTCCGTAGGCTGCCAGTCTCTCGAAAGGGCCTCCATGTATCCGCCGTAAACTTCATCGTATGCGAATTTCTCAAGCTTGTCGAAAACGGAAAGCGCCTGTTCCATTGCCGTTTCTGCGGCCAGACTGTCTTTGCGAATTTCTTTCACTGCGGCGGCATATTCGCTCAACGCATAAATGGAAAAGGCATCTCCGTAAATCTGCTTGCGTGCTACCAGCGGAGTCCCTTCCGGTGTTACAGACCAGAACATGCCTCCGTACTGCCAGTCATAGAACGCTTTCATCATATATTTGTGTGCGTAATCAGCCATTTTAAGATACGACTCTTTTTTCAGGAGACGGGCCGCCGCGCTGTATGTCCACAGGAATCTGCTGACCATTACAATGCCTCTCCATTCTTTTGGATTTCCTTTGTTTGCATTGCTGATGGCTCCGTAAAATCCTCCGTTGTCTTTGTCTTTCGCAAACTGCTGCCAGTAGGGGAGAATGTCTTTTGTAAGCTCGTCTTTTATCTCTTTGAACATATTTCTTTCCATAATACTGCTCCTTTTCCGGTTGGATTCCGTCACCTTTAGTTTTTCTTCTTCTGAGCGATGATGCTGTTGATTTTTTTTACCGAATCCCGCACAATCAGTTTTCCGCCGATTACCGTGTGTCCGTGTGTGTAGGGTTGCCCGTAGATTTTTTTCAAGAGGATTTCAACAGCCGCCCTTGCAAATGCCGCCGAATCGACTTCAACTGTTGTGAGCGCAGGCACCGTGTCACCGTCGGAAACGAAATTGTCGAATCCCACCACGGAAATATCATCGGGCACTCTGTATCCGTTTTCGTTCAGGACGCTTATAAGGCGGGAGGCTGTTTCATCGCAGTTGCACACAAAGGCCGTGGGCATTTTTTCGGGAAGGACTATGGGCGAGTAGAGTCCTTTTTTGTCGCGGTCAGGTATGATGTCCTCGAATGACACTCGGAGTCCGTTTTCAAGCATTGCCTTTGAAAATCCCATGAAGCGGTCGGAGATGCTGGTTGTGGCTCCGAAATTTCCCACGTAGCGTATGTCCCTGTGTCCCTGACTGATCAGGTAGTTTGTAATCATGTATTCGCTGTAGAAATTGTCTGTGGTCACGGAGTCGGAATCATCATCATTTATGTAAAAGTCAAGGAAGATGAAGTTGTTGTAATGACGTGAAAAGTAATGCGCGTAATCGTTTGAAAGCTGACCCAGTAAAATCATGCCGTCAACTTTGCGTTCCTGAACCATGCGCGGAATGACTAAATCGAATTCTTCCTTGGAGTCAAGCTGCTGCATGATGGCGTAATAACCATTGGAAAGAAGTTCTTTGGAAAGTTCGTTGTACATGCGCCAATAAAAAGACGTGGCTCTTTCGAAAAAACGGGAGGGAATCAAAATGCCTATGTTGCCGGTGGAGGAGTCCTTGCGCCCTGCGGGGAGTTTTGCGGATTTCTGCCGGTACCCCATTTCGATTGCCAGCTGTTTGATTTTTTCGCGGAGTTCATCCGAAACTCCGTCTTTGTCTGCCATGGCCTTTGACACGGTGACGGTGCTCACGCCGAGTTTTTCTGCAATGTCCGAAAGCCGGATTTTGTGTTCTCTTTCCATGCGTTTCATTCTAACACGGGTTACTTAAATAATCAAGAGGATTTTACTTAATTTACCTAAAAGCAAGGCAACCGATTGCCATGCTACGTGGACGCCCGAACTGGGGTGCTGCTGATTTTAGGAATAGTTCGCCTTTTCTACTCAACAAAATCGTAAAAATTTGCTATAATATTTCTTATGAGTGGATTGCCTGCTTTTAAACATGAATATGAAAATACTCTTTTTGACAGTTCAAACTATAAAGTTGGGATGAATCATCAATTTTGTTATGCTAATGGTGCTATTTATAATCAAGATTGTTTACAATTTCTTTTGGAAATAAAGGATAATTGCATAGATACGGTTTTCGCAGATCCTCCATATAATATAAAAAAAACTTCGTGGGATAATCTAGGTACAATTGATGAATATGTTAATTGGTCAATAAAATGGATAAAAGAAGCTTCTCGTATTTTAAAAGACACAGGAACACTTTATATCTGCGGTTTTACAGAAATACTTGCCGATTTAAAACGTCCGGCACTTGATTATTTCTACAAATGCAAGTGGTTGATTTGGTATTATGATAATAAAGCAAATTTAAGCAATGATTGGGGCAGAAGCCATGAAAGCATACTGTGCTTACGGAAGTCAAAAGATTTTACTTTCAATATTGATCAGATAAGAATTCCCTATAATAAACATACGTTAAAATACCCTGAAAGGAAACAGAATGGCAAAAACAGCCAATATGGAGGAAGTCAAAGTAACAAAATTTGGATTCCAAATCCAAACGGAGCAAAACCTAAAGATGTTATAAATATTCCTACAACATGCAATGGTATGGAAGAAAAAACAAAACATCCAACCCAAAAGCCGGAAGCATTATTGAGGAAGTTGTTATTAGCCTCAACGAATGAAGGAGACATGGTTGTTGATCCTTTTTCAGGTTCAGGAACAACAGCCGCAGTTTCTACCGAATTAAACCGTTTGTTTATTGTAAATGACAATTGTTCAGAATACAATGAAATGGCAAATTCCAGGCTTTGTAACTTGGAAAATAAGACAATAGATGAATGGATTTTGTTTGACAAAGAGAATGAAGAGAGGAGAAAACGTATAAAATGACACTATATAGTCTTTTGGGAAAAGTTGAAGATGAATCTGAAAAAGATTTAACTTGGTTTTTGGATTTTGCTTCCGAATATTTAGACTTTACAAAATTTGGAGAATCTTCTACTCCGAATATTCAAGCTGATATAGTTTCTCAAAATGAAGATAATTATCATTTTATACAGTATAAGGATGATGGTAAACATTGTGTAACCCGTCCAATAAATTCAAATCTTTTTATAAAGGCAAAAGATTTTTCAAATGAAAGAAAAGTATTTGAGGATGCCTTGCCATTTATAAAAGAAATTAAAAATGAAACGGAAATTCGAAAGACTATTTGATGGGGTTTATTATTTAGATTTACGACCTTCAATTACGAATGATGTATTTTTAAATGAAAGAATAAAGTCATTTGATAATTTTTTAGTTGAAGATATGTGGAAGTTTATAGAATAAAAAAACGCATAACAAGAAGTTCATCACCGACACGGGCTTAAGGTCTGTGCGGTACAACCTGTTGTTCTGCCGGTCTGCGGATGAAAAAAAAGACCCCGGCGAAATAAACCGGGGCCCGTATCATGGAACTTTATACTGTCTGGATTACACCAATGCCTTCATGCTTGTCATGTATGCGCGGAGCTTCTTTCCGACTGATTCAATCGGGTGGTTGCGGATGGCGTCGTTTACCTGCACAAGCTTCTTGTTCGGAACTGCGGTGGTCTTGATGTCCATGCCCTTACCGATGTCGGCTGTGGTCACGCTGTTCTTCATGAAATCCTGGAGAAGGGGAACGCATGATCTTGCAAAGAGGTAGCATCCGTACTCTGCGGTGTCGGAGATAACCTTGTTCATCTCGTACAGGCGGCGGCGGTCAATCAGGTTTGCAATCAGCGGAACTTCATGGAGTGACTCATAGTATGCGCTTTCCGGTTTGATTCCCGCGCTTACCATTGTCTCGAATGCAAGCTCGCATCCGGCCTTTACAAAGGC
>DGXM01000036.1:0-3867 GCA_002396325.1 Treponema sp. UBA4232
GCGGGATCGGTGAAGTCCTTGGCGGCCACAAGGGATGCGATTTTTTCTGCGGAATAGGTTTCGGGGTATAGGACGACCACGGATGCATCGCCGTTTTGCAGGAAGACTGTCTGACCGAACTCTGTGTAACGTGTGGCACCGATTGAGACCATGATTTTTTCGGGGCGGCCTGAAGCGCGGAGATAGGAGCCGACATCCTCGGCAGGACCTTCGTTTTTTTGGAAATTGAGTTTTTCGACAATCCAGGTCAAAAGTCTTCCATATATGTAGTTGTAGTTTTTTACGGCACTGTCCTCTCCGTATTCAGTCGCTTTTCCGTTGCGTACCAAAAAAGATGCGATTCTGTAGTGATCCAAAATGCCCCCGGAAGAAAATGAGTCGATGGGAATCAGGTGGTTTGAGAGTCCCTTGCTGCTTTTTCCCCAGTTTTTTTTCAGGCTGATTTTTTTTGCACCTTCACGGCGGATTGAGCAGTCATTTGATGCCCCGAACAAAACCGGCTTGATGGAAGAAACATTTCCGTCTTTCCATTCAAGATTGCAGATTATGGCACACTCGCTTTCAATCTGGAGTTTGTTTTCTCCTTCGGGGTAGATTATGCGGTCCGCGTCAAAGGGGAATTCGCGCAGGAAATCAGGGACGATGCCGTTTTTTTCACCGGGGATGTACGTGGGAAAGAGTGCTTTCGGCGCATTGGCATCGGAGGTTTTCATTGACGCAAAATCCTTGTCTTCGCCTGCCTGCTCAAGGTGGCCCGTGAAATTTCCTGCAACTCCGAAACACGGTATTTTTTTCAAATCAATCTGCATAATGTCTCCTGATTTTTCAGCGGTGTTTTGATTTTCCCATGGCCTGACCCCTTGCGATGAAGTCCATGTGGACCGACTTTTTCCCTGAGATTCTCTGAGGCGGGAGAGACGGTTCTGCGGCCTTTTCACTCTGCTGATTTTTCCTTTCCCGAATCCAGATGGGAGAAGCCGGATGCTCGTCTCCTTTTTCAACATACGAAATCCATTCTTCCGGTTCGCTCACTTCGAATTTCATTTTTTTTCCTGTAAAGGGATGTGTGAATTCGAGGGTGCGCGCGTGAAGGGCGAGTCTGTGGAATGGATCCGTCTTTGCACGGTAATTTTCGTCGCCGGCGAGGGGATAGTGCTTTGAGGAAAGATGCGCACGGATTTGGTTTTTCTTTCCGGTGTCGAGGGAAAGCTCAAAGAGGGTGTGCGTCGGCCCGCGTGAAACGACTTTGTAATTTGTGCGGGCCGCAACGGTTTCAACTGTGCCGTCTTTCGGGACATAGCCCACGTGATGTGCATTCTGTGCAAGCGGCTCATCGATGAGGCCTGAGTCAGGAAGATTGTATTTCGGATTCAGGGGATTTTCGGCGACTGCGCGGTAGAGTCTTTCGGTGACCATTTTGTGCCATGTGTCCATTATTTTTTTCTGGGCGGCCTCGTGCAGGGCGAACATCATTACGCCGGAGGTGTCGCGGTCAAGGCGGTGGACTGTGAGCGGTTTGTGGGAGGCGGAATAGGAGCCTTCTTTGCGGAAGATTTTTTCGAGAACTTCAAGAGCGGTTCTGGCCCTGCTTCCGGGGTAGGGCACTGAAAGCATTCCCGATGGTTTGTTGATTACAACAATGTCTTTGTCCTGATAAAGGATTTCTATGCGTTCGTGTCCGTAGTCGGCTTTGTGTTTGCGCTTGTATTCTGTGCTTGCCTTTACGTTGTGCACGGTTTCTTTCATTTCTTTTTTCCTCCGAGTGCTCCAATCATGGATGAAAAGACAATGAAGAGGATTGTGACGGCTATAAGATAAACAAGGGCGGCTCCCTGCAGAACTGATTTTGTGATGCTGCGGAAGAAGACCAGATCCAGAATGCCGAGGATGAGTGTGAGAGAGCCTATTATATAGAAGATTTTGCTGCAGGGCTTTGATATGGGGGCTTTTTCCACCGACTCGGGTCTGCCGATACGGAGGGCAAGGGCTGAAAAAAGAAGTCCCACCGCGATGAAGATTATTCCGATTGCCACGATTAATGATGTTTTCATTCCAAAAATATACACTGTTATGGCGATTTGGTCTAGTGAAAAATCCTAGCCCCGATTGGAGCAGGGCCGTAAGGCCGCCCGAAGGGCCGTGCTGCGGAAAGCGGGTTTAAACCTGCCCTGCACCGGAATTTATGAGGGCGGCAGGCGGTTCTTTTGGGATGTGCTCCGGGTTTATGGATGTAAACTTAATATATGAAAAATTCATTGATAAGATTGTTGACAAACATTGTATTAGTGTTACAATTAAGGTTAAACAGTAAGGAGATATAAAAAAATGAGTGACAAAAACAAAAATCTTGCCAAATCTGTTGGGTTTATTGCGGTTTTAGCTGTTGTGGCGGTTTGTGTTCTGTATTTTTCGGCTTTTTTTGTTTTCAGGTCAAAGGCCAGAAAAACCCTTTCGCAGACGGCTCAGCTTAAATATCTTGAATTCGAGTCCAATCTGAAAACTGAACTGCTGCTGGCCGTGCAGATGGCTAAATCTCCGACCATTGTTGAGTATATGAAGACACCTTCGGATCCGGAGCTTTCAAAAAGGGCTCAGGCCGAGATTTACAGTTTCCAGGAGAGTTTCAAGGGAAAGAATTCCTTTTCGATTTCCGACAACGACCTGCTTTATTATTCCAACGGCAAGGTTCTTTACACGCTGGACAAATCGGATCCGGCAAACTCTTGGTTTGATTCCTGTCTTGCTTTGAGCGATCCGTACACTTTCATTGTGAGTTACGATATTGCGCTGAAGAAGAATATGCTCTGGGTGGACGCGATTGTGCGTGACGAAGCAGGAAAGGGAATCGGTTTGATTGGAACCGGAATAAACCTTACGGATTTCGTGGATCAGACCTACCGGAATCTTGATTCTTCACTGACTATGTTTTTCTACAACATGGACAAGGAGATTACGGGAGCCACCGATGTGAGCCTGCTTGAAAATCATGCGCTGATTACTTCACAACTCCGGGAGCTTGGAAATGCCGGCAATCTTTTCCCGTCTGCACCTGAGATTTATTCCACTTCAAAGGGCGAGTATATTTTGTACCCGGTGCCTTCGGTGAACTGGACCATGGTGATTTTCCAGCCGTACAATCTTTCGCAGTTTTTCGGGAATGCGATTGTTCCTTTGGCCGCCATTTTGATTTTGGTGTTCTTTACGCTGGTTGCGCTGATGGGTGTGCATCTTGTGCATCCGCTGAACGAAGTGAAGGAAACCGTTGACAGTATTTCGCAGGGCAATGCCGATTTGACGCGCCGCCTTGATGTGAACGTGAAAACCACGCTGAAGGTGATTCCTGCGATTGTGAACGGATTCAACGGATTTATCGCAAAGCTTCAGGCCATTATCGGCACGGTGAAGGTTTCAAAGGACAATCTTTCGGCTTCCGGCTCCAGACTTCATTCCTGCATTGACGATACGGTTTCCAGCATTGAGCTTCTTAACTCGAACATCGGCGGAATGAGTTCTTCAATCGGACGGCAGACGGACAGTGTTTCCGCTACGGTTCAGGCTGTGAACAGGATTTCAGGCAATATTGAGACTTTGAACAGGATGGTTGTGAATCAGTCGGAAACGGTGCACGAGGCATCTTCGGCGATTGAGCAGATGGTCGGAAATATTCAGGCGGTGAACAATTCGATTGAGGAGATGTCAAAGTCGTTTACGGGGCTTGATGAAAATGCTGATTTGGGAATGTCAAAGCTCGACGAGGTGAACTCCCGTATTTCGCAGATTCAGGAGCAGTCGGAGATGCTTCAGAACGCAAACCTTATCATTTCTTCAATCGCAGAGCAGACGAATCTTCTGGCTATGAATGCGGCA
>DGXM01000036.1:3963-4557 GCA_002396325.1 Treponema sp. UBA4232
GGATTCTCGGTTGTTGCGGATGAAATCAGGAAGCTGTCGGAAAACTCTTCGGCGCAGTCCAAGACAATCAGCGAGCAGCTTAACACGATTCAGGATTCAATCACGGGCATTGTGGAGGTTTCGAAGGAGTCCCAGACCTCTTTTGCGGAGGTGTCGCACAAACTTCACACCACGGTGCATCTGGTTCAGCAGATTACAACTTCCATGGCGGAGCAGACACAGGGGTCGGCGCTTATCGGAAAGTCGCTGGATTCCTTGAACAGCAGCTCCCGCGAGGTTGTGACTGCCTCAGGCGAGATGTCCGAGGGAAACAAGACCATTATGCAGGAAATACAGGCTCTTCAGGAGACCACGGCATCCATACAGCGCAGTATGAACGGAATGACCTCCGATGCACAGCAGATGGACAGAACAAGACGGGAGCTTTCCGCAATTTCCGATGAAATGAACGGAGCAATCACCGAAATAAGCCGCGAGATTGATTTGTTCAAAGTTTGATTCCAGCGGGATGGGTTTCTGAGAATTTGATTTGTTGAAAGGACGTTCTGAAAAGACGGGCAGGTTCCTCTTTCCGGAATGTCCTTTTTATTCGTG
>DGXM01000036.1:4632-8183 GCA_002396325.1 Treponema sp. UBA4232
TGCGTCGAAATAAAGGGTATTGAATCCGACTGCAATACCTTATGAGAACACCATACCTCGATGCTCTGCGTCGAGTGTTGGTGATTTGTGTTTATTACGGTTTTGGGGTATACTGTTTGTATGAAGAAAACGATGCCTTCACACAGATTTTCAAGTCTCATTTTTCAGCTGCCTCTTTTCGTGGTGTTGTTTTGCCTGATTCTCGGAACGGCCGGTGCCTTCGTGGGGTACAGGGTTTTCAAATCTCTTTTTGAGGAACAGTACGAAAGCATTACCCGCCAGATTGCATACACGGCTCTTTCCTATATAGATGCAGACCGTCTTGCAGGATGGGCAGGGGGAGATGCCGCCGATGAAAGCTGGAACGAAAGCAACGGAAAGCTGAACACTCTCACTTCGACCGCAGAACTTGCCTATATTTATGTGACGGTTCCCGACGCGGATTTTACGAAAAGGACATACATCTTCGACACCGTGAATCCGAAGGTTGAAAGCACCGTGATTCCGTTCGGTCATGTGAGTTCTCTTGAAAAATACGACGGGGAATACATTGACCGCATAAAACAGGTGATGCTTGAAGGAAAGCCCTGCATAAGATTTGTGTACAACGGCGACGAGGGGCACGTGACGACTTCGGTTCCTGTTATTGACAGCGGCGGAAAGGTTGTGGGCATACTGGGGATTGTGAAACCCATGAGCGAAATCAGGTCGTTCAAAACGAGGTATCTGCGCACGACTCTTGCCACGGCGGGAATCATTACTCTGGTGCTGGGGGGTATTTACATTCTTGTGCTTCTTTTTGTGCTGATACGGCCTCTTGTCACAATCACTAAGGAGACTTCCCAGTTTGCGAGCCATCAGGGGATTTTGAGCGGTGCACTCCAAAGAATCGGGGGAAACAACGAGCTTTCCACGCTTGCGCGTTCGGTTGAGACGATGGCCGTGGATATGCGGGACTACATAGACAGGCTTACGAAAACCACTGCCGAAAAGGAAAGAATCAGTGCGGAACTGGATGTGGCCAAACAGATTCAGGCCAATATGCTGCCGCGTATTTTTCCGCCCTGCGAGGATCCGCCTGAAATAGAGCTTTTTGCAAGCATGATTCCGGCAAAAGAAGTGGGAGGCGATTTCTACGATTTTTATATGGTGGACGATGATCACTTTGCGCTTCTTGTGGGAGATGTGAGCGGTAAGGGTGTGCCGGCCGCAATGTTTATGGTGATTGCGAAGACTCTGCTGAAAAATCTGGGACGACACGGCAACAGTCCTGCCGAAGTGTTCAGGCGGGTGAACAATCAGCTTTGCGAAGGAAACGATGCCGGGCTTTTTGTCACCTGCTGGATGGGAGTGCTCTCTTTAAGCACAGGGGAATTGGTTTTTGCAAATGCAGGACATCCTCTGCCGATTGCAGTGCGTGGCGGCAGGGTTTCTTTTGTGAAGGAAAAACCTGATCTTGTGCTTGCTGCAATCCGCGATACCGAATACACTGATTATAAAGTGACCCTCAACCAGGGAGACAGGCTTTTTGTCTACTCTGACGGAGTGACGGAATCAACGGATAAGGAAAACAGGCTTTTTGGCGAGGAAAGGCTTGTGGGTCTTTTTTCAAATGATATGGAAGGAACACCTCAGGAAGATTTGGAGCGTGTGAAGAATGTCCTGGATGTTTTTGCGAAAGACGTGCCCCAGTTTGATGACGTGACCATGCTGGAAATGTTGGTAAAGGAACGGAGGAAGTGAAATGGCGGATTTGGAATCTCTCGTGCTTGAAGCCACGGATGAAAATATGGAAAAGGTGAATGAGTTCGTGCACAGAATGCTTCCCCCTGATGCGGAAAAGGGTACGGCCTGCAAAATTGATCTGGCGGTGGAAGAGATATTCGTGAACATTGCCCATTACGCCTACAAGGATTCGGTGGGCAGTGCGGAAATATGCTGCGGAATTTCCTCTGAAACCGATGGACGCACACTCACTTTGATTTTCAAGGATTCGGGGGTTCCGTTCAATCCGCTTGAACAAAAAGACCCCGACATCACGCTTCCTGCGGAAGAAAGGGAAATCGGGGGCCTCGGTATTTTTCTTACGAAGAAGTTTATGGACAGCGTGGACTACATCAGGGACGACTGCCGCAACATACTGACGCTTAGAAAAAAGATTTGATTTGAAAATCAGTTTTCGATTGAAAGAACTCCGTCCATGCCTGTGGCTTCAAAAACCTGACGGCAGAAGCTTGAAGGATTTTTTACAATCATTTTCCCTCTGAGTCCGGCCATAATCTTGTGGGTCTGGAGCACAACGCGGAGTCCCGCACTGGAAATGTATTCAACAGCACTCAAATCCATGATGAGCACTTTGCAGTGGTGGGAAACGTCTCTGATTCTGTTCTCAAGATCCGGTGCAGATGTGGTGTCAAGCCTGCCCTCGACTTTAATAGTGGTGGATTCAGATGATCTGTCTTCAGTTATGGTCATTGTTTGTCCTGCTTGAAAAAAAATGATTCCGAAAGCCGAAAAAGCCTTCAGATACTATTTTCACATATTTTACAAAAAAGTCAATGGAAATTCCGCTTGTGCCTGGAGAATTCTGGACTGGGCTTCGAAATTTTTTTGATTTCAATGAAATTTTTGGATTTGCCCGTCTAAGATTATTATGTTATAATATCGATTATATATGGGAAACCTTGAAAAATTTTCAGAAACACAGTTTTTCGAGATGCCCTGTAAGTGAGGTTCTCTTTAGTTCAAAGAGATAGAATATATTCAGAGGAGACAAACCGATGCAATGCAATGTTTGTGGAGCGGAACTTAGCACGTCGTTCAATTTCTGTCCTAAGTGCGGTGCTGCTGTTGTCGAAACGATTCAGGACGCAGGAATTTCTCCGGCAATACAGAGTTCAGATATACCAGTTATGATTCCCGTGAGAGGCGGCGCGTTCAATATGGGACCGAGTGAAGCCGGCAGAAAAGTGATTGTAAGCGATTTTTCAATTTCTGCCACTCCGATTACCCAAAGACAGTATGAGCACGTTATAGGAAGCAATCCGTCAAGACTTCAGGGCCGCGACAGACCTGTGGAGTGTGTGAACTGGTGCGAGGCCGTGATTTTCTGCAATGCAATCAGCATTATGGAAAAGAGGACTCCCTGTTATTCGATTGGAAGCACTGTCGCTTTCCAGGGATTGGAATTGTCAAGTCCCCTATGGAAAAGAGTGACCTGCAACTTCCATGCCAACGGATACCGTCTGCCAACGGAGGCGGAGTGGGAATATGCAGCCAAGGGTGGAAAAAATGGCTCCGATTTCCATTATGCGGGAAGCGATGCGATTGATACGGTTGCCTGGTACGGGGAAAACAGCAATGTCTCAACGCACGATGTGAGCACGAAGGCCCCGAACCAGCTTGGGATTTACGATATGTGCGGAAATGTTGCCGAATGGTGCTGGGATTATATGGGAGATGTAATCGATCTTCCTTCAACAAATCCCCGGGGCCCGCAGATTGGAACCATGCACGTGAAAAGAGGTGGCTCATGGCTTGATGATCCGCAG
>DGXM01000172.1 GCA_002396325.1 Treponema sp. UBA4232
TCCTTCCAATAGTTGATTCCGCTCGTTCAATCATTGGTATTCAGGCTTTATATATTTATGCATTGCCAGAGGAAAATTTGATAAAGCATTATAGAACATTTGGTTTTGATCGACTTGAAAAAGAAGAAGAACAGTTCGTTCATTCGCATGTAAAACCAAAGTACGATGACGGCTGCATCTTCATGTACCAGATGCTGTAGTTGTCCGCAAGGGCATTTGAAATAACACACACCACACCCCCGGGGGACTTTTTTGTGTGTTGATTAAAATTTTAAAGATTTACGCTTTTTTTGTAAATTCCCAATTAAACTCGAAATTCGGACTTTTCACGAGAGATGCTGAAACAAGTTCAGCATGACATTGCTTCGTTCGGCGTGACATTTCCCTGTCATCCAGAACCCTCCACTATCGTCATCCCGAACTTGCCACTACTGTCATCCCGAACTTGCCACTACTGTCATCCCGAACTTGATTCGGGATCTCTTTTACCGAGAGATGCTGAAACAAGTTCAGCATGACATTGCTTCGTTCAGCGTGACATTGCTTCGTTCGGCGTGACATTTCCCCGTCATCCAGAACCCGCCACTACTGTCATCCCGAACTTGATTCGGGATCTCTTTTTCACGAGGGATGCTGAAACGACTTTTATTTCCGTCTGCTCTTATTCATTGCTGTTCATTTTTATTTCGGTAACGGTACCGATTTGACCAAGCTGAAGATATTCACGGATTTGCGCGGCAAAGACTGCGATGTCGTCTTCTGAAATGAAGGCTGCTTCCTGAAGCGTGGTTACGGGACCTGCGACTGCACTTGCTGCATAAAAACGTGCGTCGTCGGCAAGAATGTCGAATGTTCCTGCGCGGGAAGAGACTGGAGTAAGCTGCGTTACGTTTGAAAGCTGTTCCTGGATGTCGGCACTGACGAGAATCTTTGCGAGCTGAGTGTATTTTTTGTTGGTTTTGTTCATGAAAAGAACGACTGCCGGAGCCACAAGTGCCCTGTCGTCCCTGGCCTCGAAAGGTGGAAATCTGTACGACTCGTATCCGTTTGCTATCTGCATTGGAAGCGTGCGGTAATAAGAAAGAGGCATGAAAGTTCCGTAAGTGTATTTGTATTGCATAAGTGAAATCAAATCGTTTTCAGGAAGATTGTACCATGCGGCTGGAATGATTCCTTCGTTCTGCCACTGCCGGATTAAATCGAGTGCATCGGCGAATGAGACTACCACCCCGGCGGAATCCTTTGAAAGCTCCATGTTCATCAAGGAACTGATGTCCTTGCTTTTTGCCAGTTCTGCGCACAATTTTTTGTATCCTGAGCCGCCGACCACGCTTTCTGTTACCGCTGAAACAAATGCGAAAAAATGGTCGTTGTTTTTTCCGGCACAGAAAAGCGGAAATGAGTAGTCCGCGGCGGATTCAACGTTGGACTCAAGTCTGGAAAGTGTTTCCGGAATCGGAAGACCGTTCTTTTTCGAAGCCGTGCGTTCGTAAAAGGCGGCCTCATGGTCGTAGAGCAGCGGAAGGTACACATATTTTTCTCCGCGGAGTCCCGCGCGGCTCAAGGATGTGGGCATGCTGTTGTAAAGGTTTGCTGGAAGTTCCTTTGCGTTTTTGGAAAGTGCATCGGCCCTGGCTCCGTTCCATGTAATCACCATATTGTAGCTGGAGGCAAGTTCTGTGACTTTTCCAACGGAACCTTCAAGTTCAATGAACGAAACTTTTCCATTGTAATTGGATTCAATCTGCGACTTCAATGCCGACATCACATTTTCCGGAACACGGTAAAACGCCACGCTCAAAGTCCGTGCACTGAAAATGGACACAATCAAAATGAGCGCAATCAGCATGAAAACCAAAGCCGCCCCCGCCGCAATCAGCACTTTATGAATTTTTTTCAGAGCCATATTCCCGCCTCGTTTGAATTCCGAAATTGTTTTAAAATTATATAATGTATGGAAGATTTTTTCAAGATTCATGTGAACGTATCATGGAAATCAGTTTGTCAAACGCCGGAGCTGTCCTAAAAAAATTGTCATGGGGAGCCATGTCAAAAGAAGCCATGTCATGCTGAACGAAGCCTGTCATGCTGAACGTGGTTGCATGCAACCGAATTCAGCATCTCTTGTACAGGGGAGATCCCGAATCAAGTTCGGGATGACGGTAGTGGCAGCGGGCCCGGGATGGCGGTGGTGGCAGGCCGGGATGACGTGTGTCATGCCAAACGAAGCCTGTCATGCTGAACGAAGCAATGTCATGCTGAACTCGATTCAGCATCTCTTGTACAGGGGAGATCCCGAATCAAGTTCGGGATGACGGTGGCAGCGGGCCTGGGATGACGGGGGAATCATGCGGAACGGAGCTGTGTCATGCCGAACGGAGCCTGTCATGCCGAACGAAGCCTGTCATGCCGAACGAAGCCTGTCATGCTGAACTCGATTCAGCATCTCCTGCACAAGGGAGATCCCGAATCAAGTTCGGGATGACGGTGCGGCAGGCCGGGATGACGGTGGTTGCGGACCTGGGATGACGGTGGTTGCGGACCCGGGATGACGGTAGTGGCAGGGCCGGGACGATGTGTGTCATGCGGAACGGAGCCGTGTCATGCTGAACGTGGTTGCATGCAACCGAATTCAGCATCTCTTGTGCCGGGGAGATCCCGAATCAAGTTCGGGATGACGGTAGTGGCAGCGGGCCCGGGATGGCGGTGGTGGCAGGCCGGGATGACGTGTGTCATGCCAAACGAAGCCTGTCATGCTGAACGAAGCAATGTCATGCTGAACTCGATTCAGCATCTCTTATGCAGGGGAGATCCCGAATCAAGTTCGGGATGACGGTAGTGGCAGCGGGCCCGGGATGACGGTAGTGGCAGCGGGCAGGGGATGATCCTGCATGTTAGCCCCGATTGCAGCAGGGCCGGAGGCCGCCCGTAGGGCCGAGCTGCGGAAAGCGGGAGAAACGGGGCATGGGTGGAATTGAAAAGCGGATGAACGGTTCGATGAGGCCTGTGCTCCGGATTTTTCTGCTGAACGGCTCTTCTGCCTGCTTCGATATTTCCTATTTTTTTACTAGACAAAGGTGCTAATTCGTTGTATATTAAAAATATGAAGATTTCAACCCGTGGTCGTTACGCATTACGCTTTATGATTGATTTGGCCCAGCATGCCAGTTCTGAATATACATCTTTGAGGGATATTTCGCGCCGACAGGAAATCAGTGTGAAATATCTGGAGCAGATTACGTCGCTTTTGAGTAAATTCGGTCTTTTGCTGAGTGTGAGGGGGCCTCAGGGTGGGTACAAACTTGCGAAAAAGCCTTCTGAATATACGGTCGGCGAGATTCTGAGGATTACCGAGGGGGATTTGGCTCCGGTGGCCTGTTTGACCACGCCTGAAAATACCTGTCCCCGTAAGGAGAATTGTGCGACTCTTTCGCTGTGGGAAGGGCTTTCGAAAGTGATTAATGATTATCTGGATAGCAAGAGCCTGGAAGATTTGGTTTCTTTGGTGCGCGGCGAGGATTGCATCGAGTATTGCATCTGATTTTAATGTTTTGATTTTTGTTGACAACGGCGGGGTCTTGTGTTATTCTGAAAACATAGTAAACCTATGGGTATTAGGAGGTTGTTATGGCAGGTAAAATTGCAAAGAGCGTTACTGATTTGGTTGGAAATACTCCGCTTCTGGAGGTTGCCAATATAGAGAAGAAATTCGGATTGAATGCACGTGTGCTTGTGAAATTGGAATATTTCAATCCGGCGGGAAGTGTGAAAGACCGTGTTGCAAAGGCTATGATTGATGACGCACTTAAGGAAGGGAAGATTACGAAGGATTCCGTGATAATAGAGCCTACTTCAGGAAACACTGGAATCGGTCTTGCGTCTGTGGCGGCCAGTTACGGTATGAGATGCATTTTGACTATGCCTGAAACAATGTCCGTGGAGCGCCGTTCGATTTTGAAGGCTTACGGTGCGGAGATTGTGCTTACCGAGGGTGCATTGGGAATGAAGGGGGCCGTTGAAAAGGCTGAGGAACTTTCACGCACGATTCCAGGGGCGTTCATTCCCGGTCAGTTTGAGAATCCTGTGAATCCGCTTATCCACTACCAGACGACAGGTCCCGAGATTTGGAATGATGCAGACGGCAAGGTGGATGTTTTTGTTGCGGGAGTCGGAACCGGCGGCACACTTTCGGGCGTGGGAAAATACCTGCGTGAGAAAAATCCTTCCGTGAAGATTTATGCAATGGAGCCTGCCTCAAGTCCTCTGCTTTCTGAAGGACATGCCGGTTCGCACAAAATCCAGGGCATCGGCGCGAATTTTGTTCCGAAGATTTTGGACACCGGGATTTACGACGGCATTATCACCGTGAAAAACGAGGATGCGTTTGAGATTGGCCGCGAAATGGGACGCACGGAAGGCATTTTGGTGGGAATCTCTTCCGGTGCCGCTTTATGGGCCGCAATCGACCTGGCGAAAAAGCCTGAAAACAAGGGAAAGACGATTGTGGCGCTTCTTCCTGACACAGGAGACCGCTATCTTTCAACTCCGATGTTCCAGGACTGATTCTGACCTGAGGACGGCGGTTTTGTGAAAATCAGCTGCGGAAACAGGTTGTAAAAATCAAAGGAAGAATTTTACCTGAAGGCCGGTGGGAAGCGCTTGGATTGAGAGCGACTTGCCATTGGCCTTTGCTGATTTTGAAATATTCGTGAAAAGCGTGTGCACAAACGGGATTCCTAATCCTATGGCGGTTCCAATTGCCGCGCCTGTGAGTACGTCGGTGAAGAAGTGACTTCCTCCCGTCATTCTGAAAATCGCCGTGGTCAGGGCAAGTCCGTAGCTGGTTGCAATGACCGGTATTTTCCACGCTGACCGTGGATAGTACTTGCAGAAAGTGTATGTCATAAAGGCCGCGCTCATGAAAGTGTTCATTGTGTGTCCGCTGGGCATTGAAAATTCAAAGTCGTGGTATTTTATTGCACGCGTGTTGTATCCTTCGAAATACATATAGGGCCGCACTCTGAGTATGAAAATCTTCATGAAGTTTTTTATTGCCTGTACAGCCATGAGACTTTCGGCGTACATCAGGCTTACGGTGATTCCGTCGTATGCCGGGAGATTTTTGAAAAGAAACTCAAGTCCGTAGGTGACGACGGGAAGGGCTGCGATGTCGAGAATTTCAAAGACGGTTCCGAATACGTCCAGGGTTTTGTTGTAGGGGGTCATTGCCCATCTGTCTATGGCCGGCACTTGAGAGGAATCGTAAAGGGTTCCGTTGAAGTCCGGGTAGGTTTTGTTGACTTTGAAGACCAGTGATGTAATCCACGCGGCAGCGGTACCACCTGCAATGAGGGAGTCGCCGAGGATGTTCATGCTGAAAGGGCTTGGGGCGTAACGGCTCACGCACATTTCCTCGTCCGAGATTGGCCTTGACCAGATGCCGTCTTCTTCGATGAACACAATCTTCGGGGCGGCAAAAAGCTGAGGGCTGAGTATGAGAAGTGCCGACACTGCGATAATGATTTTTTTGATTGATTTCATAAAGTCCTCCTGCAATTTTTAGGAACGGGAAAGTTCGTACAGAATGATTGAGGCCGCCTGTGCCACGTTCAGACTGTCCACCGCGGGTTTCCCGTCTTTGCCGCCTGCAAACGGAATCAGCACAAGATGGTCCGTGTTTTCCCTGACTTCTTTTGATATGCCCTGTTCCTCGTTTCCAAGTACAATCAGTGCTGGCAGGTTGCCGCAAATGGATTTCAGGTTTCTGATGGATTCCTTTGCGTCAAGAGCAGTCCCGATTCTTGCCATTTTTCCTTTCATTGCTGACAGAAGTTTGGGAATGGAACGGATTGAATATATGTTCACGAATTCCATGCCGCCTTCAGCCACTCTGTAGGAACTTGTTGTTACTGAAGACTGAGACTCGTCCATAGGAATCACAATGTTTTTGATGCCGAAGAATGCTGCACTGCGGACTATGGCTCCCAGATTGTTTGCGTTGCCGACTCTGTCCAAAAGAACCGCGCTTTCTTTGTTTTCTATCCAGCGGTCCGTCACATCGGTGTTGAGCGGCATGATGTACGGTGTTTCAATCATCGCAACCACTCCCTGATGGTGAACCGAACCGCAGAGTTTTTCCAGTTCGGAAATGTCTTTCACTTGGTTGTACGGTTTTTTCGCAGCAGCCATTTTTTTGCAGAGGCCTCCGAACTGGGGCGCACGTTCCGGTGAAAAATACAGACGGGTAATCCTCTGCCAATTCATTTTCTCAAGAAGTTTGACTGCCGCAAAACCGCAGACCGCAAGCTCATCGTTTCTGGTGTTCTTCATATTGACAGTATATTGTAGATTCGATTCCTTTTCAACAGGTGAGATTTATAAAAAAACGATGTGCAGGGAAAAGAAATTGTTTTGAAAGTCTTTCCGCTTCCGGGTTTGGCGAAGGTGATGCAGATGCAAAGCGTTTTTCTGAGGTTTTCTTTCGGCTTGCTAAAACATTTTCAAGCGGGTATACTGTGTGCGGAGTAAAAGATGATTCTTAGTGCCACTTTTTCGAAGCCTTCAAAAAAATGCGGTGAGATTTTGGGAAAACCATATGTGCGTGTCAGGCTGTGGAGAAATCCTTCGTCGGGGATCTCGCTTTCCGCATTTTACACTGCTGAGTTTTTTACGGCCACACAGTCCTTTACAAAAAAAATGACCGAAGACGAGGTGAAGGAATTTGTGGAAAGTCATGCGGGAAAAACTTTCAAATCTGTTGTGGAACGGACGGAAAATGAAGAAATCACTTTTCTTGGAAACAGACACGGTGAAGTGCGCGTTTTGAAAAAGTCCCTGAAATCAACAGTGCCTTCCGGAAAATTTGATGCTGGAAAAAAATATCTTTTGCCTGAAGACGAGCCTGTTCCGTTTTTGATAAGACTCGGCGTGCAGTCGGCGGAAGGAAAAATCATCTCGAAGCGGTATGACAAATTCCGGCAGGTGAACCGCTTTCTGGAATTCATTTCCGACATAATAGGCGATGTGCGTCATCTTGCGGCGGTGGAACGCGGTGTCCCGGAATCAGAGGCCTTCAACGCGGAGCATCCTCTGCGGGTGTCCGACTTCGGCTGCGGAAAATCCTACCTGACTTTTGCGGTGTATCATTATCTTGCCGTGGTGGAAAAAATCCCCGTGGAAATTACAGGTCTTGATTTGAAGAAGGACGTGATTGACTCCTGCGAAAAACTTGCTGTTGAATGTGGATATACAGGACTGCATTTTTCCGTGGGAGATGTGGCTGATTTTTCGTACAAAGAAAGTCCCGACATTGTTATAACCTTGCACGCATGCGACACTGCCACCGACTACGCCCTTTCCCATGCCGTGAAAAATTCAGCGAAGGCAATTCTGTCTGTGCCGTGTTGCCAGCATGAAATCAACACACAGTTGGACAGGTCTCCTGCGCCTGCGCCTGAAAGTCCTTTTGCCTCTTTGGAAAGATTTGGAATCATCCGTG
The DNA here is from genome assembly GCA_002396325.1 of Treponema sp. UBA4232. Lineage (GTDB taxonomy): Bacteria > Spirochaetota > Spirochaetia > Treponematales > Treponemataceae > Treponema_D. Next base: position 7,499 of record DGXM01000172.1, read on the forward strand.
AAAAAATGTCCGCACTTGTTACCGATGCAATCCGGGCCGAACTGCTTGAGCAAAGCGGATACAAAGTGCAGGTGCTGGAATTCATCGACGTGGAGCACACTCCGAAAAATCTTCTCATAAGAGCCGTGAAAAAATCAGCGGAAAACAAACGTGCCTCTGAAACAATCGGGTCTTCTGTGAAAGAGTCGGAAATCAGATGCGGGTCGTTGATGGAGACACTCGGAGTTTCTCAAAAGCTGAAAGAATTGCTTCAAGGCTGACATTCCCGTTTGCTGCAAAAAGCGGTTCGAGTCCTGTGTCAAGTTCAATGCCATGAGAGCCTGTCGCTTCCAGCGTGAGCGGGGCATCTCCGTTTATCACAGGAACAGTGTGCCTCAAATATGCTTCAGGATTTTTTGTATATGAAAATTCAACGGCATCGAATTTGGCAGCCGGCAGTTTTCCGTCAATATCCAGAATGAGCGATTTTCTGTTTACTTCGCTTGGAATCAAAAGTCCGCCGGCATCGTGAGTCTGCCGCAGAAGTTCCTCAATCCCCACGTCGGATCTTGCAAGAAGATTTTTTTTCAGTTCTCCGAGAATCTCTCCGTTCTCATCAACAAAATACTGTTTCTGATTTTCCATAAGCGGCAACGGATTCAAGTGTCTGTACCATTCGCTGCAAAAATCCACGGCAAGCCGCAGGTCTGCAAAAATCACAAGTGCGCTGATTCCCTCGGCGGTAACGGCTTCCATCCCAGAAAGCGGAATGATGTTTCTGCGCCTGCACAAAATGTAAAATGCGGGGCAGTTCAAGGCGGTGTTCAAATCTGTAAGGCAGGCCAGCTTCACGTTTTTTTCAGCAAGCGCGTCAACCACATAACGGGGCGACATCATGACATTGCAGTTCGGTGAAAGGCAGGTGCGTACATGGAAGTCACAAATTATTTTCATGCGGTCAAAACATGGCTCGTTATGAAGTGTGCCACTCCGCTTTCGTCATTTGTTTTTTCCGTCACGAAGTCTGCAATTTCCTTAATCTCGTCAAGGCCGTTTTTCATCGCAACACCCCATCCGCATTTTCGGATCATGCTTTCGTCATTCATACTGTCGCCGAATCCCATTGTCGCATTTTTTTCAATTCCAAGATGGTCGGCAAGAAATTCAATGGCCTCTCCCTTTCCGCAGTCGGCAGGAAGAATCTCCAGAAAATACGGTTTGCTTATAAACACATTTGCATTTTTCCCGAAGTCGGATTTCAGCACGTCCTGAAGTTTCAAAAGCGTCTCAGGTTCTCCGGGAATGAGCATCTTCACGAATCCCTGCTTCAAAAAATCCTCATAATCCTTCACGACATCCATTTTCAAGTGGCACAGGTCGACGTCAAGGCGGGTCCATTTTGTGTCCATCTCCGTATGGATTGTGTCGGGGTCATAAACTTCCGTTACGAGTCCAAACTCCTTTGCACGGCGGTTTGCATGAAGAAGAATTTCCGGTGCTACCGTGCGGCTGTAAATGCGTCTGCGTTCGTGAAGATCGAAAATGGAACAACCGTTCACTGCAATGATAAATCTTCCGGCCTGCATTCCGGCAATCTCAAGTCTCCGTACAAAAGGCAGAATCGCATCTTCGGCACGACCGGAGCAAAGCACCACATAAATTCCCAATGCGGCGGCCCGTCTTAAAGCACGGACATTTTCATCGCTGATCTGCTGGTGAGAATCGAGCAGCGTGTCGTCCAAATCAAGTGCAATTATTTTTGCAGGCAGATGTTGAGCGGGAGTCTTCGAATGATTATACATGGCACCAGTTTATAGAAAAGAAATGCTTTTGTAAATGGGGAGGCCGGGGTTGGAGCACGGAAATCAGTTTGTTGAAAGCCGGGCTGTCTAAAAAGAATTGTCATGGGGATGACTGATAAGTATCGTCATGCTGAACGAAGCGGTGTCATGCGAAACGAAGCCTGTCATGCTGAACGAAGCCTGTCATGCTGAACGAAGTTGTGTCATGCTGAACGTGGTTGCATGCAACCGAATTCAGCATCTCTTGTGAAAAGGAGATCCCGAATCAAGTTCGGGATGACGGTAGCAGCAGACCGGGATGACGGTAGCAGCAGATTCGGATTGACGCTATGCAACGAACTTTTTGGTCAGCTCCGACGGTAGCGGCAGGTTCGGATTGACGCTATGCAATGAACTTATCGGACAGACCTATGACACAAAACTGATTTCCGTGGAGTTGGGGGCTGAGAATCTGAAGCCTTAGAGCTTTTCTGGGACTTTTTGGGGTGGTTTTGACTGGATTTTTGCAGATTTTGAGTAAAAATGACACAGGTTGGTGTTGCTAAATGATACAATTTGAGTCCGTGTCTGCTTGAATTTGGTGAAAAAGCCTGTTTTCGGGGGATTTTGATGCTGTTTTTTGATGGGAAAAAGTTGGCACGGAATTTGCTGTATATCTAGTGTCAGGCAATGAGGCCTGATGAATAAAATCAAAACCATTTTGGAGGTATTAATATGAACGAACTTTCACTTTTCAACTCACTGTTTGATGACCGGGACTTTGGATTTGCAATTCCTGCTTTTACCAAATCATGCAATCTGAATATGCCGAAAGTAGACGTGAAGGAAACAAAAGATGCCTACATTCTGGATATGGACTTGCCGGGACGCACTGAAAAAGACGTGGATGTGGATCTGAAGGATAACGTGCTCACAATCGCTTCACACGAGGAAGAGAAAAATGAGAAGAAGGAGAAGAAGGAAGAAAAAGCTGAAGACGGAGAATGGCTCATCCGCGAGCGCAGAACAACAGAGTTCTCCCGCCGCTTCAGTCTGCCGCAGGATGTTGATGCTGAAAATGTGAACGCAACATTCAAAAACGGAGTGCTCACAATCACCATCGGACGCAAGACTCTTGCACAGGCAAAGAAAATTGCAATCACAGCAGCGTAATGCTCTGACAATTTGAAGTGACGCTAAATCCCTGGAGTGAAAAATCATTCCGGGGATTTTTTTATCTTGGCACGTTCACGCACAAAATAATCCGTGAAGCCTTTTTTTTCAAGCGCATCAAGATAATCCTGCACATCGTCAGTTGCAATGTCACGGATCACAACGCGGGTGTATTTCCCTGATTTCTGATACGCAAGATATTTTCTGAATCCGGCGGCCTGAAGTTTTTTTACAAGCGCTTCGGCATTTTTTCTTTCTGTAAATGCTCCCAGCTGAATGTCCCAGGTTTTGTTTGCGCTTCCGGGGTCTTTCCATTTTTGAGCAGATGCGGATGATGTCGATGAGCTGACGATTGTAAGCTTTACTTTTGCTGTTCCTGATTTTATCATATCAAGTTTTACAGCCGCCGCTTTCGAAAGATCAATCTCCCTTCCTTTTACAAATGGTCCTCTGTCGTTTATGCGCACCGTCACGGATTTTCCATTCGCAAGATTCGTCACTTTTACCACGGTGTTGAACGGAAGTGTTTTGTGTGCCGCTGTGAGTGCGTACATATTGAACACTTCACCGTTGGAGGTTTTGCGTCCGTGGAATTTGTCTGCGTAGTAAGATGCCGTCACTCCTGATTTGTAAACATAGTCT
>DGXM01000152.1 GCA_002396325.1 Treponema sp. UBA4232
GTTTGGCCGTCGCAGGCTGCAATTCACGCAGGCATGAAAAATGTCGTGAACGCAATTCCCGACAACTGGCCTATGGCCCTTCATCTTTCCGAAGGTGCTCTTCATACCGTGCAGACTCCGAATGCCTATTTCGGTTACAGGACTTTAAGCGGATTCGACCCGAAAAAAGTTTTAAAGCCGATGCCGAAAGATTCGATTGTCTACACAGGTCATTACATCGATCACGAGATGGTTGTGAATATTGAAAATGACAATGCCTCGAGAATAGACCGTCTTACTTCAAAGAAGCCTGTGCGTTTTCTTCTTACGATTGGAGGTGCCGGTGCGCAGGGCGATTATTTTGCAGGCCTCATTAAAACCCTCGTGCCTTACATAAAGGAAAACAAAGCCGCTCTTTATCTGAATATCGGTGACTATGCTTCCGTTTGGGATATGTTCAAGGCAAAGATTCCTGGCATAGAAAATATTTCACAGTTGCATTTCGACGACTGGTCATACACAAATGATTTTGCAAAAAAGGCGCTTTCAGACAAAGATGCTTCCACTGAAGTTTCCCGCGCAATTCATGTGTTTTGCCACAAAGATATTTTCGCCGCAGTCTATGCCACAAATCTTCTTATGAGAGCCTGTGATATTCTTATAACAAAGCCTTCCGAACTTGCGTTTTATCCTGTTCCCAAACTGATGATTCAGCATCTCGGCGGTCACGAAAGATGGGGCGCAATAAGAGCGGCGGAAGTAGGGGACGGAACTCCCGAGTGTTTTGATTTGGCCCATGCAGAAAGCCTGATTGAGCAGTTTATTACAACACCTGATTTGGTCGTGAATATGTGCAATGCAATTATCTCGGCAAAAAAAGCCGGAATATACAACGGTGCCTATCATGCGGTTGAACTTGCTGTAGGTCTTACCGATGTTGACGGAAACGGCTCGAGGTATGTGTATGCAGGCCGCTGAAAAACGCCGTCTTGAACAGGAGATGCTTAAAGCCGAAAGAATAAGGCACATAATCGAATGTTCCTTCGGTCTTTTTGCAGACAAGGGTATCGAGACAATCAGCATGAACGAAATAGCGAATCAGGCGGAAATAGGAGTTGCCTCGCTGTACAGGTATTTTTCCACAAAAGAGGATTTGGCAATCGAAGCGGCAATCTATGCGTGGAAAATTGAAGAGGGCCTTTTTAACAAAGCGTTTTCATTTGAAGGCTATGATGATTTGAACGGTTATGATCAGCTTTCATCGATGCTTGACATTTTTACCGATGCCCTTGCGACGCAGAGTTTGTTTTTCCGTTTCGTGAATTATTTCGACGCATTCATAAAACGCGAAAAAGTGAGTCCCGGACGTCTTATAAAATATGAGGAGGCAATCACAGGCTTGAAAGATATTGTGGTCTGCGCCATAAAAAAAGGCCGCAAAGACGGATCCATATCTTTCGGAGGAAAAAAAGATTCGGAGCTTGCAAAGGCTTCGGATGATGAGATTTATTTTACAGTGATGCATTCACTTTTCAGTCTGGCGCAGAAACTGTCGTTGTCTGGTGAAATGCTTAATATGAATATGGAAGTGAGACCTGAAAAACAGATGAATCTTGCCATCAGATTTTTTCTTGAAGCACTTAAATAGAATGAAGGAGGAAACCGTATGAAATCTTTGAGTAAAGGGAAGACATGGCTTTTTGCCGTGGGACAATTCGGATGGGCACTGCTTTCCGGTTTGATTGGAAGCTGGCTTGTGAGTTTTTATCTGCCGAGTGCGGAGTCGATTGCTGCGGGACAAAAAATATTCATTCCTCAGGGCAGAGTGATTTTGGGCTTTCTTACAGTGATTGGTGGAGTTACTGCTCTGGGAAGAATCTTTGATGCCATTACCGATCCGTTGATTGCATCTTTGTCGGACAAATGCAAATCGAAAAGCGGAAGACGCATTCCGTTTATGAAATGGGCGGCTCTTCCTCTTGCTGTTACCACGGTTCTGGTTTTCTGCGCACCTTTTGATGCAGACGCAAAATCCGGTTCCTGGCTCAATTCATTATGGGTTTGCCTTACTGTTCTTGCCTACTATTTCTTAATCACAATGTACTGCACTCCCTACACGGCATTGTATTCTGAAATCACCCACTCCGAAAAAGAAAGGATGCTGGCATCATCTGCAATTTCACTCACCTTCATCCTTGGCACGGGAATCGGATATCTTGGGCCTGCCGTCTGGGGTGCTCTTACTCCAGTGTTCGGCGACAGAGTGCTTGCAATCCGGGTGACATTCGCAGCCTTTGCTGTAATCGCTCTTTTGTGTATGTATGTCCCCGTTTTTGCAATCAAAGAAAAAGATTATGTGGACACAGTACCCAGTCAGACAACGATGATGAAATCCCTCGGCATGACATTCCGCAACAAGTCTTTCCGTGTGTTCGTCGGTTCCGATATTTTCTATTGGCTTGGTCTCACAATGTTCCAAACAGGAATTCCGTATTTCGTTACGTCTTTGATCGGCCTTCCCGAAGCGTTCCAGTCAATGTTCCTGGTGCTTATGACGGTGCTTTCCCTCGTGTTCTATCCGGGCATAAATTCCGTGACATCAAAGGTCGGAAAAAAGAAAATGGTTGTGGCCGCATTTGTGATGTTCACAGCAGTATTCGCTTTCACTGCATTTACCGGTTTTGGAAAAAATGGAAATCTTGTGAACACTCCGTTCGGTGCGGCAACTGCGGGTCAGCTTGTTCAGGGGCTTTTGATGATTGTGTGCGGCTCTCTACCTATGGCGATTTTCGGAATTCTTCCGCAGGCTATGGTTGCAGATTGTGCAGAGTATGACCAGAAACTTACAGGCGAAAGCAGACAGGGCATGTTCTTTGCCGCAAGAACTTTCTGCTTCAAGCTCGGACAGGCTCTTGCAATGGTGCTTTTCACTTCACTTGCGACGGTCGGTTCAAATGGATTCGGCTATCGTTTGGCCGCAATGACAGCCGCAGTTCTCTGTGCAATCGGTGGTGTGATCCTTCTTTTCTACAATGAGAAAAAAGTTTTGAGCAATCCCACTCCCGAAGAGATTGCTGCCGCCAGATGATTCTAAAGGAAAGTGCATCTCGAAAAACTTGCTTTCGGTAACTTTTTCGAGGTTCCAAAAAGAAATTGCAAAATGCGGAACGGAGTTTAATTTTTGATCTGTTCCGCTTTTTCTTTTTTGTTCTTCAGCCATTTTCCTGAAAAATAAAAAATCCAGAAGGCAATGCTTGTTGCAATCCAGGTGATTGGGTAGCAGGCCAGTACCGTGAAAAGACTTCTGTGGAATGGGACTGCAATGAAAATCCACAAAAGTCTGAGCCCGCACACACCGAACACTGTTATAATCATCGGCTCGAAACTCACGCCGCATCCACGGATTGTTCCACTCAGGATTTCTATTGAAATGTATGTGAGCCAGAAAGGCATGAGAAAGAGGAGAATTGAAGTTCCTTTTTTTATGACTGACGGGTCTGTTGCAAAGAGTTTGAAAATGGGTGTGTTGAAAATCCTGAACAGAATGCACATTGCGATTGTGGTTCCTGTCGCCATTGCAAGTGTAATCCACACGGCTTTTTTTATGCGCTCCATTTTTCCTGCTCCGTAATTTTGTCCCGAGAAAGTCGTGATGGCAATTCCAAAGGCACTTACCGTCATCCAGAAGATTGCATCTATTTTTCCGAATGCCGCCCATGCCGCCGCAGTGTCCGTTCCGAAGGAATTGATGTTCGTCTGAATTATCAGGTTGCTGATTGTGTAAAGACTTGACTGAATCCCGGCGGGAAAACCGATTTTCAGAATTACTGAAAGAATATGCGGTGTGTGCTTTATGTTTTTTATGCTCACTTTATAATCGCTGTTCCGTCTTGTAAGAATCAAAAGGACAATCAGTGCGCTTTCAATCTGGCATATTCCGGTTGCAATGGCGACTCCGCTTACACCCATCCCCAGTTTTACAACAAAAAGCAAATCGAGGAATATGTTTGTGAAGCAGCCTGCAATCAGAACCAAAAGGGGAGAAAGAGAATCTCCCACTGCGCGAAGTATTCCAGACCCCATATTGTAAATGAAAAGCGGAATCATTGCACAGAAATAAATGCGCAGATAAATCAAAGAGCCGTTGAATACATCTTCGGGTGTTTTTGTCACTTTTAGAATCGGGTAGGCAAGTGAAATGCCGGCGATGGTCATAATGAGTCCACCTGAAATGCTCATTGCAAGTGCTGTGTGAACCGAGCGAGAAAGCTCCGTTTTGTTTTTGGAACCATAGAACTGCGAGATTGTTACTCCGGCTCCGCTGGAAAGTCCCATGAAAAATCCAACGATAAGATTTACGAAAACAGAACTTCCTCCACCTACTGCTGCGAGTGCCTGTTTTCCGACAAAGCGACCCACGATGATTGCGTCAATCGTATTGTAGAGCTGTTGGAAAAATGTGCCGAACAGAATCGGAAAGAAAAACATAAGCAGTGATTTTGTTATGCTTCCTTCCGTAATGGTCTGAGGATGCTGTTTCAAGTTCCGTAATCTGAATGATTGTGATTTCATTTTAGAGAAATATATCACCTTGCGGTTTGAGTTTCAAGTTGAATGAAAGACTTGTCTGATTTTTTGGAAGCGGCTGTCCGACAAATCCGTTGCATAGCGTTATCCCATGCCTGCCACCACCGTCATCCCGTGCCTGCTACTACCGTCATCCCGAACTTGATTCGGGATCCCCTTTGTACGGGAGATGCTGAAACAAGTTCAGCATGACGATACTTATCAGTCATCCCGAACCTGCCACCACCGTCATTCCGTGCCTGCTGCCACTGTCATCCCGAACTTGATTCGGGATCCCCTTTGCACGAGGGATGTCACACGGATTCGAAATTGCTGACGCAATTTCCTTCAAAGAAGATGGTTATTGTTGGGTTTTAGGTCATCCCGAACTTGATTCGGGATCTCCTTTTCACAAGAGATGCTGAATTCGGTTGCATGCAACCACGTTCAGCATGACATTCTGCTGTC
>DGXM01000016.1 GCA_002396325.1 Treponema sp. UBA4232
GAGTGTTGGTGATTCTAAAAAAAACTGAACTATATTAAGACAAAGTTAATATCATGCTGAAACCCCGACCTTGATTCCCAATCACTTGACACCCCACTTCACAGCGGCTTCACAGTCGGCATTCCAGGCAAAATCCCAGCCGGCGGGTTTGCGTTTTGCTTTGGCCGAGATAGTCTGATTTTTTCCCCAGAACCAGAAGGCGTAATTTTTTATCACCTGCACGGACTCTGGAATCACAAGATTTTCAACGGAAAGACAGTTGCTGAAGGCGTGGGAACCGATGGTGCGTACAGATTCACTAAGATTAACGGTTTTGAGATTCAGGCATCCATCGAAGGCATGGTGTCCCACCGTCACAACCGAAGTCATGGTCACTTCCTCAAGGGATGTGCAGCGGTTGAATGCGTAAGTTCCGATTGTTTCCACGGTTGCCGGGATTGTTATTACACCCGAAGCCGCCGGCCATTCAATCAGAGTTTTTCCGTCGGCAGAAAAAATCGCTCCGTTTTCACCACGGTACTGGGAATTTCCAGATGCAACGTTAATAGTCGTGAGAGCCCCGCATTCCGAAAAAGCACTTCCATCGCAACGGCGCAATGAGTCAGGCAGATTCACGGAAGCAAGTTTTGGACATTTTGAAAATGCGTAGGATTCAATATTCACAATTCCCGGCATATTTACCGACGAAAGATCCGAACATTCAGCAAAAGCCTGATGTCCCACTTCACGGACTTGAGGCGGAAGATAGACGGAAACGAGCCCCTTTTGCCCGAAAAACGCATTGTCCTCCACCCGGTTGATTGTCTGAGGCAGAGTCACAGAGCCCTGAGCGGAAGGCCACGCAAAAAGACGAAGCCCCTCTTTTGAAAGAAGCATTCCATCTTTTGCGGAATATGTGGTATTGCCGTCTTCCACAGAAATGGATGTAAGCGACTTTGAGCCGATAAAAGCATTTTCCCTCACATCTTCAACTCTTTTCCCAAGAAAGACGGACTGAAGGGATGCACAGTTTTGGAAAGCATTGGGCTGTATGCTCACACAGTCAATATTCACACTGGTGAGTTCCGGGCAGCCGGCAAATGCATAGGCAGTGATTAAATCAGCACTTACAGCAATATCCCCTTTTGCAGAGGGCCACGCAACCAGAGTCTTTTTGTCAGAAAGATAGATGGCACTGTTTTCTACTATATAATTGCGGTTTGACGGAGACACGCTGATTGTCGAAAGATTTTCGCACGAAATAAACGCTCCACCTTCTATTGATTTAACTCCCGGCCCAACGTTCAGATAACGAAGATTCGAGCAATGGGCAAAACACTCTTTCGGGAAAGACGTCACGGAATCAGGAAGCTGCAGGGCGCACAAAGACGAACATCCGTAGAAGGCTCTGAATCCCAAAGTGCTGCGTGTGCATTTGCGAATGTCCAGACTCACGGGATTTTGAGAGGAAGCAACAGAACGCTGCAAAAGATTGTCGTATCCCAATGCCGTGATGTCACGGTCGGTAACAATCACTCCCAATCCCGACGGAGCTGAAATATCCTTAAGCGCATCGGAGGCATCGGCAAATGAAGAGCAGTATGCAAGGACCGCAAGATTTTCCCCCGCTCCCACTTTTACGAAGACGTGCAAATCGTTGTTCTCTTCAAAAAGACGGTACAGACCTTCCGCCACAGTCACAGAATATTCGCTTCCGTCCTCGTTTGCCGGTGTAAAAAGATATCGGAGATATTCAGGTTCCCCGTTTGTTTCAGTGACAGACTCTTTTTCATCCGCTTTTTTCTTTTCATCCTCTTCGGATTCCAAAATCACGTCCTCAAGAGGTCTTAGAGCAAACTCCCTTTCAGTTCCGGTCAAAGGCTCCCCGTCGCTCACCAATCTTAATTTCATATCGTAACAGGCGATTTCATGTTCCGAACTTTTACACGAAAAAAAACAAGCCAATGCAAAAAAGGCAATAAAACAAAAGTAATTTTTTATCTTCATCCTTTCCACCAAAAAAAGAACTCCGAAAGCAGAGCTCCCGGAGCTTTTATCTAAGATAAGGGCGGCTCGAAAGAAATGTGAAATTTCCAAGACACCCGTTACATTCTCAAGGTCTGCAGTTTTAGTATCGGCGTACCAGAGTAATTTCTACACGGCGGTTGCGCTGTTTTCCTGCCTCGGTTGTATTGTCTGCGCGCGGCTGTGACGAACCTGCTCCGCTTACCCTCATCTGAGTATTTGTCTTGCGGACTCCCTGCTGAATCAGATAGTCGGCAACAGTCTTTGCACGTCCCAGAGAGAATTCCACATCTCCCTCGTCTGTAGAGTCTGCGGTCTTTGCACAATGGCCCACAACATGAAGAGTGTTGTTGTATCTCTTGAGCATGGCGGCAATCTTATTGAGTTTCGGATATTCAGAATCTTCCAGAACAGCTGAATCGGGTTTGAAGTTGATTGTATCAAGACAGATTGTGACACCCTCTGCCGAACGGTAAACGGAAACAGCATCCTTCAAGTCGGGATCTGCGGCAATTTCTGCGGCTGTGGCATCAACAACTTTATTTTCACGCTCTGCAATTCTTTCTGCTGTACCGGCATTCTTTCCCATTATATACAAAAATCCCAGACGTGCTCCGATGTACACTGAAACAGGAGAATTGAAAGTCTCCACGCCAACCTGAGGTGTAAATTCAAACTCGAGCTTGCCGTTGCAGATGTCCAAAGGATTCCAACGGAATGAAAGCGAAAGATTTGCCATCTGATCCAGTCTATCATAATTCTTTGAACCGTCACTGGACCATACCTTCTTGTTGACCACACCATAGCTCAATTCAGGCTGGAATGCAAAATCAGTCTTTCCAAACGGAAAACGGATCCACCATCCGAAAAGTCCGAATAAATCAGCACCCGATGTAACAGGCGATTTCTGTGCCAAAAGACCTGAACCTGAAATATGAACACCAAGACCATTCTGCTTACCGAAAAGTGCAAAAGGCATACCGAATTCGGAGGAAACACCGCCTCCCAAATCAATGCTGCCATCATCTCCGTGTCCGTTGACAATTCCGTTTAACTGGCCGAATCCACCCATGCGAACCACAAGATCCATATCAGCTGCAAAAGTTGAAACCACGGCGGATGCCATCAATGCGGCAATCACTGCCATCATTTTTTTCTTCATAATTTACTCCTATGACGTTAATTGTAAAACTTTACAACATTTTTTACAAGATAAAAAATCCTGTCTCAAAAAAAATTCCTCTTGACATATTCAAAAAATCCGTATATCCTATCCCCGTTATGAAGAACACAACCCGTTGGGCACAGAATATCAAATCCTCATTGCTGGCTTACTTTTACTTTAGCTTTTATGGATTCTCTCGTGTCTGCGGAAGTCGCTCTGAATAGAGTGTGCTGTGTTTACTGTCAGAGGTAATTACAGGGAGCCTTCCGCAAGGGAGGCTCCTTTTTTTTACCCGCAATTAAAAGACCGAAGGTAAAAGGCGCGGTTTTGCCTAAAGTCATTGGAGGATTTAAATGATTATCGTATTAAAGCAGGGAACTGCAAAAAAAGATGTTGATTCATTCATTGAAGATGTAAAGAGCAAGGGACTCGGTGTCCATGTTTCAAACGGTGTTGACAAGACTGTGCTTGGGCTTTTGGGCGACACATCAAAACTCGACCCCGAGGATTTTCTCGCAAATGACATTGTGGAATCTGCAGAACGTGTTTCAGCTCCATACAAAATGGCAAGCCGTTCATTCCACCCGCAGAACACAGTCGTAACAGTCGGGGCAAACCAGAGCGGAATCACCCCGTGCACCATCGGAGACGGAAAGACCGTGCCGGTGATTGCAGGTCCATGTTCAGTCGAAACAGAGCAGCAGATTATGGATGCGGCCCATGCAGTGAAAGCATCCGGTGCAAGAATCCTCCGTGGCGGAGCTTACAAACCGCGCACTTCCCCCTACAGTTTCCAGGGACTCGGTGTTGAAGGTCTCAGGCTTCTTTCAATGGCAAAAAAAGAAACAGGCCTCCCCATCTGCACAGAGCTTATGTCAATTTCCGAACTGAAATATTTCGATGATGTTGATTTGATTCAAATCGGCGCACGCAACTTCCAGAACTTCGATCTTTTGAAGGAACTCGGAAAATGCGGAAAAGCGGTTCTTCTTAAGCGCGGACTTTCAGGCACAATCACTGAACTCCTTATGTCTGCCGAATACATTATGGCAAACGGAAATGAAAACGTGGTTCTCTGCGAACGCGGAATCCGCTACTACGACAACTACACAAGAAACTGCCTTGACCTGAGTGCCGTTCCCTACATCCACAAAGTGAGCCACCTGCCCATAGTGGTTGACCCAAGCCATGCATGCGGAATCAGATGGATGGTCGGAGACCTTGCAAAAGCCGCAGTCGCAATCGGTGCAGACGCACTTGAAATAGAAGTCCACTGCAATCCCGAAAAGGCACTGAGCGACGCATCCCAGCAGCTCACACCCGCAATGTACTCAGACCTTATGGCAAAGCTCAACAAGATTGCAGCGGTTGACGGCAGGACCATGTAAAATGAAAAAGCTGAATGAACTCACTTACGGTATTGTAGGACTTGGCATTATGGGAGGCTCGTTTGCAAAATCAATCAGGCAGAACATTTTGAGCCAGGCCCTTTCCACCGGTAGAATCTGGGTCTGCAATAGAAGCACCGCATGTCTTTCGCAGGCCTCTCAGGAGGGAGTTGCAGACAGAACATTCACAGCCGGCGAGGTAAAAGAAATGCTTCCCGGTTGCGATGTGGTATTCATCTGCTTGTATCCGCACGCCACTCTTGACTTCCTGAAGGAAAACAGGGATTATTTCAAAAGCGGTGCAATCGTGACCGACATCAGCGGCGTGAAAGGCATCTTCGAAAAGGAGCTTCCTTCAATTCTCCGCAATGACGTTGACTTCATCATTGGACACCCGATGGCCGGCGGAGAAAAAGAAGGTTATGCGAATTCAAAGGCGAGTTTTTTTGTCAACCACAATTACATCCTTTGTCCTAGCAGCAGCAACAAAAAAGAAAACCTCGAGCTGATGAAAAATCTCATCTCGGAAATGGGATTCACCCGGATTACGGAAACTGACTGTGACACCCACGACCGGAAGATTGGATTCACAAGCCAGCTCTGCCACGTGATAGCAAGCGCATTGGTTCAAAGCGCAGACGGACCTGAAATCACCGCATTCGGAGGAGGCAGTTTTGAAGACCTTACCCGCATCGCGATGATAAACGCGCCGTTGTGGACAGAACTCTTCATCAGCAATAAAGAAAAGCTTGTTCAGCACATCGAGAACTTCGAAAACTCGCTCAAAGAATTAAAGGACGAGATTAAACAAGGCGATTCTGAAAAAATAAAGTCCTATCTTGAACAGGTGAGAGAAAAAAGACTCGCCATGGGAAGGCAGAACATAAAAATTTAAAATGTTTTCACGGATTATTTTTCGTTGAAGCGTTTCAGGAACAATTTGGTACGTTCTTCCTTTGGGGAATTAATCACATCGGAAGGACGCCCATGTTCCACAATCACGCCGCCGTCCATAAAAATAATATGGTCGCTGGTGTCCCTCGCAAAAGCCATCTCGTGAGTCACAACAACCATCGTCATATCGGTCTTTGCAAGTTCCCTGATCACCTGAAGGATTTCCCCTGTAAGTTCAGGATCCAAAGCCGATGTAGGTTCATCGAAAAACAGCACCTGAGGATTCAATGCCAAAGCACGTGCAATGCTCACTCTCTGTTGCTGACCACCGCTCAACTGGCACGGATATGCGGATGCCTTGTCAGAAAGGTTCATTTTTGCAAGAAGAGACATCGCCACTGATTCAGCTTCTTCCGCGCTACGGCCAAGCACAATCCTCTGTGCCTCGGTGATATTTCTGAGTACCGAAAAATGAGGAAACAGATTGAAGTTTTGAAACACAAGCCCCACATCAAGACCGATTTTTCTAAGCACAGATTTGTCCGCGTAGACACCGTCCAGAACCATATTCTCACCGCAGATTGCAATGGAACCGCCGCTCACAGTCTCAAGCTGAGTGATGCATCTGAGCAAAGTTGATTTTCCACTTCCCGACGGACCGATTATTCCAAGCACATCTCCACGATGCACTGTAAACGAAATATCTTTTATAACTTTAAGGTCACCGAAATTCTTTGAAAGATTTTCAACCTTGATTATTTCATCCGGCTCTTTTTTTGTTTCACTTATAGTAGTCAAGTTTCTTCTCCACAATATCAAAAGTCCGTGACACAACCCAGTTCAAAATAAAATAAATCACACCGGCGATAAACAAAGGAAGCACACTCACAAGACGTCCGCTCTGAGTTTTCGCCACATGGAACAACTCCGCCACACCAAGCACCTGAACAAGAGCCGTATCTTTCACAAGCGTAATCACTTCATTGCCCATTGCAGGAACAATTTTTTTTATGACTTGAGGAAGCACAATGCGGAAAAAAGTCTGACTGCGGGTGAATCCCAAAACAGACGAGGCTTCATACTGCCCCACTGGAACAGCCTGTATTCCACCGCGGTAAATCTCGGCAAAATAACAGGCATAATTAATGACCATGGCGACTATTGCTGCTGTGAAACGCCCCATTCCCACACCGAAGATATAAGGAGGAGCGAAATAGACGAAAATCAACTGAAGCATAAGAGGTGTGCCGCGGATGACAAGTAAAAAAATCGAAGTGATTTTCGACACAACCTTCAGCCGAGACATGCGTCCCATGCAAATCAATAATGCAAGCGGAAGCGCAAAAATCAGCGTAAGAAAAAAAATCTCCAAACTGATGGCGGTACTCTTGAGCATTATGAGAATCAGTTTGTCCACCTGCATTTTAGAAAAATACGCAACCATAGAAGCCATAACATCTTATCCAAAAATCAACGACCGATTACAGACAAATCTTCACCAAACCATTTTTCGGAAATTGATTTAACAGTGCCGTCATTCTGCATCTCCAGAAGAATCCTTTCCACTTCATCACGGAGTTTTATATCCTGTTTGCGGAATGCGATTCCATACTCTTCGTTTGCAAGACCTTCTTTAAGCACTCGATACGGCTGACCGGAATGTTTAATGGTGTATTCGGCAACAACACGGTCCATTACAACTGCATCAATATTTCCGATTCCCAAATCATTAAGAGCAGTAAGATTTTCCTCAAACTCAACCACGCTTCCAAGACTGTTCATAAAATCGCTGTCTGCGGTAATTGCTTCCCATGCAGATGAGCCGCTCTGAACACCAACATTTTTATTTTTCAAATCAGAAAGATTTTTGACTCCGCTTTCATTTCTCACAACAGCAACCTGAGCATTGTCAAGATATGCAAATGTGCAGGCCATAGCCTCGCGTCTTTCTTTTGTCATTGTAAAGCCGTTCCAAATACAGTCAATCTTACCAGTGGCAAGTTCCTGCTCTTTTGCGGCCCAGTCAATAGGCTGAAGCACGAGAGGCACTCCCATGCGTTTTGCAACTTCTGCAGCCATATCAATATCATATCCCACAATCTCGTTGTTCTCATCGCGGAATCCAAGCGGAGGGAAAGAATCATCAAGACCCAAAACAAATTTTCCACGGGACTTCAAATCTTCCAAAGAATTATCCACTGAAGATTTCTTTGAACAAGAAGCAAGTGAAGAAACTGCAACAACAGCAAACAAAACTGCGGAAACAATCTTACCAATCTTTTCCATTATATTCTCCTATAAACTCTGCATCAGCAAAGCATCTGACAATGGAGACATAATATAGGTTTTTTAAAATAATTACAACCCTTCTAAAGATGACCGCTATTTAGTGTGGAACTCAAATCCTCCGTCCCATTTTTCAGGTGGATTATTTATGAACTCGGAACATCTTTCAAGCATCAGTTTTGCAGCCTTGTCCGAAGGTGCCTCATCGATAGCCTTTTCAAAATATTCCTTGGCAAGATTCCAGATTCCCTGCTGATACAAGTCCAAACCTTTCGCATAAGATTCACGGTAGGAAATTGAATAATCATCTTCGTTTATGTCTATGGCATAAATCGGAACAGACTTTGATTTACCTTTCACTTTCACATCATCGAGATGACGGAACACAAATGAATTTTCCTTGCA
Organism: Treponema sp. UBA4232; assembly: GCA_002396325.1. GTDB lineage: Bacteria > Spirochaetota > Spirochaetia > Treponematales > Treponemataceae > Treponema_D. The sequence goes on from DGXM01000016.1 coordinate 8,143, forward strand.
ATCGTTCTTCACTGTTTCACTCACAATAATCATTGCACCGTAGACTTTCGTGAGCCCTTCAAGGCGTGAGGCAGTATTCACAGAATCACCGATAACCGTATAATCAGTTTTGTCGCTTGAGCCGATTGAGCCCACAGTAACATTGCCATAGTGGATTCCGATGCCAATATCGAATTTCATTCCTTCCGGCATAACAAGGTCTCCCAAATCAACGGAAGAAAGAGCCTCTCTCATTTCGTAAGCAGCGGCCGCCGCCCTTTGTGCATTATCCTCGTAACTTACCGGGGCACCAAACAATGCCATGATTGCATCACCGATAAATTTATCAATCGTTCCACCGTGTTTTTTTATGATATTGACCATCACGGTAAAATATCTGTTCAAAAATGCCACTATGACTTCAGGCTTGTTACATTCGCTTATACTGGTAAACGATCTGATGTCACTGAAAAGAATTGCGACATTTCTTTTTTCACCCACAGAAACATTTTCATCCGTATCAGATGATGCAACCAACTCGTCGATAATCTGTTCAGGCACAAATCTTCCGAAAGCACGGCGAATTCTCTGCTCAAAAAATTCCTTTTTCTTAAGAAGGACTGCATTTTCCAACAGCACACCGACCTGTTCAGTGCAGTAGCGCAGCAAATCAATCTGATGATTTGAAAGAACACCTTCCTTCACAACAGTCACAGCCGCAAACGGACTTCCTGAAGAGTCGTTTATCGGGAAGAATTGATACGAAGAAAGCGGCACATCCTTCGTACGGAAATTATCCATATCAACTGCAAGATTCAACTCTGTCGGAACTATTTTTGACAAATTCAAATCAGGCCTCATTTTTTCAAAATCGGTTATACTTACTTTTTGAAAATCAGCCTTCTCATCTTCGGTGAAATTCTTGGAACAGGCAAAATAGGAAACCGGACCATCATTTTGCACCAATGTCAAAGTGGCCGCAGGTACCTGGGCAAATTCCGCAATCACAACCAGAAATCCGTTTACAACAGCGTCAATCGAATTCAGATTTCTTGTCATATTCAAAAAAATCTGCGTAATTGCGGCTTTCATTATGTCATTTTCAACAGGAAGTGCTGGAACATTCTGTTCAGACAGCAAAAGTGTTTTCTGCACATTGTGAGACAAATTCACTTCGTCAATATGCACGAACAAATCCGCACCGCAATTCTTCATATAAAATTCTTCAAATGTAAAATCACCGGTCGTATACAGAGCAATCGGAATTTTCCGAAGCTTTTCCATCGATTTTATGAACCTGACAATCTCGCCGCTTTCAGGATTTGAAAATATGGAGTTAACGAAAATAGCATCAGGAACATTATTGAATAATGACCAGAGAAATTTCACGCAACTCGTCTCGCAAAGAACTTCTATATCAGTTTTCTTCAATTTCTCCTTGAACAGTGTCAGAACTGTGGAAGATGGTTCCAATAATAAAATTTTCTTACTCATGCAACAAGTCCTTGATTTTTTGAATTAAATCCCCGCGTTTGAAATCCGCTTTGCTTATAAAGGCATTTCCCTTTTCAATAGGCTTCGCGGCCATCACCAATACCGGCACCTCGACGTAATTCGCCATCTGGCGCAGGTTATCCAAAAATATTTCTCCATTCATACGCGGCATCGCATCGTCTGTCACAATCAGATCGTACTGCCGGCTTTTCACCATTTCCATTGCGTTGATTCCGTCTACAGCCTCATCAACCATGAAACCATTGGTTCCGAGAATACCGGCCACAATCTGTCTTGTAGTCTGTGAATCATCCACGACCAAAACTTTGTAAATGTGAAGCTGTGTCTTGGCCTCAAATTTTTTCACATCGTATCCACGCAATGAGCGAAACCGCTTCAAGATTTCCGGTATATACAAAACAGGAATCATATCGTATTTTTCATCAAAACAAATTCCCTGAAGAATTTTGAAATTTTTAAATGATTTTGGAAGAATGTTTTTTACGATTGAAACAGAGGTCTGAAGTTTGTCAACAATTATTCCAACACGTTGTCCCATATAACCAGCAATGAAAATTGTGTCAAGACTGTTTTTTTCAACTGCCTTCTGTCCTGGAAAAAGCGAGGAAAGAGAATAAATCGGAATATACACAACCTGCTCATCCTCTTCCCTTTCAAGATAAAGCTGATTCTGCTGCGTCACATAATTCAATGAAGTATCGTAAGTCACGTCAACAATATGCTCTGAAGGAATCATGCATTTGTGTCCATTCGCATACACAAAGAAGCCATGCACATCCTGATGTTTTTCAGCAAAAGTGGAATCATCCTTAACCATGTTGAGAACTTTGTCGTGTGCAATAAGCAGCGAATTCTGAAGCAACTGCAGTTCACTCAAAAGCTGCTTGGTGAATTCCGAAATCTGCAGTTGAGTCAGCCGTCTGTTCTGATCCTTCATTGCCTCGATCACACCTGACATCTTGTAAGTTCTTGCAATCATTTCCTCATGGACATTCAAAACATTACCGACATCTTTTACCTGCACGGAAATAATTTTCTCAAGGGAAGCCTTGTCATCACTTGAATCTTTTTCGATGACTGTCTGCCGCCTTAAAAAAACATCTGTGTCAAAAATTTCACCTGCGGCGGCTTTATCGCAATATAGAATGTATTTACCCAAGTCGTCTATATCATCATTTCCGTCTGCAATTTTTCTGCATACATCAATAATTTTATCACACACGACATTTATGAGCACGAATATATTTTCGCTGATTGCAATTTCCTTGTCGGCAATACCGATATAAACATTTTCCAAGGAGCGGTAAAGTTTGTAGACAGCATGAAATCCAAGGACATGAGCCATGTCTTTTGTAAACTTGATTTTATCAAGAGCACGCTTTGCCTGTCTGGGATCTTTTTTTATTTCCAACATCACCGCCATTGTTTCTTGTAGAAATGTCTGGCGCACTGTGTCGATTTTATTCATTCATACGCCTCCCTTCAACACTTCTCAAAATAAAACACATCGCCATCCATGACTTTCTTTAAGCATGGAGGAACAATAGCAGAATCGAATGATGCGACCTCATTCATTGAAACAAAAATATAACCACCCTTTGAAAGACATTTGTCAGCCATTGTTGCAAAAACCTTCTTGCGCATTTCACGGGTAAAATAGATAAAGACGTTCCGTATGAAAATAATATCCTGATTTTTTGGAAGCACAGCCTGTACAAAAGGATTGGAAAGATTTTCAGGGTCAGACAACTTTGAAAGATTTATTTTCGCAATGTCAACAGATGAAACAAGCTCTTTCGGAAATTCAATCGTATCATTTTCTGTTTTATATGGATTCAAAAGATATTGATACTTAGCACCATCCGCTGTTCGAATTGATTTTTTTCCGTAGACACCGTCCCTGCATTTTTTTAAAACCGCCGCACTTATATCACTTCCGGTACAGTGAACTGAAATTCCGCAGGACTTCGCAATCAAAAGCAGAGAGTAAAGTTCTTCACCACTGGAACAAGCGGCACTCCAAATTTTCAGCGGGGCGCATCTATCTGAAGCCAATGTTCTGAGCAATTTTGTCTTCAATAAAGAAAACTGTTTTTCTTCACGAAAAAAATATGTTTCATTTACAGTAGCATTATCAATAAGCCCCGACATCTCCGCAGGATTTTCTGAAAGATATGCACTATACTCAAATTTCTCATCATCAGAAAGTTCTGTAATGCGTTGCTCAATATAACGACCTATGCTTGTCCTGTGAGCATCTTTTGGAACAATTCCTGAGTAGGCTGTAATCTGTTGAATAATTAAGTCTAGTTCGTTTTGATTCAATTCCAAACACCATTTTTTTCAGTAAGGGCCAATATCCTCTTTGCAATTTTGTCACGCGGAAGAATCTCTTTTGCTGCATTTTGTTCTATAGCGGCAGCAGGCATTCCAAATACAGCACAGGTCGATTTGTCTTCAACGATTGTATAACCGCCGTTTTCAACAATCATCTGACAACCATCAGCTCCATCACGTCCCATTCCGGTCATCAAGACTGCAAGACATTCATTTTTATACACTTTTGCAGCACTTCTAAAAAGTTTGTTCACAGCCGGGCGCAAAAATCTTTCCTCCGGTTCATCACTCAATGAAAGAATCGGATTTCCATTCGAAGAAATACTGTCTATTACCAGATGACGGTCTGCCTGCGCCATATACACATGCCCTGGTTTTGCAATTTCTCCATCTTTTGCCAGCTGCACTTTTATGTTTGAACAGGTTTCATCAAACCATTCGACCATTTTCTGATCAGCACCGACATCAAGATGCTGAACATAAACGATAGGAAGCGGAAAATGATGTCCCAAATTCGAGAGCACTTCCTTGACCGCAGTAGGACCTCCTGTTGATGCCCCAAGACACAGAACTTTGTATGATGAAGAATCTCCCGTAATGATTTTCTTTTCTCTCTGTACCTTCGGACGCACCCCTTTATCTTTAAGCATTGTCCGTATGCGATTTATAAATGCCACGATTACGCCCATTTTGAATTCACTTAGAGGAGGTTTTGCTTCGAACATACTTGCACCGGCTTCAAATGCAGAAGGACGGATTCCTTTTTCCTCAGAGAAAATAACAACCTTAGTCGGAAGCTGTTTCGAGATTATTTTTGCAGCGGAAAGACCATCCATCTCGGGCATATCTATATCGCTTACAACAACATCGGGAGAATATTCTTTTGCGGCATCAACAAGTTTTCGTCCATTGGATACAGATGCCACCAATTCAAAATCCTCGTCATTATTGAATCCTTTTTCCAATAGCCCACGGATAATCGCAGAATCATCTGCAATCGCAACTGTATATTTCAGATTTCCCATTTTCACGCCCCTAAATCATGTTTTAACAGTTCTTCTATTTCATCTGGTTTTATAAGAGGAATCTTTTCTCCCCGATATTCTATTTCGTCCTCCCAATCCTCATCTTCCAAATCTTCTTTTTGAACTTCATAAAAAATTTCCACCATCGAAATGTGAAGACAAAAGTGATCATCTTCACGCTTAAAAAGCAAAAACGTCGGACTTGAAATTTCAATCAATGGTCCATGCGGATTTTTTTCAAGGACAACCGGATTCACCACTGTATAAGGCTTGCCTGAATAGTTTATCAAACCCTCAATGTAGGACGGAACAAAAGGAAGAAAATGAACCTTCGTATCGCGGACAATCTCCTGCACCAAAGAAATTTCAATTCCCAAGCGATGGTTATTAACCGAAAAAATCAAAAATGAGATTGTATCTTTGCTGATGTCAGCAGTCTGCTTTTCATTCTGTTGAATACTTTCGGCACCTTTCATCTTTACCCGCCTTAAGACCTGTCCTTGGATTTTTTATCGGTATTCTTTTCATCCGATTGATTTTTTTTGTTCAGAGTCTCCGACATGATGCGCAGGTTTTCCGCAGAGCTGGAGATGTTGTCAGTTGCCACGGTAAAGTTTTCGATACCCGCAGAGATTTGTTTCAAGGCGATAAGAATCTGCTCGGATGCAATAGTCTGCTGCTGGATTATTCCAGTGATATCTTCTGCTGAAGATGCCGTAATTTCCGAAGAGCTCTTAATGCTGTCAAACTTTGTTCCCAATTCTTTTGCGGTTTCATATCCCGAAGTGATTTTTTCCGTTCCGCTTTCACTTGCAAGAATCAAACTGTCGGACGAATGTTGTATCTCGGTGATTTTCTCCTTAATCTCGTGAATGCTGTCGATGATTCCATCTGAAAGACGGCGGATTTCATTTGCAACGATTCTGAATTTCTTTCCAGCCTCTCCAGCACTGGTTGCCTCAAGTTCGGCATTGAATGCAATGATTTTCGTCTGGTCAGCAACGGAGTTAATCAACGTAACTATGTCCCAGATGCTTTCGATTTTGTCATTCAAATCTTTCATACCGTTTATGGTATTTTGGTTTGCCTCGTAAATGGCATGAAGCTGTTCAACGTTCTTTGCAATTGACGCAACACCTTCAATAACGTCATTGGAAGTCTTCTGTGCAATTTTTGAAACATCTTTTATCTTGGTTGAAATATTTTCGGAAAGCGCATTCGAATCTTCCATTGTGGCAACAATTTCTTTCACAGCGGCACTCTGATCCTGGGAAGTCGCGGCAGTTTCCTTTGTAGACACAACAAGATTCTGAGTCTCTTCATACAACTTGACACCAAGCTGTTTTTCCGACTCACGCATCTTGCGTATGGAAAGAAGATTCAGTACAGAAAAGATAAAACCGAAAGCAAACATGATGATTTCGATGATGAAAACCGTTCTCTTGAAGTCTGAAGTCAATTTAGCCATACTTCCGCTCATCACGACATACCAGGGAGTATCACCTATTTTCGATACACCGTAATAAATTGTGTCAGTAACTGTAAAAATCGGCACACTGCCCAGCGTTGCAGCAACATCAGTATCATTTCCCATTTTTTCTTTGAAATAATTTACGGTTGAAATTTTCGACACATCGGGATTAGTCATGTAATTGCCCCGTGAATCCAAGATGTACCGCTCGCCTTTGATGGTATCCGCATCAGAAGAAATGCTTTCAATTATATCATCCAGCGATGACAGTATTATATCAACACCGGCCACGCCAATTACTTCTCCCTTCGAATTCAAAGCAGCCTTTGAATAGGTGACGCAGAGATTTCCCGTAATCTGATCAATGTAAGGATCCGTATACACTCCGTTGTGATTCGGCTCATTCATCGCAGCCTGAAACCATACTCTTCCAGACGGCTCCCAGTCTTTAGGAGGAACCCAGTTCAGACGGTCCACAAAAAGGCCTCCCTTGCTGAGGGGAGTAACGGAAGCAAAATAAACATCATTTCCCTTGCCTGATTTTGCAACCACATCAAGAACGCTCTTCATCATTTCCGGTTCAGAGACAGACGGAGCGACATTCACAAGATTTTCCACGCTTAAGACATCAGGATAAACCATGGAAACAACTTTCGATGTCACCTGCTCCTGCAGCAAAGAAATCTGGAGCCTCACAGCCTGCTTTATAATAAACATAGAGATCAAATATAAACAAGTGCAGGCACCTATAATCAAAATCACCATTGGAAAAAATGAACCCCAAAACAGTCTTTTGGTATTCTTTTTATTTTCATTTTCAGTTTTCTTTGCCATTTTCCGCTACACTCCTTAAAATGCTGCCTTCCAGGCCCGGATTTATTCCACAAGGGGAACTTTTTTCTCATTATCGGAAGATTTTTGCATTTCGGACATAAAAAAATGCCGGACTGATTATAAAACCAATCCGGCGTTTTTAAAGAGATTTACTGGAGAACTGCCCCCTTATCTGCGGACGAAACAAGCTTCGCATAACGGGCCAGATATCCGTGGGTGACTTTCGGAGCAGGAGCCTTCCATGCAGCCTTTCTTTTGGCAAGTTCCTCGTCGCTCACTTCAAGATGGATTTTGTAATTGTTGATGTCAAGAGTGATTATGTCCCCTTCCTGCACCAGAGCAATCGGGCCTCCATCCGCGGCTTCGGGTGAACAGTGTCCGAGCGAGGCACCTCTTGTGGCACCGCTGAATCTTCCGTCGGTAATAAGAGCAACCTGTTTGTCCAACCCCTGTCCGGCAAGAGCCGCAGTAACAGCAAGCATTTCCCTCATACCGGGGCCTCCCTTTGGTCCCTCGTAGCGGATGACCACAACATCACCGGGGTGAATCTCTCTCTTCTGCACGGCATCCATAGCCTCGCTTTCGTCATTGAAAACACGTGCCGGTCCTGAATGTTTCATCAATTCCTTGGCACAGGCGGATCTTTTGACAACTGTACCGTTCGGTGCAAGATTTCCAAAGAGGATTGCGATTCCACCGTTGTCGCTGAACGGATTGTCGATGGGACGCAGAATCTCGGGGTTGCGATTTCTCACATCCTTGATGTTTTCTGCAATTGTTTTTCCTGTCGCAGTAATCAAATCCGTCTTGATGAGATTTTTCTTTGCAAGCTCTGCAAGAACGGCCTGCACTCCTCCGGCATCATTCAATTCGCAGATGAAAGTATGCCCCGCAGGTGCAAGGTGGCACAGGTTGGGAGTATGCTCGGAGATTTCATTCACGTCGTGCAAATCAAGAGTAAGACCGGCTTCGTGCATAATAGCCGGAACGTGAAGCATTGTGTTTGAGGAACAGCCAAGTGCCATGTCTGCGGCAAGTGCATTGCGGAAAGAATCGGCTGTCATCATATCGCGGGCTGTGATTCCCTTGTTGTAAAGATTCATAACCGCCATGCCGGCATGTTTTGCAAGGGCAATTCTTTCTCCAGTCGTAGCGGGAATTGTTCCGTTACCGGGAAGTCCGAGTCCAAGCACCTCTGTAAGACAGTTCATGGAATTTGCAGTAAACATACCTGAACAGGAACCGCATCCGGGACAAGCGCAGTGCTCCATTTCCTTCAACTGAGCCTCGGTTATTTTTCCAGATGCAACGGCACCGACTCCTTCGAACATATCCGTCAAAGAAAGATTTTTGTCTGAATACGGATTTCCAGGCTCGCGGCTGGGAAGATGGCCCGGCATCATTGCTCCTCCGGAAACCACGACCGTCGGCAAATTCAAACGCGCAGCGGCCATCAGCATACCGGGAACAATCTTGTCGCAGTTGGGGATAAGAACAAGTGCATCGAACTGATGAGCAGTCACAACACACTCAACACTGTCTGCAATCAATTCACGGGTGACGAGAGAATACTTCATTCCCTCATGCCCCATAGCGATTCCATCACAAACACCGATTGCAGGAAATTCGATGGGAGTTCCGCCGGCCATGCGGACACCAGCCTTTACAGCTTCGGCAATGCGGTCCAATTCCACATGTCCCGGAATAATTTCATTTTTGGCGCAGCAGACTCCTACCAAAGGACGCTCAAGTTCCTCGTCAGTGTAGCCCATTGCATAAAACAGCGAGCGGTGTGGTGCCCGTGCCATTCCCTGTGTCGCTTTGTTACTTCTCTTTTCCATATCAGTACCTCGTCTTAATTAAAGAAAGCCCTCATTTTTTCCAGCTCTTTATTGAACCGCTCGTCTATCACCGGTGGATGCTCATTAAAATACACAATCTGCCTCAGCTGCTCCATAGTGTGAATGCCCCATACCGGAACCACATTCTCATATTGCATGAAAAATCCGTATGCAAGGGGGATGTTGTCTACAAGACCTCCGCACAACGGTTGGCTCGCAATAAATCCCACTTCATTCTTCATGCAGGACTGCACAACCTTTCTGGACTGTTCATCAGTCAATGCATTGAAGGGAAATTGAACCACTTCATAAAGGCCGCATTCAGAAGCCTCAACCGCAAGTTCCGGCTCTTCAGTGCAAAAACCAATGTGCCTTATGACCCCTTTTTCCTTTTGCCTTACAGCTTCGTTGTAAAGACCGTCGGGAGTTTTTTTGCCAGGAACAATTGCAAGCGAATCAAAGAAAAAAAGATCCAGCATGTCGGTTCCCAAATTGAAAAGACAGTCCTGTAAATCCTGCCGCAAATCAGAAACCGTCTGGGCATTCGATTTTGTGGAAAGAAAAACATTCTGCCTGATTTCGTTGAGAGCAATGCCGAGTCTTTTTTCACACAGTGGATTTGCATGAGACACGTCAAAAAAATTTATACCGCTGTCATAAGCAGCTTTTACAATAGTACAGACCTCTTCTTCCGCACCGTCGCCCAAAGCCTGAATTTCCCTGCAATCCAGACTCATGGCGCCAAAAGCCGTGCGGCTTACCAGAAGATTGGTTTTTCCCAATGCTATAAATTCCATGCCGTGCCCCTTACACCGAAATTCAAGGTTTATCTTTCCACCGGTTTGTAATTGCGGATGGCATTATGCAGGAATCCTGAAAGATCGCTCAACTTCACGCGCTCCTGCTCCATGCTGTCACGGAAACGTACTGTAACAGTGTCAAAATTGGGACTGTCTTTAGTGATTGTGTCATAGTCAACCGTCACGCAGAAAGGCGTTCCAATTTCATCCTGACGGCGGTATCTTTTTCCAACGGTTCCGCTCTGGTCGTAATCCGTCACATATTCTTCCTTAAGGGCTGAACGGATTTCCTGAGCCTTTTCAGCAAGACCGTCTTTCTTCATAAGAGGAAGAACTGCCACGGTCACGGGAGCCAGCTGAGGATGAAGATGAAGCACGGTGCGGTAGTCATCTCTTCCGTCAGTACCTACATTCTGCTCCTCATAAGCTTCACACAGGAATGCAAGGAAGTTGCGGTTAAGTCCGGCTGAAGTCTCAATCACGTACGGAGTGTAGCTGTTGTTGCCGTCTTCCTGATCGATGTAATTCATATCCTTTCCGGAAACCTTTGTATGCTGGCTCAAATCGAAATCAGTGCGGTTGTGGATTCCTTCAATCTCCTCGAAGCCAATCGGGAAATTATACTGAATGTCATACGCATCCTTTGCATAGTGTGCGAGTTTGTCGTGATGGTGCCAGTTGAGATTCTTTTCTGCAATACCATACTTAAGATAGAAGTTCCAGCGGTCTTTTCTCCAACGGGCGAAAATATCATCATCAGTTCCGGGCTTGCAGAAATACTCCATTTCCATCTGCTCGAATTCACAAGTGCGGAAAATGAAGTTCTTGAAAATGATTTCGTTGCGGAATGATTTTCCAACCTGTGCAACACCGAAAGGAATCTTCATTCTGTTTGACTGCACGATGTTCTTGAAATCGGTGAAAATACCCTGGCAGGTCTCCGGGCGCAGATAAATCAAATGCGCATCATCGGCGACAGGTCCCTGATAAGTCTTGAACATAAGATTGAATTCACGGACGGCAGTGTACTTGCGCTCTTTGCTTCCACAAGTGGGGCAGTTGATGTTTGCATCGATAAAAGCCTTCATTTCCTCGTGAGACATTGTATCAACAGGCTTTCCGGGATCAGCCTCGGGATGAGCGTGTACAAAATCTTCTATTAACTGGTCAGCTCTGAATCTTGCCTTGCACTCGGTACAGTCAATCATTGGATCAGAGAAGTGGGCAACGTGGCCTGAAGCCTCCCAAGTCTTGTGATGCTGGAAAATTGCAGAATCAAGTCCGACAACATCATCGTGGAGCTGCGTCATATAGTGCCACCACGCATTCTGGATATTACGCTTGAACTCAACTCCCAGTGGACCGTAATCCCAAGCACCGGCCTGTCCGCCGTAAATTTCGCTAGCCTGATACACAAAACCGCGTCTCTTGCAAAGAGAAATGATTTTGTCCAAAGTACAAGAATGGTCAACCTTCTTTTCCATCATAAAACTCCTTAAAACCGGCACTGGATTGTACCGGTAAAATGCCATTGGAGCATTGTACCACAAAATCCATCTTGTGCCTAGTAGGAATTATCAGGGTGAATACCGGACAGGATCAAATTGAAAATTACCTTAAAAACCTATACCGATAACCCCGTTTTTTTTTGATTTCAGCCGGATATATTAGTGTTTCTATATAAAAAAACTTTGAAAAATATTGACAAAATTTACACCGCTGTTATACAATTTTTTTTCAGGAGATGTTATGTGAAAAAAAAGTTTATCAATTTCCGCAAGGATTTCTTTGGGTGCGGTTGCTATTGCCCTTGCGATTGCCACAGTCACATCCGTTACTACAGGTGTATTCTTTTCCAAAAACTGTCTTGAAAATTTCCATGCCTCTGCGGAGATAGAGCTTTCCGAATTTTCCGATTCAATCACCATGTTTTTTAATTCCAAGGAGACGGAACTGAATGTGTTTTCCGAATCCGAGGAAGTGAAAGCCGCGGACGAGACGATTCACTCTTTTGTGGACGAAACCGGAGATATTTCCATTTTGTCGTATGCAAAAAGTCCCGTCGAAGAGAATATCAGGAGGCTCTGCAAGACTTTTGCCTCCCATGACAAGGATATCGCTGAAATCTATCTGGGAACAAAATGGGGCGGCTATGCAACGAATTTCGACAGCTCCATGCAGGGCGGCTATGATCCCAGAAAGCGCGGCTGGTATGAAACTGCGACCAAGGGAAATGGAAAGGCCGTGATAACGGATGCATTCGCTTCGACTGTGGGTGCAACTGTGGTTGGCATAACAAAATCCGCGTACAACGGCGCAGGGGATTTTATAGGAAATGCTTCCATAGAAGTTTCTTTGGACACGCTGACAGGCATTTTATCCACGATTAACCTTGGAAAGGGATGCTTTCTCATGCTTGTCCAGAAGGACGGCACCATTCTTGCGGATACCTCAAGTGCAAGGAACAATTTTAAAAAGATCAGCGAGACAGGGATTCCGGGGCTTGAGGATTTGATTTCTGGAGATGATTGGGGAAAAATCAGTTCAGGCGGGATTGAGTATTTTACCGAGCTTGTCAGAAATGAAAAGACCGGCTATAAAATCCTTGCCTTTTGCCCGAAAGAAACCGTTTTGGAAACCTTTTACAGCACGCTCACCCTTACGATTCTCCTTGCCCTGTTTTTTACGGTCCTGCTCGCCCTTATCAGCGTGTTCCTGGCAAGAAAGACCATAAAGCCGCTTAAAGTCATACAGAAAAATATCCTTGAAAGCAGCAATGAGCTCTCCAATGGGCGGGGAAACTTTTCAAGACGGATTGAAATCAATGCCAAGGATGAGATTGGAGATGTTGCGGATGGATTCAACGCATTTTCAGAAACTCTTCAGAACATCATAAAAAGCATGAAAAAATCCAAGCTTTACCTTTCCGATGCAGGCGAAAAGCTCAAGTCAGGAACCAACGAGGCTTCTGTTGCAATCTCGCAGATTTCGGGAAACATCGGAAGCATGGAGTCGAATATCAAAACACAATCCTTCAGCGTGAACCAGACGGCGGAAGCCCTGGGGCAGATTATTGAGAACATAAAGATTCTTGAGGAACATGTTTTGAGCCAGGCAGAGGCGGTCCATGATGCCTCGGGTGCGGTTGAGCAGATGATTGGCAACATTTCCGAAGTGAACCGCTCGGTGGATAAAATGGCGTCGTCTTTCAGCGTGCTCGCTCACGATGCCGAACGTGGTGCTGAAACCCAGTCCAGGCTGCAGGAACAGATTTCCGAAATTGAAACCCAGTCGAATCTTTTGAGCGATGCAAACCTGGTGATTGCGAATATTGCAGAGCAGACGAATCTTCTTGCGATGAATGCTGCTATCGAGGCGGCCCATGCAGGAGAGGCCGGAAGGGGATTTGCCGTTGTTGCAGATGAAATCAGGAAGCTTTCCGAGACATCTACGGCGCAGTCAAAGACTATCGGTGAGCAGCTCCATTTGATTCAGGAGACTATCCAGACCGTAGTTGACGCAACCCAGCAGGGTGTCCAGGGATATACGGGCCTTGCCGGTGAAATACAGGAAACGGACAATTTGGTACGCCAGATAAAAGCTGCCATGCTGGAGCAGAAGGAAGGTTCCTCTTTGATTACGGGAGCACTAAAAAATCTGCATGAAAAAAGTTCCGATGTCCGCGATGCTTCAGAGAAAATGTCTAAAGGCAGCCGGACAATCACAGGTGAAGTTGCCACTTTGCAGAAAGAAATAGAGGACATGAGACAAAGCATGAATGAGATGAGCCGCGGGGCCAGAAAAATAGAGGAGATGGGACATTCTCTGACTCAGATTTCGGGCGTAATGGAAAAATCCATTTCGGAAATGGGAAAGCGCGTGGATCAGTTTGAGGTGTAGCGGACACTCAGGTAAACCGCATTACACCTTTAACCGGAGCTTTTGGATTTAGGCGTGACAGCCGCTGTAGCGCACAGAAAGAATCTTAGTTATCTTTCCAAGGAAGAAAATACGACTTCAATGTGCGCGGTCCAAGAGCCTGTTTTTCATTTGCAAGCAGTTCATCCCAAGGTATATCCCTGCGTTGTTCTTTTGTCATACCGGGATTCACCTCATACCAGTCGTACTTGTACATACGAAGTCTGAATGCATTTGTCACTGTTACGGTCATACCGGAAATTCCCGGAATCAATCCAAGGGTGAAAACCGTTATGAGGAGCTCAAAAAGATTCAAAAAGACAATTCCGATTGAAAGCCAGGGATTGTCAAAAAAGATGATAACAGATTTCTTGAGACATTTCTTGAAATTATTGTGAAGCACATTGCGGATTGCCATGAACCACTGAAGCGAAAGAAGAGCAAGAACCTCAAGCCAAAAGACAAGAGCCATAAACAGAAGTCCCAAAAAAGACCCCTTGCTTCCGTCTGCGGGAATCCACATTCTGAAATAATAAGGCATCGTGATAAAGGCAATGCAAATCAAAAGAGCGACAACACAACCATAAAGTGCGCCATCTTTAATGGAAGAAACTATACTCGAAAAAAAGAGAGATAATTTTGACCCTTCATAATTTGATATTCTTTCCGCGTTTTTCCCTTCTGCAAAAAAGAACACATGAATGAATGCACTGGAGAAAAACAAATATAAAATCATAAGGAGACTTTTCAGACCGTCATTCACAGGAAGATGTCCGAGGGCGAAAAATCCAAGCACGGCAAGCGCGCACAGTGCCAGAAAAAAAAGATTCACAATAATCAGGTGAAACAAATTATCCCATATATCCGCAAAATTCTTCTTCAACAAAAACTTAAACATATCACTAAGATAAAACAAATTTCCCTGATGGTCAAGCAAAATCATTTTCAGTCCATTATTTTTGACTCGACAAATCCTTTTTTTACGTTTATAGTGTAAGAAAAAGACAGCAATTCAGATAGGCAGGAAAAAATGGAATACACACAATCCTCAATCGTATCTCTCATCTCACACCTACACACCGTCACAGCTGATTTTACAAATTCAAGATTACCACAGAAAAGCCGTTTTGTTTCATCGCACGGATTTATCCTCTACATACTTTCCCAGGAACCGAAAATGAGCAAATCAAAAATCGCAGAATCAATCAACAGGGACAAATCGACCACAACGGTTCTACTCAGGAAACTCATCGATGAAGGACTTGTAAAGGAAGAAAAAGATCCTGAAGATTCAAGAAGCAAACTTATTTCGCTTACAGCAAAAGGGAAAAAATTCAATGAACTCACATCATCCATTTCCGAGGATTTGCTTTCAGTCTGCTATAAAGGATTCTCAGCCTCCGAAAAAAAGAGCCTGCTCAATCTTCTTACAAAGATGAATTCCAACGTCGAAAGAGCCTTGAACAAAGAGAAGAACTGACTGTTGTCTCACCGTTCCCTCAAATCGAATTAGTTTTATATAAAACTGTTGACATTAGTTTGAAATAAAACTATACTGGCAGTCAGTCGAGGTATTCAAATGAAAAAATCATTCTTAATTGCAGCCGCATTGACCGCAGTCATTCCGCTCACTGCCTGCAACTCAAAAAACAAGTCAAAAGCCCCGTCCATTGCAGTATTCGTTCCGGGAATAATGGCAGACTCCCCAACCTATGCACATTTTGCAGCAGGGGTTCAAGCAGGTGTAGACGAATACAACAGCAAACTTCAGGACAAATCTCTTTCAGCTTCGGTTTATATAATGGAAGCCGGAACAAATCAAGCCGAATGGCAGTCAAAACTTACAGCACTTGCCGCAGACGGTTCCTATGATGTAATTTTCTCATCCAACCCTTCCATTCCGGAACTTGCCGATCCCCTCACAAAGCAATTTCCGAATCAGAAATTCATTCTTATGGACGGAGCTCTTGACGGAAACAATAATATTGCCTGCGTCAGCTACAATCAAAAAGAACAGACATATCTTTCAGGATATATTTCAGGACTCATGTCAAAGACTCACAAAGTGGGATTGATTGCCGCGCAGGAATACCCTGTGATGAACAATGTTCTTTACCCATATTATGCAAAAGGTGCCGCTGATGCCTATGAAGGAACCACCTGCGACTTCCGCATTGTCGGAAACTGGTATGATGCAGCCAAGGGTGCAGAGATTGCGGATGCACTTTACAGTCAGGGAGTTGATGTTATTCTTCCCATCTGCGGAGGAGCTTCTCAGGGTGTTATTTCTTCCGCCGTCGAACACGGATTTTATCTTTCGTACATAGACGAAAACTCTTTTGTTAAAGCACCAGGGACAGTCATTTCCTCATGCGCAACCAAACAGGAACTGGCCTCAAAGGAATGTGTCCTAGCATTTTTGAACGGAAGCACTGAATGGGGAAAAACAAAAGTTGTGGGACTTCAGCAGGGATACATCGAATTCATACAGGATGATCCGCTTTACAATTCAACCGTTCCCGAAAACATCAGAAAAACAATGGCTGAACTTGTAAGCGATCTTATGACCGGAAAAAGAAACGTTCCCGAGATTTAAAATATGAAGATAAGGACAAGGAATATTTCAAAGCATTACAAACTGAAGAAAGCTTTGGATCATGTGAGCGTTGATTTTGAACCCGGAAAAATTCATGCGCTGCTTGGTGAAAACGGAGCCGGAAAATCAACTCTCGCAAAAATCCTTGTCGGAGAAATTCTGCCGACTGACGGTGAAATATTTTTAGACAACAAAAAAACTTCCTTTGCAAATCCTCGTGATGCATTGAAGAAGGGCATTGCAATTGTACATCAGAGACCTCTGCTGGCACCTTCTTTAACTGCACTGGAAAACATTTATCTTTCTCTGGGGGAAACGGAAAAATCAAATTTTTTTATTCCAAGACGAGTCCCGGAAAAAATCTCTGAATTAAAATCGGAAATCTCCCCTTCTTTGAAACTGAGCACTTTAACAAAAGATTTGGGCGGAAACCACCGTTTCTACGTTTCGTTTATCACTTCTCTTTTACGAAACCCCGACTGCCTTATTTTGGATGAACCGTCCGCATTTCTCGATTCAGAAGAGAGGGATGCTCTTTATATATTTCTCAAAAAACTGGCGAAAGAAGGCAAAAACATCATTGTCATAACGCACAGCAGAGTGGAAGCGCAAAAGCATGCCGACACCATCACCGTATTAAGAGAAGGAAAATTATTTTACAGGTCAGAAAACGGCGAGCTCCCCGAAGAAGGAATTTTACCACGTCAGCAGAATAAAAAAACGAAAACAGAAGATTCAAAAAATGAAGACATTTTATCAGGTTCATGTCTTAGCGTAAGAAATCTTTCCTGCTCACCAAAAACAAAACCGGCTTTACTTCACGCAGATATTCAAGTTGATTATGGAGAAATCACCGCCATTTCAGGAATGAAAGAAGCGGCCATGGAAACCCTTGAGGATTTGTTATGCGGACTCGAAACAGAACCCGCAAAAGGAAATGCAGTTTTCACACGCAAAAACAAAACAGAATCCATAAAAATGTCTCAATTCACAACTTCCTGGCTCCGAAAAAACGGAGCAGCAATAGTTCCGTCAGATAAAACTTTCAGAGCATCGAACCCTGAACTGCGCATCATAGATATGCTGAGTGTTTACAATAAAAAAATACTTACCGAAAGTGAAGCGGAAAAAATAATCAAGGCAGCAGGAATTTCAGCATCACCAGATGAGTTATGCAAAAGTCTTTCAGGAGGAATGTTGCAAAGGCTCATATTGGAACGGGAGATTTTTCAAAATCCTGTGCTCGTAATTTTATGCAATCCCATGCATGGACTCGACAGTGATGGCCAGCGCAATTTGATTCAAAGGATTGTGCAGATGAAGGAAGACGGAAAGGCAGTTCTCATCATAGGCACTGCAGATTTCCCGCTTAGCATTTGCAAATACGTTTACGCACTTGAAGGCGGAAAAACAAATTGCACCACGCAATTTTTTCATGGAGCGGAAAAATGAAATACAAAAACACATCGTTTGAAAAATCAATATCAAAATTTTTCTCAATGATTTTTTCACCGGCAATTGGTTTTGCTGTCTGTATTTTATTGATTTTTATTTTCAGCAAAAAGCCGCTCGACTCCCTGTCACTTTTTTTCACAGGAACTTTCACAAGCAGATATTATTTCGGCTCGATGCTAAACACAGCAGGATTTTTGATGACAGCAGGGTTGGGAGCATCGATTGCACTCAAAAGCGGAAATATGAATCTTGGAGGAGAAGGCCAAATTTATCTCGGAGGATATATCTCAGCCTTGATACTTTCAATTCCGCTCCAAATTCCACCTGTGCTTCATTTTTTCATTGCATTGCTCACCTCAATTTTATGCGGGGCAACCATCGCTTCTTTTTCTGCTTTTTTAAAAGAAGTTCGAGGAGCAGAAGTTTTACTCACGTCATTTTTATTAAGCGCAGCGTCTCTTCCCTTAATAGACGGTCTCATCACAAATGCAAACGGAAAGGCTAATCAAAATCTTTTGGCACTTCCTTATATAAACGAAGAGTTTAAACTCCATTCACTTTTACCCCCCTCACCTTTCAATGCATCCTTTTTTATTGCAGTCATCCTCTGTATTTTAACATGGCTTCTGATAAACAAAACATACACAGGAAGAAAAATCCAAATTTGGGGAACCGCTCCGCTTTTTGCCGAATACGCAGGATTTTCATCTGCAAAAAATTCTTTTTTCTCATTGGCAGCATCAGGAGCACTGCATGCGCTCACAGGAGTTACTGCCGTATGCGGAACATATTTCACCTGTCACAAAGGATTTTATGCAGGTATGGGTTGGAATGCTCTAAGTGCAGCCTTGATAGTTTCATCTAATCCGCTTGCACTCATTCCGGCCTCTATTCTTCTTTCGTGGCTTTACAATTCAGCAGACAGGGTCGGTCTTACGCAGGGATTTGGTTTTGACATAAGCGGAATACTTCAAGGAGTTGTTCTTTTTTCAATAGCACTTCGTACAGGAACAAGAGGAAAATAATGGAAGCAATTGCATCAATTCTTTTTATAGCAGCACCACTTTTATTAATCACACTTGGAGCACTTATTTCCGAGTATGCCGGAAGACTTGCAATGTTTGTTGAATGTATGATAAATCTCGGAGCCTTCCTTTGCTTTGCTTTTACTGTTCTCTTTAAAAATCCTATCTTGGGAATCATGCTTTCAACTTCATCTTGTGTGATTTTAGTTTTCATTCTCGAAAGACTTGCTCATAAATTCAATGCAAATATGTTCGTCTGCTCACTTGCAATGAACCTTCTCTTTTCAGCTCTCACTTCAATGCTTTCAGCCGTCATCTTCAAAACCCGCGGCGTACTTACATCAGACTCGTTTGTTTTTTCTTCTTCGTCAATGAAACTTTGGACAAGCGTTTTTTGTTATGCCGGTTCACTACTCACGATTTTTTTCATAAAGTTCACATATCACGGATTAAACTTAAGAATTACAGGCAGCTCACCGGAAGTTCTCAACGCAAACGGAATTAATGTCGAAAGATACAGAGCTTTTTCATGGATTTGTGCGGCATCTTTCAGTGCAATGAGCGGTGCCGTATATGCATTACGTCTTTCATCGTTTGTACCCGGAATGTCGAGTGGAAGAGGATGGACGGCACTGGCTGCGGTTTTTCTGGGAAGACGTAATCCACTGTTCATAGTTTTTGCCGTTTCTCTTTTTGCAATTGCGGAATATTGCAGCAGTCACATACAAAACATTCCCATCTTCGCTTCAATTCCATCTTCGTTTTTAATTTCGTTACCCTATCTGCTGTCACTTCTACTGATTGTCATTGTTCCGCAAAAAAAGGAAATGCCGGATAAATGAAAACCAATTACCGCAAAAGATGATTTGAAGTAAGATAATCCAATGTGGCGGCCGCAACATGCGTGTCCATTTGTAATTGAGCCAAGCTGATCTTATTGTTCAATATTTCCAATTCCTTTTTCAAGACCTCAATCTCATTTCCATAGCCGCTATCATACTCAGCTTTTTTTTGCTTGAATTCCAATTCAGAACCTGAAATCATAAGCTTCTGATACTCTGCTTTACTGGATGAAAGCTGAAGGTCGAAATAATTTTTTGCAACATTTTCCTTGATTTGAACAACTGCATTGTTGTAATCGATTTCAGCATTTTCTTCACCAATCTTTTTTCTGGTGACATCACGGACAGCCTTGCCGCCATCCCAAACCGTAGTGCGAATGCCGAGACTTAAATTGACATGCCAGTCGCCCTTGTCCTGCCACTCCGGCTGAAACAAAGGAAAACGCTGACCTGAAAAACCGAGAGAAGCCTGGAACGCAACATCAGGTTTCCAGTTTACCGACGCACCGGCAATTTCACGGGCAATGGCCGCAACATCGCACAACATTCTCAACATACGGAGATTGTTGTTTTGTTCACCAGATGCGGCAGCCTCCAAATCATTTCTTGACGATTTCTCATACGAGGCGATTTTTTCCTCGTCAGGAACAAAGTCAAGGTCTACATCAATCGATGAATCATAACACAGTCTTTGAATTGCCCGCAACTGAGAGTCTTTCTGCAACTGGACATTTTTTATCGCCACATCCAGCTGCTGCGCCTGAAGATTCGCGCTGATTACTTCCTGCGACAAAATCATTCCGTTTTCTTCGTAAGCTTTTGAAATGGAAACAAGTCTTTCAGCCTTTGAGATTTGTTCTTTAAGCAGCTTTTCTATCTGGTTCAAATAATAAAGAGCAACTTCATGTCCATAAAGCTCACACTCCTTTTGCGCCAAAAGAATCTCCACTTGAAGCTGTCTTATCTCCTCGACTTTTTCATATAATTTAATTGCTTTCGTAATTTTTCCCCAAGTGAAAATCGGCTGGGTTATTGAAAGTTCGAAACTGTACAAAGTGTTTTCCATACCTTCATAGAGCTGATATGAAAAATCCCTTCCACGAAGTGCAGACAAATCCACACCATTCAAATCTCCCTGCTTGATTAAATCTTCTGTTGTTATCTTGATTTCACCGATTGGAGGATTCACCATAAACGTTCCGCTGATTTGCAAATCAACTTTTGGACCAAGGCCGCCTTTTGCATCTGATGTGTCCAATTTTGCCTGACGGTATTCAGCCTGTGCCTTCAAAACATCCTGATTGTTCAACCTTATTTTTTCAACCAAATCCTCGTGTGTCAATGCCCAAAGCGAAGAGGAAGAAATCAACATTAAACAGATGGCAAAAAAATGTTTCATGCATTTTCCTCCCCGTCATTTTTCAGAAGATTGTTCTTTTTCATCCGTTTCAATTCTGTTGAATAATAAAGAACGGGTATCAAAACCAATGTAATCAAAGTGGAGGTAAAAAGTCCTCCTGCAATTGCCTGTCCCAATGGAGCATAAAGTTCAGCCCCCTCGCCCTTCGCAAAAGCCATTGGAACGACACCCAGCATTGTGGTAAGAGTCGTCATCAGAATAGGACGCACACGAGTAGCCGAAGATTCAGAAACAAGCCTTGAAAAACTTTTTGCGCTGAAACCTTCTTTATTCAAAGCCCGCTGCTGATTCATATAATCCACAAGAATGATTCCATTGTTTACAACTATCCCTCCAAGTGAAATGATTCCTAAAAGGGAAACAAGACTCAATGTGGAACCGAATGCCAGAAGTCCAAGCACGACTCCGATTGCACAGAACGGTATGCCCAGAAGAATTATCAACGGTTGTCTGAATCTTTCAAACTGAATCACCATCACCGTGTACACCAAAAAGAATGCAATGACAAGGGCTCGCAGCATGGAAGGAAGGGTACCACCGATAAGTTCGCCTATACCGCCGGCTTTGCTTTCGACACCTTCGGACAAAGGATTTTTTTCAAGATATTCGTTTATGTGCCTTGTGACAGGAGTCGTGTCTTCGCTGATTAATTTGGCACTGATTGTAATTGTCTTTGCGCGTTCACTATGATTTATTGCACTCAAAGTCCGCTTGATTGAAAAGTCGCTGATATTTGAAAAATCAACAAGTTCGCCGGAAAGAGATTTCACTTGAATATTCGAAAGCACATCAGGAGTCATCGACATGCCGCACAAATCACTTTCGATATGCACATTGTAACGCTCACCATTCACGGAAAGTTTTCCGCAGTCCGTTCCATTAAACAAAATGAAAGACGTGAATCCGGCCTCAGTGCTTGCAATTCCCTGACTTGCCATATAATCCTGCACTGTTTCAATTGTAACATTGTCAGTGTCAAATGATGTGTCAAGCTGCGATGAGAGAACAGTCGGGTCTTTGTCGAGTTCTGCTTTTATTCTTTCGGCATCTGCAAAAAGTTTGTCCATATCCTCGCATACAAGAGTAAGGCCGTAGCCGCCGCCACCTGAAGCATAACCCAGCAGTTTGTCGAAGCCACCGTTTTCCATTGTGACACTCACATCGGGAATTGAATCTTCAACAGCCTTTTGCACCAAGGGGATGATTTGTTGAACAGATCTTTTTCTTTCAGACACCGGAACCAGCACTATATGGAAATTCGTTTTATTGCTTTGTGCCTCTCCAGCTCCGAAACCACCGCCATTTCCGATTGAGTTTACAAGATTTTCAATTTCAGGCACTGTATCACGTAAAACCTTTTCAGCAAGTCTGGCTTTTTCCGTTGTACGTGAAAGCGTATAGCCTTTGGGAAATTCAAGCGTCATGTAAAAATCATTATTGTCCGTAGACGGAAGAAATGACATACCAAGAGATGAAGATACCGCAAGAGTCACAAATAAAAGTGCTACGGAAAAAACAATCACTGTGCCACGGTTTGAAATGCACCACGAAAGCATTTCCTTGTATTTGTTTTCAAGCCACTTTATTCCCCTTTGAACGAAATTTTCTTTTTGGATTTTCGGCACAGGAGTCATAAAAAGTTTCATAAAGTATGGAACAAAAACAACGGCCACAACCAACGAACCTGCAAGCGCATAAATCAGAGTGATTGCAATCGGTTTTAAAATCATTCCAACAAGACCATTCAAAAATGCAATCGGAAAAAAGACAACAATCGTGGTGAGGGCTGATGCAATAATCGACATAGTGACCTCACGGCTTCCACGGATAATGCTTTGATTCACGTCCAAAGTTTTCGGAATATAATAGCGGTACACTTCCTCAATCATAACAATTGAAGAATCCACAATCATTCCGAGTGCAGCGACCAATCCGCTTAAACTCATCAGGTTTATTGAGATGCCCGAAATCTGCATTCCCAGAAAAGTGAACAGGAGAGAAAGCGGAACTGATAATCCGATTATCAATGTGGCTCGCGCATCCATAAGGAAAAGGAAAATTATCAGCATTGACATAATAATACCGGAGATTCCGCTTCGCACTACAGTTGAGAGAGATGCCATTGTCGTGCGGCTGTAATCCAAAATCATATTGAATTTAACGGCCCCGTTTGTGGCTTTGCTTTCCTTTTCCAAAATCTTTTTTATTGCTGTATTTATCTTAACGATGTTTCCGTCCGAACGGTTTGTCACGCTCACAAGAATCAAGGATCTGCCGTTTGCTTCTTCCCGGGATTTTTCAGGAGGATAAGAAAGAGTCACGTCCGCAACATCTTCAAGCCTCACGATTGTGCCACGGTCATCGGCTCCAACAGTGAGATTCCTCAAATCTTCCAATGAATCAAGCGAACCCTCGTATCTCATTCCAATAGATTTTCCTTGATAAATTGCATTTCCCAATGGCAAAGTTGAATTTGAATTCTGCAGCAACTGATAGACTTGAAGTGCGGGAATTCCTTTACTTTGTAAATCGTCAGCACGAAGACGCACATTCACATGGAGATTTTTTCCACCTGAAATCTGGACTTCTGCAACCGACGGCACCTGATTAATCTTTGGCCGCAAAGTGTTCTCTATATAATCTGTGGTTCGCCCAACATCTTCTCCGGCATCAACAGAAAAAACAATAGAAGGAAGCATGGAAGCTCCGCCTACAAGAGCCTGCGGTTGTCCAGAAATTGACTCAGGAAGTTCATCGAGCAGTGTGGAGATTCTGTAGCGGATTTCCTCCAGCTGATCATAGGGGTCACAGTCATCCTGATAAGTCACGGTAATCCACGAAAGACTGTCTGTTGACTGCGATGACATTGATTTGTAATTCGGAAGAGTGACAAAATTATTCTCAAGAATCTTTGTGACATCCTGTTCAACGTCCTGCGCACTTGCCCCCGGATACACGGTATAAACAATCACGCTCGGAAGATTTATAGGAGCCATGAATTCGATGTTCTGATTCTGAAGACTGAATGCACCAAAAAAAAACAGCACAATCAAAAGCATGGAAAGAATGACGGGATGATTTATTGAAAATTCAGCAGGAGTTTTCACGATTGGATTTTGACCTCCTGTCCGTCGAAAACAGAATTCTGTCCGTCAACTATGAATTGAAAATCCGCATACGACTCATCAACTGCAAAATTGATTTCATCTTCCGCAAGCGGTATAATTTCCAAATGCTCTGCCTTTCCATCTTTCAGAACATAAACAGAACCGTCCGTCTTACGAATCGACTGATTCAAAACGGGAACATTGGAAAAAGTTTTATATACAATCTTTGTCTTCACGAACATTCCGGGTCTCAAAAGTGAAACATTTCCAGACAATCTGCACTCAACATTGAAGGTTTTTGTCTGCGGACTCACGTAGGGATCAATCGGGCCAGGTTCGGCTGAAAAACTTTCCCCCGAATCAGGATGTATGACGGAGATTGAAAGCGAGTCTTTGTTTTGGGCAATGAGAGTGTAATATTTTTCAGGGACTTTCAGATTCACCACCAGAGCAGACAAATCCGCAACAACTGCAACCGGCTGTCCTTGAGCCGCTGTACTCCCCTTTGCCGACATCACAGTTATGACGGTGCCTGAAGATTTTGAACGGACAGTTGCATATCCCTGCTGAAGCAGAGCCAAATCATACTGAGCCTTCGCCGCATCACGGGCCGCTTTTGACTGATCGTAATTTTGCTCGGTTGCGTTTCCACCTTTGTACAGACGCTCAACTCTTTTAAAAGCATTTTCATAAGCAAGATAAGATGCCTTCGCCTGCATGACCTGTTGATCAAAAGGTTCGCTGTCCAATCGTGCCACCACGTCCCCTTCTTTCACAGACTGACCTACTTGAACAGGGAAATCCAAAACCGTGCCGCTCACCAGGGGAACAACAGGAATCATAGATTTTGCCTCGACATGGCCGGAAAGAGTTACGGAAGATTGTATGGTTCCGCGGGAAGGATTTTCGACCCGTACAACAGGAAGGCGCAATTCGACTTCATCATCTTTTTTACGGCTGGAAAAAAACAATATGGCTGCAATCACAAGAATAGAGGCGGAAATAATGATGAGTATCTGAATCAATGTCTTTCGTTTCATGCACCGGGCCTCTATTTTAACTACGGAAGTGAAACCTATTGGCGGATAAGTTTTTTGATAAATGCCCTTTCCTTGAGTGTTACTTTGTTATCTGCAGAACAAAGGCATAAGCAGAATGAAACCATTGCAGCCTTTACGTCAGGATTAATTGTACCGAATGTGTCGACAACAACATCAGCGGCATCGAAAAGATTTTTTCCTTTTACATTTTTAATCAAGTCTTCGGCGGCATCGTATGAAAAATCCATACCGGTGGCATCCTTGAAAAGAGAATACTCCTCCACACTAAGTTTTCCGTCTGCGGCACACGAGGCCAAAACCAAAAGTTCAAAACTTTCCGTTCCGTGAGTCACCTTTTCGATGGCCGGCAGAACTATATCGGACAATGAGCTGAGAGTGAGTCTGCGCTCATCATAAGTCAGAGTTTCATACTCTTTGCAAAGTTTATCAAATTCGAACATCAACCACTTCCTGTCTTGAAAATCTTCTGTCCTAATATTATCACAACTAATGCTTTTAAACAAGTATTTGGCCGGGGGGATGTTTACCTAATCAGGATTTTGGTGTATCATTCCGCTTGTAAAGGAGTTTTTGTTATGGATGAAAAATCACCGTGGGACTGCTATGTGGGAATGAATCAGGGATACAATGCCATTTTCGACAACTGGCAGAATCTTCAGGACATTCTTGATTCAAAGACAAACAGGGAAATCAATATGGCGATGAGTCTTCTGGATCAATGTCTTGACTCAGTAAAAGCAAGCGTAAAAAAGCCCGCCGCATCAAATACTGAAAAAACAACGGGGAAAAATAACGAAGAGAAATCCTCGGTCGGGATGTTTAAGATTTTCGGCGGAAAGCAAAAAGACTGAGCGTTTTCAAAAACACGTCTGACTTCTGGGATCCCGCAGCTTATTGCGTTCAATCCCAGGAAAGGGATGCTTCTCCTGTAACGGGAATTTTATCTCCAAGGAATTTCGGTTTCGCTTTAAAGGCTACATCCAAAAATGCCTTTACGCGTGCAAGATATTCTCTCAATGCCCAGGATGTTTTTGTCCGTGAAGCATAGCGGTTGATTTCAGGCGCCTCGTAGACAACAGCATCAAGTCCGAGTTTGTTTGCGATGTACGCGGTGCGGGGTGCAAAGCATTTCTGAGTCACAACAACAGCATCTTCAACGCAGAAGACATCACGTGCGCGGTACATTGTTTCGTAAGTGGAAAACCCGGCGTGGTCAAGAAAGATGTCATCTTCCTCAACCGAATAATATTTGCACATAAAATTTTTTATGCCGTTGACTTCATCATAATCTTTTCTGCCGTGGTCGCCGCTCACAAGATACCGTTCACATTTTCCACTGTGCACAAGATTTATGGCAGCCTCAAGTCTGTCGCGCACAACATGAGACACAGTGTTTTGGTAAACTTTTGCCCCAGGTATTATCACGGTGAATTTTTCGGGAACATCTGCGGCCTGTGAGTAAATCAAATTCTTTGTGGACTGAATCATATATATGTTCACCACAACGGAAAAAACTCCGCAGGCAGCAAGCAGAATCAGAACAATCCGTAAAACCATTTTTATCAAAGCACCAAAAGAAAAAACTCTCGTCACAGTTTCACTCCGGCATCGACAGATTCCAAAGATTCTTCCGAATCCTTTTTCCACGAGAACTCACCGTCATTTTCAGAGGAATCCTCATTTTCAGACTCATCCTCCTGTCCTTCATACACGAACTGAACTTCCGGTCTGTCTTTGATCATTTCCCAAATCTTTTCGGCATCATCTGTGCTGATTTGAACAATACTGCCTGTTCCGTCATCAAACAAAAGTCCGTCCGCAAAAAAATCATAAAGCATTTCGGCAAAAGACAATGCATAGTACGAAGTTTTCTCGGGCGTAAGCATTTCGTCAACAAATTCAGCATAACTTTCTTTTTCCGCATAATTTGTCCCGAAGACTCTGTCGCAATAATTTTCGGCACCGCCGAGAGTCCATGCATAAAAATATTCGGATTCATACAAGGGAAGATTTATAATCATCGGATAGTCGCCCAATTCGCAGACCCACTCTGCAAGCTCTCTGATTGAATCTTCCTGCAGCGGCGTAAGATAGAAAAAGGGTTCGGCTTCTTCGGAATATAAACTTTTCAAATCTTTGTTTTTCAATTCATATTCATCATCACCATCCTCAACAAGCAGCAGGGGATGTTTTTCATCTGAATCACTGTGAGTGCAAACATAGGAAATCAATTCTGAAACTTTGGCACGGAGACCGGAAACATCTTCCACGAAATGCTCTCCTGAATTCTGAATCATACTGAACTCTCCCATATCAATCACAACGGAAGCAAGTTCAGAGTCCCCCGGAAGATTCACAAAACGGAATGGAACGTAGTCATCAAAATGTTCCTTAAGAAAAAGCTTTCCCGGGTTGTCATAAAAAACTCCCTCTTTTGAAACAGTCACTTTACCGGGAAGATATTTTGACTTCAGGTACATGCCGGAAAGAGATGCGGCGGCAACACCACAGACAAGAAAAATCAAAGCGTGTTTTGTCGAAAAAGATTTGGTTCCGTTTTTTTCCGCCTCAAGTTCCTCATTTGCAGATTCGTATGTTTTTTTCCGCGGGATAAAAAGCATTACAAGATTTTTTATGGCAAGAACGATTCCGGCTATCAAAACCATTACAAGCGCGAAATCAAAACCGAGATAAAGTTTTCCTGTTACGGTAAGATAGATTGCAATACCGACCCCCATGACAGCGAAAACAACCCAGCAGATTTGTGTGCCTGCGCCGGCTTCACGGAACACCTGCTTCATCACTTCCCTGTTTTCAACCGGATCAATTTTTTCAGGACCGGGACAAATTACAACAGCGAGGAACAGTCCCAGGAAGAGATAGCCCAAAATCAAAAAGTACGGGAAGAATTTATTGATCCACTGTGCAATGACATAGTTTCCCAGAAGACAAACGAGTGCCAGAACAAAAAGAATTCCGGCTTCCATAACGATGGGAGCTTTCTGCTTGTACGGAGCGGAAGACGCAGCTTCGTTCTGATTTTCATTCACACTTTCATCTGCATATTGACTTGTGTTTTCATTTTCAACATCAAAAGACATTTTTTTACTCCAACTTTTTTTTGGTTTCAAACGACAGGATTTCAGGAATTCAAAATGCAGAATCAAGGAAAAAAGTCCTGAACACCAGCCGTCTTTCATTTATTTTTTTGAGAGTCTCCAAAAACTCCGCTTTCAGCAAAACGCCCACGCCTCATATCAAGAGACAACTTTGAAGGAGTTTTTGGAGATGCCGTTTTCTTAGTACACGCCGAGAATTT
>DGXM01000155.1 GCA_002396325.1 Treponema sp. UBA4232
CCCGTCCGCCGCCTACGCTACGAGCCTTTCAAAAACAGCTCATTCTTTTGTACATTCTCACAACTTTTTCAAGGCATTTTTGAATCCCCAGCTACAATTTTCGATTCACGTTTCAGCAAAGATAATCAAATCAATTATCAATCCCAGTCAAATCAAATGTCTGCGTAGGCGGGTGTGTGGGGTGTGTAGTCTTTTAGCCAGCGGAGTACAGGCTCTTTCCAGTCGTCTTCGAGGGCTCCTTCCAAAAGAAACCGCTCGTAGATGAAACGGATGTGGCTGTTGATTTTGGTTTTGTCTTCCGGGCTTACGTCCGGGGCGTCTTTGAAAAGACTGTCTATGAAAATGATTGCGTCCTGCGGGGTGAATAGTTCCGGCGTGATTCTGGTCATCATATAGAGTGCCGCGGGAATGCAGTTCACACTGTGCTGCTTTAGGTAAAGAACCGTCTCTCCGATTTCCACTGCGTGATTGAAAAGTTCGTTCTGCCATTTTTCGATTTCCTTTTCCGTAAACTCTTCCCTTTCGAAAATCATGCGGTAAAAGGCATGGCAAAGATTCACTATGGCAATGTGAAGGCTTGGCACACACATATAATGCGGGTCAACACTGTACAGTCTTTTTATTTGCTGTGTAGTCGGTTTCGGACGGTATGTTGTGGTCATGCATATTTTGTACATTGCAAAGGCTTCGCGGTAGGTGAGTGTGATGTAACGGAGCCATTCCGCGCAGAGTTTTGACCCCTGTGCTATGCCGAATCTTTTCAGGAGCATCGTGAGCGGGCGGATCCACATATTTATGAAGTCCATGTAGCATCCTACGTGTTCAGGGGCAAATGGGACTTTTTCGTCTAAAAGATGGTCAACGTGTTGAATCGGTGTGCGGCGCAGGTGGATTTTTCTGAGGTACTGCGGCATAAAGAAATCCCAGATTACGTGGTGTAAAAGCCGCACGAGGGGAAGAAGCGTCGTGTACCAGAATGGAATCACAAAGTATGAGGGAAAGACTGAGAAGTGCATCAGTTTTGTGTCTGCGTACTTTTCAATTCGCTTGGAATCAGGCTTTTTTGCTCTTCCACGGCGATACGGGTATCTCATCTGTTCAGTAGGGGCTCGGTAGTCGTAAACCTGAAAGTACGTTTTCATAATGTATGATTGTAGCATAAACAGCAGGATTCTTTCAATCCCCCGGAGTAGTGCCTGCAGGATGCGCAGAAAATAAATATTAAAGAAAAATATTATGTTATTTTAAGTGTTCTTCAAGGATGCGGAGCTTCTGCTCGTCTATTTTTATGAAGAGATTTTTTTCCTGCGTGGGGAGAACAAGTCCTTTGGGGCCGTTTTTTGCCCGTCGCAGATGCTTTACCTGCGTGTAGTACAAATCTGCCTGTCCGTTGCGTCTTGCCTTTGAGTGGTATACGGCAAGATTTCCCGCGTATAAGAGGATTTCCAGAGGCACTGTTTTTTCCCTGCGGGCTTTTATGAACACGTAGCCGCCTGCAAAATCCCTTGTGTGAAGCCACATGTCCTGCCCTTTCACTGTGTGCCGCAAAAGATCGTCGTTTTCTGCGGCGGTGCGTCCCACAATCAGCGTCCATCCGTCGATTTCGTAATGGAGTCCTGCGTGGGGTTTTTCGGTCTTCTGCCTGGGAGTGGTGTCGTGGCGGAGCATCTGCTCGATTTTGATGACGTTTTTTTCACGCAGCATCGCCTGATATTCGTCTTCGAGTTCTTTAATGTTGCGTTCGGAAAGGGAGATGTCGTGCTCAAGACTTTCCATCCCGGACACGGCTTTTTTGTACTGCGTGTAGAACTTCGATGCGTTTTCCTGCACGGAAAGTCCGGGGTCCATCTGTATGTGCACAGTCTCGCCGCTGTCATAGTCCTGACACACCAGCATTTTTCCGCCGTCGTACGAAGAGCCGAATGCAAGAATCAGGTCTCCCGTGTGGCGGAGTTTGCCGGCATTTTGGAATTCTGTCTTTTTTGCCTGAAGCCGTTTCAATGCCGCTTCCATTTTGCTGTGTCTCACGTTGTACCATTTTTCCGCCTGAAGCAAAAGTGATTCGCGTGAAAGGGAAGTTGCGTGCTCTGAATAAAACAGGTCGATTTTCTGATTGAATGAAAGCGAGTCAAAATCCTTTCCCGGGTATTTTTCGCCGTACCATTTTTTCAAATCTGAAAAATCCCGGATGGGAAATCTTTCGAGAGAGGCTTTTCTTTCATCTTCCGAGGGATTTGCAACAGGCTCTTCAAAATGCTCGCCGCTCATTTCGTTCTTTTTGGGACGGCGGTACATGCAGTCCTGTATGATTTTCTCTTCGTCTGTCACAATTATGTTTGCGGCACCGGACCACAGTCGTATATAGATGAAATATTTCTGCTGCCAGGTTGAAACGTCCATCTTGACAATCCGCTCCAAACCAATCTGACGGAACGAGTTGATTCTCATGCCCTGCACGTGTGAGCGCAGGAATTCCTGGAAACGGAGAGGCTTTTCGTTTTTCGGCACTTTCGATTTGATTTCGTTGATGCGGCAGACTCCGCCTCCTGTGCAGATGACAATGGTCTTCAGTTCCCCGTTTTTCACAGCGCGGAAGGAAACCATGTCGAAGCCGGGCTGCACAATCTCCTGTATGAAAGAGCCCTCCAAATCAAGTTCGTCTATTATAAGATTCAGTTCGTTGCAGTTGAGTGACATTTTTCCCCGTTTTTATTTGTGCATAAAACTCTGGATTTCGGCAAGTTTCTGTTCAACCGCGTACGTGGTCTGAGCCTGATTTTCAAGACGCTGAGCCAGCATTTTACTAAGGAAGATTCCGTAGTGCGGGTTTTTGCGGATGAGCGAGAGAAACGCTGTCTTGGGCACTTTTATGAGCTTGCAGTTGGAACCCACCGCCACAACCGTTGCAGTGCGCCGGTCGTTCAAAAGAAATGCCATTTCTCCGATGAACATATCGTTCGGACTCAGGATGGTGGTGTATTTTTTGTTCACGTAGACCGCAAACTGACCTGACACGATGAAGTAAAGATCGTTCGTCATCTCGTCCTGGCGGCACACAACCTGCTTGTCCTTGTATTCAATGGCATCGAAGGAATTCATGATTCCGGGCACCTGGTTGGTGGAGTTCACTTTGTTTGCAATGGAGAAAGTCACATGGTTTCCTTTTTCGTTGTAGGCGAGTTTCTTCACGCACTGCATACTCAGCGAAATTCCCCTTCCGTGAGTGTCCAGATTGTCTTCTGCTTTTTTCGCCAGCATTTTCCGCCAGTCAAAACCATCTCCGTCATCCTCAATCCTGAAAGCGGAAACATTTTTTCTGATTGCATAGGAAATGCGGATTTTTCTGTCACGGTAACGCGGGTCTTCGGCTCTTTTCTTGATAAACTCCATTATGTCGCCGCCGTTCATAAGCCACTCGGTTTTTTCTTTGTAGCTTATGTTCAGGTTTCCGTGTTCCACAGCATTCGTGAGAAGTTCCATCAGCGTCATCTGCAGACTGTCTTTGTCATCATCCGAAATGCGGTTTGTGTTGTACAGGTAGCTCACCAGAAAGTTGGTGTAAAAGCGGATGTCCATCGGGTCGTTATTGCAGACGAACTGGCCTTCCTCCTGACCTCCGATTATGTCCTGCATG